>NZ_JANUED010000002.1:0-508408 GCF_024810155.1 Mycetocola sp. BIGb0189
GTGGCTGGCGACGAGGTGCCGGAGGGTGCCGTTGTTGGCGAGCATGTGGTTGAGCCCAAGGGTGAAACCGAGGCGGTCGAGGTAGTCGAGACCGTGGCTGGCGACGAGGTGCCGGAGGGTGCCGTTGTTGGCGAGCATGTGGTTGAGCCCAAGGGTGAAACCGAGGCGGTCGAGGTAGTCGAGACCGTTGCTGGCGACGAGGTGCCGGAGGGTGCCGTTGAGAAGCCGAAGCGTGGGCGACCCCGCAAGACCGAATCGGAGTAGCTATGTGGGCGACCGTCGATGATGTGAAGCTCCGATGGCTACTGCCCGAACCGATCACCGCGACTGATGAGCAGATTGATGCTTTGGTAGAGGAAGCTGAGGACACGATCCTTGGACGTTTCCCTGACATGGCGTCTCGGGTGCCGTCGCCTATTCCGCTGGCGCGAGTCCGTAAGATCACGGTCGCGCTGGTAATCGAGAAACTGAAGAACCCTTCAGGTACTCGCCAAGCCAACACCACCACGGGGCCATTCACCGACTCGGTCACCTATGGTGGCGCGAACCCGGGTGCGATGATCTTGACGAACGATCAGATCAAGGAACTTTCTGGTTCGCGCACGGGTGCGGCATTCACAGTGAACACGATCCCTGTGGGGTATCCATGGCGTTGGCGGTGACTCGTATTCGGCTCGTGGATTCGGGCCAGATCGATCGTGGCGGGAAACCGATCATGGTTGAGGCTCGGACCGACCACATCGCGAAAGCGTTCGCGCCGCTCGTGCAGGTTGAGGATGAAGATGTGGAGCGCACGGTTGCCAACTTTGGCGGCACCTTGTACTTCCGTCCGCCTCATTTCTGTTATGCCGAAGCGTCCGACCGGTTCATCGTTCGCGGCGTCGAATACGAAGCAGACGGGCGAGAGGCCGATTGGCATCATCAGGATTCACGGCATCGGGGAACGGTGATCGTTCTTCGCCGGCACGAGGTGGCCCATGGCTAAGACGAAGACAAAGGTGAAGCTCAAGCGCAGCGAATGGGGACGTCAAGTTACAGGATCTGCCGGCATGGAAGAGCACGTTGCAGGGCTAGCGCGTCAGGTTGCGGCCCGGCTGCCTGGAAGCACGGTAAAAACCGAGGTCACAAAGGTTGTCGGCGGCGGCTATCGCGCCCGCGGCACGGTGACCACCAAGATCCCTTTCCAGACTGAAGTGGACACCGGCGAGGCGCTGGCTGCACTACAGGCCGTTGTGCCGTCCGGGCACAAATCCAACGGCAACACTGGTGCTACTCGTCGTCGCCGCGCCGCGACCAAACAGTCGAGGAAGCGCGGGAGCGCGATTATCAAGGCTCGTCGCAAAGCGAAGGGGGCGTCATGACGGTTGTTTTTGACAGCTTGGTTGCCTCCGTGGTGCCGAAGCTTGATACCCTCCTGAAGGCTCGGCCTGAGCCGTACGCGTCCGGAGTGACGGTAGCCAACAAGGTCCTTCCCGTGAAGGGCCGCCGCCCAGGATTCAAAGACCGTATGGTCTCGGTGTTCCAGGGTTCGGGTGCTGGGGACTACGACACGTTGGATGACACCACGCTTCGTGTGCGGGTGATCTGCAAAGACGAGTTCGACGCTGAGGATCTTGCGCTTCTTGTGAAAGCGCTTTTCGAAGACGCGTGGGGGCGGGGCCTGGTCGATGGGGATCCGATCGTGCGCTGCAAGGTGTCTGCTGGCCCTGTCGAGGTTGTGGCGGCCGCCGAAGGCTTCGAGTGGTACATGGTTGCGAACGTGACCCGGCGCGGAACCGATTTCCGCTGATCAAACAAGACTGACGCGCTCCCGCTGGGGGCGCTTTTTCTATGCCCGGATTCGGGCGGATGGAGCAATGATGACTACTGCAGAAGACGCCCGCGCGGGGCTGACTGCCGCAAACGTGCGGGTCGCAGTTACTGGTGCATGGTTTGTGGGTGAGACGAATGCGCCGGCACCGACTGGTCCGGGTGACTCGCTCGCCCAGTACCGCAACCTCGGGTATCTGAGTGAGGACGGGACCTCTCGCACGATCGACCGTTCGACCACCTCGCTTCGAGCTTGGCAGGATGCCGCCGAGGTCCGTGTGGTCGTGACCGAATCGGGGATCTCGTACACGTTCACTCTGATCGAGACGAACCGCGAGACCGTGGCTCTCTACAACGGCCTCAAGGAGTCCGACATTGGTGCTGATGGTACTTATGTCGTGAACCCGGGCCGTACTGGTGGACGCCGATCGTTCGTGTTTGTGGTCTTCGACGGCGCGTACGAGCGCCTGGTGTGGATCCCCGAGGGTGAGGTCACCGAAGTGGGCGACCAGACCAACGCCTCTGGTGAGGCCATCGGGTACGAGATCACCATCAAGGGCTACCCGTCGGCGAAGATCGACGGTGGCACCGAGAAGGTGTTTGACCCGGCCCTGGCATCCACTGGCGATGCTGCGGGCAAGGCTGCTGGCAAGGACAAGTAACAGACCAGGTGGGCGCGTTGCGTGGGGCGCGTCCACCTTTCCTTTTCCCACGCATTCACTTTTTCCCTACGCAAGGAATCGCGATGCTTGAAATCACTCCGAAGGTTCGACCTAACTTCAAATTCTCGTATGACGGCGAGGTGTATGAGCTGCCGGGCATTGCCCCGCAGGCGATCATCACCGCCACAGATGGTGTACCCAAGCCGAAGGTCTATGCGGGTGCCCAGAAGGATGCCTACGACAAGATGACCTCGCAGGCGCTCATCAATGTTTTCCTCACTGAGGTCCTGCCGGAGTCGCTGACTTCGCGGCCGTCGTGGGATGCATACGAGCACACTGGTGAAATCTTCTCCGCGTGGTCGGAGTACGTCGAACTGGGGAAATCCAAGAGCTCCGACGCCTAGCGGCGGAGCACGAAGATGAATTCGTTTACGAGCTCCGCAAGGGCGGCTGGTCGGTAGCTGATCTGCGTGATAGCGACTGTCTGGGGGAAGTCCTGTCGTGGTTGAGGGTTTCGGCACGCGACCCAGCGTCATGGCTGCATGCAGCCATCGTGGGATGGAAATATCCGTTGTCGCGCGAAGGTCAGATTCTTCTCGAGCTGTACGACCTGACGCTGGCTGTGAACTCGGGCAAGAAGAAGCCGAAGCCGTCGCCGCGACCCTGGCAGACAGGGCAGCGGATCAATGCCACGGCACTACCGATCGAAGAAGCTCGTGAACGCCTTGCAGGGCGCGGAATGAAGCAAGAGGGGCTGGCCTGATGGTCGGCCCCTTTTGCGTACACAGGGGGTGTGTATGGCTGAAGCTGCTGTAGCTGAGGTGTCGCTGATTATTGTCAGCAAGGGCGCAGGGAAGCAGATCGCCGACGAGATTGACAAGGACGATCCGGGGACTAAAGCTGGCAAGTCTGTCGGAGACAAGGTTCTTGGGGGGATCGGGAAGGCCCTCAAGGGCGGCGCGCTGGCTGTCGGGGCTGTAGCCGTAGGCGGTATCGGTACCGCCCTGGTGAAGGGCTTCAGCCGTCTCGACGGAATTGACCAGGCGAAAGCCAAACTGACAGGCCTGGGCCACTCGGGCGAGTCGGTGCAACTGATCATGGACAATGCGCTTGCGTCCGTGAAGGGAACGGCGTTCGGACTCGCTGAAGCTGGCACGTCCGCAGCAAACGCCGTCGCTGCTGGCGTCAAGCCTGGTGCTGAACTTGAGCGCACACTGAAGCTGGTCGCAGATGCTTCGACCATCGCCGGAACCGGCATGGGCGAGATGGGCGCGATCTTCAACAAGGCCGCCGCATCGAACAAGGTCCAGATGGACGTCATCAACCAACTTCATGATGCTGGTGTGCCGGCGCTCGCTTTCCTGGCTGACCAGATGGGCGTCACCGCTGAAGAAGCCTCCAAGATGGCATCTGCTGGCAAGATTGACTTCGCCACTTTCCAGGACGCTATGGAGAAGGGCCTGGGTGGCGCAGCGGCATCGTCCGGTGACACATTCAAGGGCGCACTCGACAACATGGGTGCAGCTATGGGCCGTCTGGGCGCTGACTTGCTATCGGGGATTTTCCCTGAACTCAAGAACGGGTTCGGCGATCTGACAACACTGTTTGATGACCTGGGTCCCGTTGCAAAGGACGTGGGCAAGGCCATCGGTGAAACCGCTAAGGCCGTGGGTGAGGGCATCAAGGATCTGGTTTCTGGTCTGACGATGAACAAAGAAACCCGAGACCAGTTCGGTGACGACCTCGAGGGCCTGGTCAAGGTTGGTGCGGATGTGCGCCAAGCGTTTGAGACCACAGGCGATGTCATCAAAAACGTGTTCGAGTGGGTGCAATCGAACAGTTCGTGGCTGACGCCGCTCGCAGTCGGCGCGGCCGCAGGAGCTGCCGCATTTACTGTTTGGACTTTGGCCGTGAAGGGATGGGCTGCGGCGACATCGATTGCCGATAAAGTCCAGAAGGCTTTCGATGCCACCACGAGAGCGAGTGTAATCGGGCTCATCGTAACGGCAGTTGTGGCGCTAGTCTCGGCTCTCATTTGGTTCTTCACTGAGACTGATGTGGGCAAGGAAATCTGGGCAAATTTCACCAAGTTCCTTGGTGAGGCATGGGACAACATTGTTGCTGGTTTCCAAGCCGTAGTCGATTTCTTTGTGGACGCCTGGAACAACATCGCGAACTTCTTCAGCGACGCAATCGACAACATTGTTTCGTTTGTGCAGGATCACTGGGGCCTTCTGCTGTCTTTCCTGATCGGCCCGATGGGCCTTGCGATCCAATGGATCGTGGAGCACTGGGAGGAAATCAGCGACTTTTTCGTGAGTTTCTATAACGACACGATCAAACCGATTTTCGACGGGATCGGCGAAGTATTTACTTGGCTTTACGAAAACATCGTGGTCCCCTTCGCCAAGGGGCTTGAGATTCATTTTGCGATCATGGCGGCTGCGGCGCAGTGGCTCTATGACAACGCGATCAAGCCTGCTTTCGATGGCATCGGTTGGATCTTCAACTGGCTCTACGAGAACGTGGTCAAGCGGACGTTCGACGGAATTGGCATCATCTTCACCTGGATCAAGGACAACGTTTTTACTCCTTTTGCCGATTTTGTCAAAACGACCATTGAAGGCGTTGGCGCGATTTTCACATGGCTGTACGAGAACGCTATCCAGCCAGCATTTGATCTTATTGGCGCGATTTTTGAATGGATTTACGAGAACGTCATCCTTCGCATTTTCAACGGTTGGGTGGAAATGATCAACGGCGTTGGCGCGATTTTCACATGGCTGTACGAGAACGCTATCCAGCCAGCATTTGATCTTATTGGCGCGATTTTTGAATGGATTTACGAGAACGTCATCCTTCGCGTTTTCAACGGTTGGGTGGAAATGATCAACGGCGTTGGCGCGATTTTCACATGGCTGTACGAGAACGCAGTTCAGCCGGCTCTTGACGGAATTGGCAAGGGAATGCAGTGGGTACAGGACACCATTATCGCGCCAGTGTCGAAGGGCATCACTGACCTTATGAACGGCATCGGGGAAACCGTTGACGATGTCTTTGGTGCCATTCCAGGCTTCATGGAGTCCGCTTTCAAAACCGCTAAGGATCTCATCAAAGCGCCAATCAACGGGATTATCGATCTGATCAACGGCGCGATCGGTGGCATCAACTCGATGGCAATCGATGTGCCTGATTGGTTCCCGGGCGACCTTGGTGGAAAGACCATCGGTTTCAATATCCCGAAGATTCCGCGGCTTGCTGAGGGTGGCATCATCTCGAAGCAGCCTGGCGGCATCTTGGCCAACATCGGCGAAGGCAAATACGACGAGGCCGTAGTTCCCCTCAATCGAAAATTTTACGACGCGCTCAGCGGGTCGGCTTCGAGTGAGCGCAGAGAGGGCGACCAGATTACAGTCATGGCTTCGCCGGGGATGAACGGGACCGAGTTCGCGCACGCGTACGCGGCACAGCGAGAGTGGGAGGGCCGAAATGAATAGCATCATGATTGGCCTTCCTGGCCAGCCGCCGCAGATCGTTTTGCGGATGGTAGGCAGGGCTGCGGGAGATGATCGTGGGTTCATGATCAACCCGTCAGGTTTCAAGGGGTGGACGGATGGTGGATCGCTGAGATCCACCAGGTCCGACCGCCCCTTGGGCCACGGCCAGTTTGATGCACCCGGGTACTTGAATGCCCGGGTGCTTACTTTTTCAGGGCACGCCTTGGCTGACTCTGCGGCGGATCTCGATCAGTTGCGATATCAGCTCACGTCGGTTCTGAATGGTGGCCAGCTCGGGCGCGTGACCGTCGCCTATGAAGGCAAGACACTGTGGGCGAATTGCCGTCTCGAGAGCGCCAAATGTGAACCAATGGCGTCGGATCCCTCGGTCGGGGATTTCCTGATCCAGCTCGTGTGCCCCGATCCGCGCAAGTACGGCGACACTCGAGAGTTTTCCGCTGGACAGCTTGCTTTTCATAGGGGCAACGCTGAGGCATACCCCGTTTTCACCATCAAGGGACCAACGATTGGCGGTTACACCCTTTCAGGCCCGGATGGGAAGCAATGGGTGGTGCCAGTTCCGATGCCATCCACAGAGACCCACACCATCGATATGGCCACTGGTGTTCTTCGGGTCAACGGGCAGGTGCGCTACGGGCTGGCTGTTCGGTCAGATATGTGGTCGATCCCTGGTGGGACAAAAGTCGCTCATTCAGTGAACGGCGGCACGCTCACGGTTCGACTCACCGATACGGAGATCTGATATGTGGGTGTACAAAATCGTTTCTGCGCTTACCCACCTTCCAGTGGCCACGGTGCAGCCGAAGGCGGGGTCGTTCACTCGGACCATCAACGCGGTGAGCACCGGTTCTGCGACTTTCGATGTGGACGACGTTCACGATTGGACTCGCCTAACGGCCCCCTGGGAAATGATCGTTGTCGCCGAATACAACGGTGTGGTGATGTATGCCGGGTACATCATCGATGACGTGTATGACGCGGCATCGCGCACCATCGTGGTGAAGACAGAATGTGTGCGCACAATCCTTTCGCGTCGGCTTCCATTTGCGGTCACCGGATCCACAGATGTTCCTGAGTATCCTGCCGGCACGCTATCAGTGGTGAACAAGTCGTGGGTTGGGGCTACTCGGGCCATCCTTCTTCGACAGGTGATCGGCGGTCAGGCCGGCCGATGGAATCTTCCGATCATCTTGCCTGGGGACTCGGACGGGGGCTTTTCTCGAACGTTCTGGAACTACGAATTTTGGACTATCGAGCAGATGCTTGCTGAGATTCAAAACGCGGATGGTGGCCCGGACATCGATTTCGCGCCGAGGTGGTCTCCTAGCGGACGGCTTGAATGGGCGTTGGTCGTTGGCACCCCGCGGATTTCTGCGGGGCTAGTGGAATGGCATAAGGATGCTCCTGCTGGGGGGATCGCGAAGTTCACTAGGCAGCGCAACGGGCAGAAAACCCTTTCGGGCGTGCACACGATCGGTAAGGGATCTGAGCAGGACATGCGGTACGGCAAGTACGGCACGGAAGGTCCGCCTGGAACGATTTTCCTTGACGGTTCCATGCCGTACAAGGAAATGGACGATTACGCGCAGCTGAATGCGCAAGCGAAGGCTGACGCGATCACGTTCGGTCGAATCACTGAGCAGTGGTCATTCGCCATCAACGGGGGGCAAAAAGACTTGCCTTCAATCACTGACATCAAAGTCGGCATGACCGCGGGCATGCGTGTCTCAGAGGACCCGGTAATCCCGCCCGGTATGTACAGCCAGTACGTGATCAGCTTCGGATGCGACCTCACTGACTCTGTCTCATTGGAGGTGCAGGCAATTGGGCCGAATTGACAATCTCAAGCAGGGCGGATCGACTCAGGCTAATCAGGTGCGACGTCTGAACGCCGCTGCGCCTGTTGGGTACACGTCCGTCACACGAGGCGGTTTGCGGATCGCCTCGCCCGAAGGGCTGACCATTCAAGGGTCGTCCACGACTACGGGTAGCCAGTCCATTTCAGGCCGACTCGGAGGGTCGGGCACTTTTGACTGGACTGGCCCCATGTGGATGCGCGGAGCGGTCACGGGCGTGGGCACTTTCACCTTCAACGGTCCGTGCCAGTTCAATGGAAATACATCCGGTCAGGGCGCACTCACCTGGTACGGGTCCGCGAGTTTCGACGGAGACACTAAGGTGACAAGGTCGCTTGAGGTGTCGGGTGACGCTCGCATTACCAAAACTCTTGATGTGACGGGAACTACTCGCCTTCGGGCCCGAACAACGCTCGAAAATGACTTGGTTGTGCAGAGCCCAGGCAAGGTCGTGGTGGGCTCTATGAGCTTCGAGCGGCTGGGCGATGGAGGATCAATCAACTTCCAGCCGCGGGGAAGCATCTCGGCATCACTGGGGAGCGTTCTTATAATCCCGCCTGACACCAGCGCCGGTCTCACCGTCGGCGGCGGCAAGGTTGCTGTTCAAGGTGCGCTCACCGTGAGTGGTGCAAAGCAGTTCGTCATGGATCATCCGACTGATCGCACATCCGAGCTTTACCATGCGGCCACCGAGTCGCCCGTATCTGGTGTCGAGTATTGGGGCGAGCTAGCTCTTGATGAAACCGGAGCCGCCGAGGTGCAGCTACCGACGTATTTCAAGGACCTCACGAAACCGTATGGTCGGGCGGTGCTGGTAACGGCCCGCGGATTTATCGCCGACTGGGGCGATATCGAGGGAAACACTTTCACGGTCACTGGGAAACCTGGTGGCCGTTTTTCATGGCTGGTAAAAGCTGAACGGCTGGGTGCTGATTTCGCACCCGTGCAGAAGAAGGGAGAACCAGTTGACCAAGTTTGAGCCGAAGAATCTTGATGGTCTGGCGGCCGCGTCGCGGTTGCGGAATGCCGGCAAGGTGACGCCCGGCTGGTGTTTGCAGGTCACCTGGCAGGCTTTCGGATCCCCGAAATCCGACGGTGAGCAGGGCGGATACCAGTGGGCCACAGATGCGCGAAAGGGTGCACAGGCCAAGGGTGCTCTTGTTCCCGGTCGGCTTGAAGATGCGCCGGCGGGCGCGGTTCTTTATTGGTCCGGGGTTATGGGCACGTGGTTGCGCGATGGGAAGCGGATCTGGGGAGATGCCGGGCATGTAGCAATCATGACCGCTGACCGGAGAATCGCAACGATCGATCTGCCAGTTCGTGGCTTCACTGGTGCAGTTACGCCGGCGGAGTTCCGCAGAGCATGGGGCCACCTCAAGTTTGAGGGTTGGGCCATCGGTCCGGGGGCGTTCCTCGGGCACACAGTTTTGGGGGTTCAGGAAGCGGCAAAGCCGGGCCTGGCCGCGCCGGGGAGCCCCGCACCTATTTTGGAGGTTGAGGATATGCCGAAGATTGTTCAGGTTACAGTGCCCGCGCCGGGCACGGTCGCACTCATCACCGAGCACAGTGCGCGAATCTACACGTCCCCTTCGGGGGAGCAGGGCGATTCCATTGCCGCCAATCGGCAGGCTTTCGGTGCTGTGCTTGGATTCACCGAGGGGCAGGTTGCTTTGCTCGCGCGGGAGGCTGAAGCGCGAGGCGAAGCGCTGGTAAAGAAGATCGCTCAGGCGTCTCGTAGCTGATGCCGGAATGGGTGCCTGAATGGATGGGTGCTCTCACTATTGGTGAGGGTGTTTTATGGGTCGTCGCGGTAGCGGCGACCCTTGCTGGTTTGCGGAAGGTTTGGCCGTCGTTGAAGGCGCTTGGTGTGTTTCTGAATGCTTTGTCCGAGCTGCCAAGGTTCATGGCCGAGACGCGAGCTCATACTGCGTCGGCTGAAGCGCACGCGGCGGCGACCACTGCGTCCCTGGCCGCCGTGAAGCATGAGGTGCTGCCCAATCACGGTGGCAGCATGCGCGACGCGGTAGACCGCAACGAGAGCGCGACAGGGATGCTCTCTGAGCGTCTTGCCTCTGTCGAAGATTCGATTAAATCGATCACGGACAAGCTCGGCAGTGACCACACCCGCATCGCAGTTTTGGAAGAACGGACCCAGCCGCGTGATGAACGCGGCCGGTTCACGAAGGGGGAGTAATGGACTACCTGACTAAGGACTTTTGGATTTACGCCGGCGAGCGCGCGATCAAGACGTTCGCGCAGACTGCTGTAGCGGTTATCGGTACTACTGCGATCGGCCTGATCGAGGTTGACTGGGCTGGCGTTGCGTCGGCATCGGCTCTGGCCGGCGTCGTGTCGATCCTGACCAGCGTGTACTCGCACGAGCGCACTCCGGGGAAGCGCGTCAAGGACGGTAGCTGATGCCTATTTATAGGGGGCGACTGACTGACCCTGCGCTATCTGCTTTCGCGAGTCTTAGCCCGGCATTGCATTTTCGTCTGGACCGGCCTTCGTATGGTCTGACTGGTGGAAGCATGCTGACAACTCGACCTGTGAAGGCTGATCTCAATGCAGATGGGTCGTTCACAGTCGACTTGGTGTCCTCGGAGGGTATCGCTGGGTCGGCGAAGTACATCGTGTCGGCTACATGGTTGGACGCTGTAGGCAACTATCAGTCGCAAGACTTGTTTTCGTTTTTTGCCAAACAGGGTGGCGGAGAAGTAACGGATGGATCAGACGGAGAGGGTTGGTCTCCGGCTCATGTTTTTTGGCAGGCGACCCGTCCCGACCCTTGGCCAACTGGGTGGATCTGGGTAGATAGCACGACCGGTGACGTAAACCGGAGAAACGGGTAAATAATGGCAAATCGAATTGAGTTCCTCGGAAACATTCGAGGCCCAGCAGGATACAACGCGTTGGGCGCGGACCAAAGCGACAAAACTGTTGCTGGATATGTGAACCAGGAGTCCGGAGCGACTCAGACAAGGGCTGCGCTCCGCCAGCACTTTGTGCCGCAGAGCGCTTACAGATTCAACAACGGAACCACGCCGCTGGTAGACCTCATCGACAATACCGGCTCAGCATCGACCATCCATCTGACATCTGGCCCCGGATTCAAGGGCGCATACCTCATGGGGATCGGCAACGATTATGAGGACAAACCAGGCCTACTGATCGCCAATAAAGCGAAGGGTGTGGGGTTCTACCTCGATAACTACCCTTCGGCTACTAACTCGGCATTCTTCGGCGCGCAGAATGGCGGCGGGTCGGCATTCATGGATCTCTTCCAGAATGCAGACAACGCAGAGCCAGTGCTTCGGGTAAGAGCAAACCCGGCGATTAAAACCAAGTGGGCGCAGTCGGTTTTCGCAGCAGAAGACAAGCTGGGCTCTGCCTTTAGGGTCCTCACTGAGGGTGGAATCTGGGCGCAGCGCCTCGTCACGGTAGCTCCCGAAAACGGGTCTGATGTGGCCGCACAAGTCCTGGTAACCGGTGCGCCTGGCGTTGGATCAAGCCAGAGAAGCGGCACCTATCACACGATCAACGGGGAAACCTACCTATCCGCCACGGGCCAAGAAAGCAAGTGGTTCGCCACTCGCGTGTGGTCCACCAGTGACAAGCTGTCATTCCAGGGAGGTGGCATCCGCGGTGATTTTGGGAGCAACGAGGGCGGTGCATGGACAACGGCCTTGCAGATCAACGTTCATGGGCAGCTCGGCTTCTTCGGCGCTGCCCCCGTTTCCCGTGTCCCGGTAACGCCGGGATGGGCTAACGACCTTTCCACTACCATCGCTCAGGTCAACGCGATCAAGGGCGCACTAATCAATCTGGGGCTGATCTCGTCATGACCACTCGCATCCTTCACTTCATCATTCAACCTGTTCTCGTGGAAGACGAGAACGGAGAGCTGACGCCGGGGCCCGTTGTTGATCCCGTGACGGTGCCTCTTTCCGGGCTAACCTCGTACTCGGAGCGTTTCGTGGATGAGCTTGCAAAGCTGAATGCGAACAATGCTGGTGAACGATCTTAGCTACCCTTGGGTCGTGGCGCGAATCATCCCAGGAGCTTTTTTCTTGATCACTTCGGTTGTCTTCTCGGCAATTAGCTGATGGCCGAGATCATTAGGGTGGAAGTCGTCCCGCGGGCCTACAAAAGTCGAATCACCAACCGGCCCGCGGGTTCCATCCTTCGACATGATTTTCGAGAGATCGATGTATGTCCCGTTCGAGCGGCCACAGCTTTTCTCGATTACTTTGTCGTAAGAGTCGCCCCAGGTGGTCCAGGTTCCCATGCAAATCAGCAAAGCGTCATCTGATGTTTCGCGGATGCGTCCGAGCAGTGAATTGTATTGTTGCTCGAAGCTGACCAAATCAGTTTTTTCGCCGACATCATTCGTGCCAAGCTCCACGACTGCCAGGTCAAGCCGTTCCGGCACGTCCAATATGCGACTTACCGTAGTAAGTGTTTGATGGGCAAGGGCCGTCTCGGTCGGCTCCACCTCAATGAGGGAGCTGAGAACGACGCTCTTGAACCCTGATTCTTGATCAGTGGCGAAAAACCCGTCGGTCAGGCTGTCCCCGACGAATAGAACTCGGGGCGGCTCTGAATAGGTTCGCATGGGGGTGCTTGCGCACCCCGCCAGCATGAGAGTGACTGGCAGTAAAAACGCTGCAATGGCGCGCATCTAGTAACTCCTATGGTCTGGGGACGCGCTAGAGATCGTACCAGTTTGGGTGGCCCTCCGGGGCCGCCCCGCTTTTTCGTGTTTAGTCCGTGCTGATGCGTCCGGCGATGTCTGCTCTGAGCGAGGTGAGTTCGTTCAACAGGTCATCCATGACTGCTGGGTCGGTCTTTGCCTGAAAGGCCCGGTCGTCCGTGGCGAGAGCCGTCGCACGGTCGTGGAAAGCGCCATGCTCGGAATAGGAAAAAGCTCCATATGGTGCGTGCCGGATGCCGTCCACGATGCGCAGCATAGCTAGAGAGAACTTAGCCGCCTCGTGTTCCAGATCGCGCGCGGGAGAAAGCTGGGCGGCAGCGGGTGCGTAACGCGGTAAGCTCAACCGTTATGAGTAAAATTGGTGCGTGGAACAGGTTGCGGTGGGTGGACTCCGCCAAAGGTTTAGCCATATTGCTTGTAGTGATGTGGCACCTATACCTATTTTTCCTGTACCCGGCACTGGTCGATTACGGCCCCGATGGTCTCGCGGCACGGGTTTCGCGGCGGATGCATATTTTGACACCAGTAAGAATGCCTCTTTTCTTTCTGCTGTCAGGCGCACTCGCCGCGAAACTCGCTGTCACCTCTTGGGGCACAGTCTTCCGGAAGCGCACACTGCACTACTACTACCTGTACTTAGTGTGGGTGAGCATCTACAGCATCATCTACTTTTTCCATCCGAACCTTTGGGCCGAGCCAAGCTGGCTAGGCTGGTCGATGTCTGCAACCTTCAAACTAAACACTTTGTGGTATTTATGGGCGCTGGCGATTTTTTACCCGCTCGCTAAGCTCCTATCCCGAACCCCCCGGATGGGTCTGGTTGCTGCTGTTCTCGCCTCGGTAACGATCGGAGTCACGCCTTACGCTGAAGTTGGGGCTCTTACTGATGTGCCAAAGAACTTCATCTGGTTCTTTGCGGGATTTGTGCTCAGCGAAAGCATTAAACGGTTTACTGCGAACCGGCGAACTGGTCTTATCGCGCTCGGTGCAGCGATAGTTTGGATTGCGCTTGCCTGGATGAAGTTTGGGAGCGACCAGATAATGTTCTTGGGCATCGCGGCCTGCGCCGTCTATGCCGTGCTTTTTGTGCTGGTATGGGCTGATCAAAAAAGCTTTGCTATCAGCCGAGGGCTAGCCCACCTAGGGAAACGCACGATGCCCATCTATGTTCTCAATGTCCCCGTGCTGTGGTACCTGTCGCTCATGATGCCGGCGGGGTGGGCTCCCAGCGGGGTTATCGAGTCTTTCGGGTTCCTGCTGGTGGGCTCTGCCCTCATCGCCACAGTGTCGCTACTGGTCGGAACAGCTATCGGAAAGCTTGTCCCTCCACTTTTTTCCCCTCCGAGGTGGCTCATCGGGGAGCGAAAGCTACCGGAAGTCTCGGTCGAGCCTGTTAAGCCGAGATAACTCACCCTCGTGGTCTTGCACGAAGTAAGCCACGATTTTCTTGATGATCGTTTTCATACCTACAAGATACGGCACCATTAGCCTGTCAGGCAGATGATTTTCGCGGGGTGTATCTTTGACCCCCAGCGTCCCGATCTGCATTCTCGGGGTGCCTTACTTTCTGTGGGGCGGCCGCCAGGGGACCTTTAGATCCTACACACGCATATGGCTCGGTGGGATAAGCGGCGAGACTTGGGCTACGGGTGTCGAACGTTTAGTAGTGATAGCAGGGCGGTTCCTTCGGGAGCCGCCCCGCTTTTCTTGTTTAACTGGAAGTGCCCCTCACGCCGGGGCGTGAGGGGCATGCGCTACCAGGAATGGTTGCTCACCCATTCAACCCGTGTTGGTGTTGAGCGAACACCCCCACTGAGAGGGCCACACGAAAATGATGCGTTAAAAGGGAAAGGCCCCGCAGTGGGGCGGGGCCTTTATAACCCGAGGGTTACATTCATATTGAACACGAAAACCCACAGTCGAAACACCCCCAAACGAGTGCTATTTCTCCTTGCGGATCGACAACACCGCGAACCCCTCGGGCACCTGCGCTTGGGCCTGCTCGAGCGCAGCCTCGTACGTGTCGGCCTCGACCTCGATAGTTGTGACCTCGGACGGGCGCACCTGCAAAATAACCTTCATGGACCCAGGATAGCTTCGGCTGCCCACATTTTGCCCACAATCCACCCACATCTAGCCCGATTGAGGGCGATTCAGGAGTATGAAAAAACCGCAAGATTACAGGCATGCAAAGGCGCCGCTTGAAGAAAAACAGAACCACGACTTCTTCAGTGGCTCGGGCTCCTCCTACGTCATCGGCAAGGCCGTCGTGACCGAGGATGAGGACTGGGACTTCTAAGTTTTAGGGTACCTACCGACATCCCGGGAAAGCCCGGAGCCCATCTGGGTCTCCCCGGGTTTGCGAAAGGCCGGGACCTGCAGGAATTCTGCGGGTCTCGGCCTTTTGCGTGCGCGGTCAGTGAACAGCGCAGGTGCTTGACACGTATCAATAGCCATTCGATGAGGCGCTCAGACGGTGCAAACTCGCCGCTAATCGGGGATCGTCTGCGCTGTCTGAATAAGATCGGGGAGCATCGCGGACACAGGGATGGCTTCTACTCGACCGTCTGGCTATGCTGATCTTGCACATTGCAGTAGCGGTGTGAAGTGAGCTCGGTAGCCTTCCGGACGGTCGGTGGGCCGAGCTTCGCGTTTTTATGCAGAAATTCTTGTGATACCTGTGATGAGAGGGTTCACTCGTGACTTCCACTCGCCACCTTTGACGTAGCTCCAGGCGATCGCGTCGGCAATCCACAACAGTGGCTCTTCATGCGGTACCTGGAGGTCGTAGCTGAGCGCTGATTTGAGACCATGTCGCCTCACCTCCTGGAAGAGGAACTGTCGATCAGCCTTTTCGATTGACTCGTCTCGTTCGATCACAATCTTGGTGGAGCTGCGCTGGGCGGCATGGGTAACGATTCCTGACAGGCATGCTTCGCGCCCGATGATCTGGTTTTTCGTCACACACTGGAACACGTGTGCTTGGGCACCGAACTCGGAAAACCGCGACAAGATCAGGCGCTTGCGTTCAGGCCTTTCCTTGGAGAAGTGGATGCGCCGTTGGCCGGGCAACACCAGCGATCGAACGTTGCGGCGAAGTACTGCGATGTCGCCTGGCAGAACGAGAGCTGCGACCATCGTGTAGCCCTTTGCTTTGGATTCATCGACGAAGAGGGTGCTCACGACTTACGACTTATGACTTGTGACCGTCGTGTGTGCGCAACCGGATCGAGTGCGTGTTTCGTCCGGACCAGCCTAGGTCGCGAGGGTTCTCCATAATTTGAATATAACGAAGACTTCTATTGGGACTGCCTACACGCATCATTCATTGACAGCACCTGCCTGGAATACGCCAAGCGATCATTTAGTGCATAGCTTCGAACCGATCCTGCCAGAACGTTCTAGTTGTTCGCCAGAAAACCTCAAATACCCCTTTACCTTCTCGCCGGAACAGACCATTCTTGGAGTCAAAGCGAAAGGACACCATGACCGAGCTGATCATCGGCGACGTACTCGAAGCACCGGGAACGCCGGCAAAGATTGACGCACGAAAGTTCAACCGGCACACGTTCTGGTGCGGACAAAGCGGAAGCGGGAAGACGTACGCCCTGGGTGTGGTCCTTGAACAGCTCCTGTTGCACACCGAGCTGCCCCTGCTGATCCTGGATCCCAACGCCGACTTCGTCCGTCTACGCGAAACCCGGCCCACAGCGACCGATGCCGCGAATGAGCGGTGGGGCGACCTCGACATGCGGGTGTTCCGGTCCGGCCGGGCCGAGGGGGAGCGTCTGCTTGTGCGCTACGTGGACCTTTCGCCGGCCGCCAAGGCCGCAGTGCTGCAGATCGATCCGATCGCCGACTCCGAGGAGTACAACGTCCTCCTGCACCTCGACCGCGAGACCAAGAACTTTGACGCCGCCGACTTTGACACCGCCGAGATGGTGCGTAAGCTGCGCGACAGCGGCGATAAGTGGGAGGGCCGCCTGGCCAACCGGATGGAAAACCTGCAGGTGCTCGAATGGGAGCTGTGGTCGCGCGGCGCCCACTCGGTGACCGACGTCATCGACGAGCGTCCCCGCGCGACCGTGCTCGACCTCGGCGGGTTTGATCACCCGGCCGAGCCCAAGGTGGCGGCTCTGGCGGTGCTCGAACACCTCTGGGAGCGCCGTGAGGAACGCCGCCCCATGCTCATCGTGATCGATGAGGCGCACAACCTCTGCTCTCCCGAACCGGTCACCGCGGTCGAAAAAGCACTTACCCAGCGTCTCATCCAGATCGCCGCCGAGGGCCGCAAGTTCGGTCTCTGGCTGTTCCTCTCCACTCAGCGACCCACCAAGATCCACCCCAACGTGCTCTCCCAGTGCGACAACCTCGGACTGATGCGGGTCAACGCACCCCGTGACCTCACCGAGCTCTCGGAGGTGTTTGGGTTTGTTTCCGAGGATCTGATCCGCCGAGCCCAGGGCTTTGCTCAGGGACAGAGCCTCTTCGCCGGCGGGTTCATCACCGAGCCAACCGTCATTCAGATGGGCGAGCGGGTCTCCGAGGAAGCCGGCGGGGACGTGCGGGTGCCGCTGCGCGGGTGAGACCGGCGGCTCCGTTACACACGAGTGGCGAGAACTTCCTGGTGGCACCGACACCCACGGTGAGAATTCAGCCGGGGCGCACTACTGTGGGCTCATGAGTAACCTCATCAGCGCGGCCGAGCTGGCCGCCCTTCTGGAATCCGAAACCCCCGTTCGTGTGCTGGATGTGCGTTGGCGTCTGGACAAGCCCAATGGACACGACGACTATCTGTCCGGACACATCCCGGGTGCCGTGTATGTCGATCTCGATACCGAGTTGGCAGATCCCCACGGAGATCCTTCGCTGGGGCGGCATCCGCTGCCGACCCTGGATATCCTCAACACCGCCGTAACCCGCTGGGGCCTCAACCCCGGCGACACGGTGGTGGCCTATGACACGTTTGCCTCGCTTCCCGCCGCACGAGCGTGGTGGGTTCTGGCCGATGCCGGGTTTGTCACCCTCCGGGTCCTGGACGGAGGCCTCGCCGCGTGGACGGCCGAGGACCGGGCGCTGGAAACCGGCGAGGTGACGCCCGAACCCGGGACCCTGGTGCTCACCGAGCTCGGCCAGAACGCCGTCCTCGACGCCGATGCGGCCGCAGCCCTGGCAACCTCGGGCGTGCTGATCGACTCCCGGGCGGGGGAGCGCTTCCGCGGCGAGAGCGAACCGATGGACCCCCGCGCCGGACACATCCCCGGCGCAGTCAACGTGCCCTCCGGCACCTACCTGGACAAGGGCCGCTTCCTGGATCCCGAGCGCCTCCGCGCGGTATTCGCCGGCGTCGGTGCGGTTCCCGGAGCGCAGATCGGAACCACCTGTGGATCGGGCATCACTGCGGCCCATACGGCCCTGGCGCTGGCCGAGGCGGGACTGCCTGCGGCGATCTTCGCCGGATCTTGGAGCGCCTGGTCCCGCGATCCCGAGCGACCGGTGGCCACGGGCGCCTAGTCCACGAGGAGTGTGGCGCGCCCCACGGGTGTCTCAGGCACAGGTGGCGTTGCGCCTCGCCGCGCGCCACCAGGGACAGACTGCCCCGACGGCATCGAACTTTTCGAGGTGGCGTTGTGCCCCACGACGCATGCAGGGGGCATGCTTGGGGCACAACGCCGGAACCGGAATTTGGGGCCGGTTCATCACAACAAGATCCAGCCGACACGGTTTCATGACGGGGATACCGGAAATTGTTACTGTCCGAATGTCTTGAGCTTGGCGATGAACTCGTCCCGCTTGTCCGTGCTGAGCAGTTCGTACCCGCGGGCCGAGATCTGCACCCCCTCAAGCGGGGTGCCGTCGCGTGCCGATTGTCCCTCGCGTTCGGTGCGGAAGGCACCGGTGGGATCCTGGGAGAGGTCGTAGATCTGGACATCCACATAAAACGTGATCTGCCGATCCACCGAAACCATCGACCAGGTGTGCTGCTGGTCGGGGTTTGCGCTGCCATAGAAGCGCTCTAGATTGCCGGGATCGGGCTGATAGCTGGGGTCGCTCAGCATGATGGTGCGGGAGACGCCGTTTTGCAGCATCACCCGGTTGACCACGTCGCGGAGTCGACGCTTATCGGCCACCGACTGCATCGGGCGATCGCTTGTCCACACGGGACCGCTGCGGTCTACCAGCATCGACTCGCCACCGTACCCGTTGCGGTTATTACGCAGGGTGTTTTCACCATGCATGGTCCAGGTGATGCCGAACTCGGTGGTGAGGGCCGCTCGCAATTTGGCGTTCAGGTCGTCGGTGCGCGCGATGTTTTCCTCAAGCGAGGGCTTGTCGAGAATCTCGGCGGGATCAACCCCGCGGATCCCCGGATAGGCGTTCCATTTACGCTGCTCGGAGGTTTTATAGTCGTCGTAGTTCCCGCTCTGTGCACTTTCCAGCGCGGACACCGATCCGACCGTGGCCACGTTGACAAACAGCGTCACGACCAGCGCGATTGTGCCGAGTCGGCGACCACGCGGCCCCACCAGAATCACGATGGCTGCGATCAGCATCAGCACCTGCACGGTGATGGCACCGATCGTGAAGTAATAGCTGCTGGCACCGGGCAGGAGTAGACGAAACAGCAGCCACAGCGCATGCGCGAGCACCACCGCACTGACAATTTTTGCGGCCCGTGATGAACTCGGCCGCGGTGCCGGCAGCGCGGGTGCGGCGGGCGCGGGCAGCGGGGGTGCCGCCGGACGCATCATCCGCGAAACCCGTGTGTTGCCGCGATAACCACCGGGCGGCGGGGGCGGAGGTGCGCCCTCGCTACCACCCAGGTAGGGATCGTTGCGGGTTACCATGGTCGCTCCGTATCCGGGGTGCCGCCCTGCTCGTTGCCGCCGTTGCCGCGCTCCTGATCACCCTGTTCGAGCTGCTTCTTGAGCTTGTCCAACTGATCATCCGAGGGCCCGGGCGGAGGCGGTGGGGTCTCCTCGGGGGGCGGGGGTGGAGAATCCGAGCCGTTGCCCTGATCCGGTGGTGGAGGCGGCAGAATTTTACTGCGGATGGATTCCTCGGTGGTGGTGAGGCTCGAATCCATGCTGCGCGAGGGATCGGAGGAGGCGCGATCAGCCTCGGGCGTGCGGCACTTCGGCGAGGTCTCCACGATGGTTTTCAGCGCCTCCAGATAGAACGCCTGTCCGCCCGGAACATCCTGCTCCTGGGTGGCCCGATCGCCCTGACGTTCGATCACCATCGCCAGGTTGATCCGCACCGTGCAGATCGCCAGGCCCGGGGTGCGCGGCAGAGCCGCCTCGAGCTGTTCCCGAGACTCGGTCAAAAGTCCGTCCTCGGCCAAGCCCACACTCAGGTCAAAGGGGGCCTTGAAGGGCTCGAAAATGTTCACGGGGGAGAGACCGCGTGCCGCGGCCGCGCTCTCCGAATAGCGCTCGGCGTGTACGTTGAGCAGGGACAGATGCGCAAACGCGTAGATGCTGAGGATCTTGATCACCAGCAGTAACCCCACCAGCAGGAATGGCAGTGCCCCAATCGCGCTCCAGAGCCGCACGCGTGCGCGTCGTATATTGCGCTCGGCAACCGTGCGCGTTGTTGTGGACATCAGCGTTCCTTCCCCGCCGCGAGGACGCCGCGGCGCAGCCGGATGAGCTGGGCCAGGGCGTTCGCCATTTCGACGCCCAGCAGGGCGGCGAGCAGCCCCGCCGCATACGGATACAGTTCGATGGCGGTGCCCACGTGCCCTCCCGTGCTCGCGGTGCCCGAGGTAGTGGTGGCCGGGGGATCGGGGAGCGCGAGCTTTTTGCCGGGCTCGCGCAGCTCGTATTTCACTCCGAGCTGCGTGGCGATGGTACGCAGGTTGTCCTGGTCGATCACCGAGAGAGCGGGCTGACCCTGATACTCAATGTAGGGGGCCTCACCGCCGTCCACGGTGCCCGTGGTCTGGCGCATCTTGCCACCCTGCTCGGTGCCGTATCCCAGCACCAGGCCGCCATCGGTGAGCGGGGCGGAGTCGGCGAAGCTCTCGGGGGTGGAATCCGACGTCTGCTCGCCGTCACCGAAGTAGAACACGAGGCGTCCACGCGCCTCGGTGGAGTTTTGGATCAGGCCCAGCGCGTCCTTCAGCAGCGGGGCGGCCACCCCGATGCTGGTTCCACGCGAGTTCTGGGTCACCTCGGGGGTCAGCCCATCCAGGGCCGAGCGTAACGCGGTGGTGTCTGCGGTGATCGGGACCCGCATCTCGGCCTCACGGTCGAAACTGATCAGGCCAAAGCGGGCGCCGGGGTAACGCTCCATGACCGCCTGAATGTCCTTCTTGATCGCGTCCATCCGGGGCTGATGGTCGCTGCCCCAGTCCTCGGCAATCGAGCTGGCGGTGGTATCCACCACGAGCAGAACGTCGGTGTTGGCGCTGAGGGTTTCGGCACTGCCGCCGGGCAGTCCCGGGCGCAGCAGGATCGTGGCCAGCAGCACCGCCATCCCGATCCGACCCACCCATCGCCAGCGCTCGGAGGGCGCGTTGGAGCGTCCCAGTCCGATGGCCGCGAGCACCACAAGGGGAATCAGGAACACCAGCAGCAGGGCCGGATGAAGCACCGGTTGAAAAATCACAGTCGGAACCTCCACACCAGCACCACAAAACCGCCACCGGCAATCAGCAGCGCCACGGACCACAGCGCCGGATCGTCGGTCCGAATCACGCGTGGTTCCCCGCGCAGGGCGCGTGCCTGAGAAGACTGAACCTGGGCGATGATATCGCTGACGGCGGTGGTCGCGCGCAGCGGGTAGTAGGCACCGCCGGTGCTCTCGGTTGCCGCACGCAGGCGATCCGTGTTGCCCGCGTTGTTCCCATCGACCGGGTTGAGCGTGAAGACACGAATCTGCTTATTGGTGGCGTAGCCCGCGGCCTCCTCGAGGCTTACGATTGAGGCTCCGTACTCCTCGTTATCGGTCGCGAAGATCAGCGAGCGGGACCGGTCGGTTTCGATGTGGTCAAAGCGCAGCGAGCAGGCTGCCAGACCGTCCCCGATCAGCGAGGCACCGGTACCGTTGAGCGTGCCCTTCCAATAGTCGGGGGTGAGGCTGGTGTCATCGGTGAGGGATCTGCGCATCGCGGTGAGCTGCTCACGGACAAGCGTGTAGTCATCGGTCAGCGGGAACACCTGGGCGGCCGAGCTGTTGAATATCGTCAGGCCGATCCGTTCGCCATCAAATCCCTTGCTGAGCTCCAGGAAGGTGTCGATGACCTCGGCGTCCACGTCGGTCATCGAGCCCGAGACATCCAGGCACAGCATGATGTCCCGGTTGTGCGACAGCGGGCGGGTGACCGATTCGGTGGTCGGACGGGCCACCAGGATCCCGCCGAAGATGATCGCCACAAACCCCAGCACCAGGACTCCGGCGAGCAGCCGGGTGCGGGTGCGCACGACCGAGGTGAAGCGCGGAAGCGAGCGCAACCGGTCGGTGCGGGAAACCGCAACCGGATCGGTGCCGGGACGTGCGGCGGGATCTCGTCGGCCCAGCAGGATTCCGGCGGCAACCGAGACCCCGAGAATGACGAGCGTGATGAGGAGCAGCCAGGGGGATGCTAGTTCCATGTGGTCACCACCTGACGGGCGATAGCGATGCCGGCGAGGGGATCCACCATCGTGTGCGGATCAAACTGGCTGGGATAGTAGTAGCGTCCCAGCGCATCCAGGAGCACCGGCGGGACACCCCGACGGGAGAGCTCGGTGAAGGTGAGCACGGGGGCTTCCAGCCCGCTGTACTCATTCACATAGGCGCGCACCAGGCCACTCAGTCGGGCGTGCACGTCGTGGGGCTGTAGGGTGCCCGAGCGATACTCGGATTCGATCTGGTCCAGACGCCCGAAATACTCGGCGCGCAACGCCCCATAGGCCTGGGCGGTCAGCATGGCCGGATCGGCGGCGGGGACCGGGGGCCCCGCGGGGGGCTCGATGAGGGGGCGCGTCAGCCGGGCGACGATGAGGATTGCCGCGACCGCGAGGATCACGACCCCGAGCGCCAGGAAAAACCAGCCGGGCAGATACTGATAGGGCGGGTACAGGTTGTTATCGACGGGCACGATGCCTCCGTCGCAGCATGTCAAGAAGCGCGGGTACAACCTCGGCTTCGGTGCGGATCTCCAGGTGCGTGATCGACAGGGCGTTCAGCAGCGCGATGCGTCGCTCCCGCTCCGCGGCGTCGGCCCGTGCCAACGCCTCGATCAGGGCGGTGTCCCCCTGGGCGAAGGTCGGGATCGCCCAGCCGGTTTGCACATCCACGTGGGATTCGCGGGGAACCCCGAGCAGTGGTGCCTCGCAGACGGTGATCCAGACCAGGTCGTGCTGCACTCGGAGCCGGCGCAACTGACGCTCCTCGGCGGCGCTGATCGGTGCCTCATCGGTGATGATGGTGAGGATGCGACGACCGCGCTCCTCACGAACCACGGACTCCAGCAGTTTCTCGCGGGTGAACTCGGCCCCGGCCACCCGATCCCGCGCGCCCCGCAGGGCGAGTTCCAGTCGACCCTCCGATGTGGCACCGCGCTGACGGTGCAGGCCGGTTTCGGTGGCGTAGCGGGTTCCCACCTCGTCTCCGTGGCGCAGCGAAAGGTAGCCGAGGACCCCGGCTATCAGCAGCGCCAGATCGCGTTTGCGGGTTCCATCGGCGGCCCTGGCATCCATCGTCACGCCGGTGTCCAGGGTCAGGCTCACCACCTGACGACGGGTCGCGATGTAGCGCTTGATCAGGACCTGGTTGCTGCGGGCGCTGGCGCGCCAGTCGATATCGCGCACCTCGTCTCCCGGCTGATACACACGAAGATCGTCAAAGTCGAGGCTGCGTCCGCGCAGCACCGCGGCGTGCGCACCCTCAAGCGGGTGTGCACTGCGGTGAGGGGAGGTCAGAAACAGCCTGGCCTTGACCTTGCGAAGAAGTGTGCTCACGAAGGCCCTACGGGGTGGGGACGGCCGCGAAGATCTGGTCGATCAGGTCCTCGCTGCGAATTCCATCGGCTTCGGCCTCGAAGGTCAGCAGCACGCGGTGACGCAGGACCAGGTGACGCAGGGTCACCACATCATCGGGGATCACGTAGCTGCGGCCGGAGAGCAGCGCGAGAGCGCGCGCGGCCTGGAGGAAGGCGATGCTCGCGCGTGGGCTGGCACCGTAGCGCAGGGCGCGGGCGGATTCCGGGGCGAGGTATTCCCCCGGACGCCTGGTCACATAGATCAGCGAGACGATGTAGCTGCGGATCGCGGGGTCCACGTGAACCCGGCGGGCCAGGTCCTGGAGGAACACCACGTCGTCGAGGTCGACCGCGCCGGCACCGTGGGCCTGCGGGTCGAGGACCCCGGAGTCGATCCGGCTGAGGATCTCTAGTTCCTCGGCCGGGCTCGGATACTGCACAATCTCCTTGAGGAGGAAGCGGTCCATCTGAGCCTCGGGGAGCTCATAGGTACCCTCCTGCTCGATCGGGTTCTGGGTCGCGATGACCAGGAACGGACTCGGCAGCGCGTGCACCTCGCCGCCGATCGTGGTCTGACGCTCCTGCATCGCCTCGAGCATCGCACTCTGGGTCTTGGCACTGGAGCGGTTGATCTCATCCAGCAGCACAAAGTTCGCGTGGACCGGGCCGAGCACCGTGCGGAAGTTTCCGGTTTTCACGTCGAACACCTGGTTGCCGGTGATGTCGCTGGGCAGCAGATCGGGGGTGCACTGGATGCGGCGGAACTGTGCCCGGATGGTGTCGGCGAGGGTGCTTGCGGCGGTGGTTTTGGCCAGGCCCGGGACGCTCTCCAGGAGTACGTGACCGCCGGCGAGCAGACCGACCAGCAGACTCACCCGCAGGCGTTCCTGGCCCACCATGCGTGCACTATAGGCGGAGGAGATGATGTCCAGGATCTGGCGGGCGCGAGCCATTTCCGCGTCGTTTGGGATGACGTGGGCGGGTACTGCGGGCGTTGGTTCGGTCATAGCTGGTGGCATTCCCCTTCGCAGATGGGCGTCTCGGAGCCCGGAACAATTCGGGGAGTCCGGGAATCCCCTCCCGGATGCCCACTCGGCCACGATACCCGGGGCCGCTGGGAGATGTCGAGCCGGAGACGCTGGATGTCCGCCATCTGACGCATAAAACGGCGTCCCGGATTCGGGACGCCGTTTTCATGGGAGCGAGCTAGAGTTCGAGGTTGCTGTGCTCGCCCAGGTGGTGCCAGGTCCGGTTGTGATAAACCAGCGGCCGCGACTCGGTGGCGTCGGCCTCGACGCTGCCGGCCTCGGGGGCGTTGGCCTGCAGGGCGTGCACCACGACCACGGTGGAGGCGCCGGCGCGCAGCGAGTTCACAACGCGGCCACGAATCCAGGTCTGGGCCGAGGGGTAGAAGGGTTCGCCGGTGATCAGGCGGGACCAGATCGAGGTGTCTTCGAAGCGGTCGATGCCGCTGGTGGCGCCGAGCTTGGCGATGTCGAGCTGGTCGGCACCGAGCAGGTGCACCACGAGGGTGTCGGCGGCGATGATGGTCTTGGCGCTGGAGGACAGGTCGGACACCGAGAAAACCAGGAGTGCGGGGTCGGCACTGACAGAGAAGACCGAGGTCACGGTCATCGCGACCGGGCCGGTTCCATCATCGGCGGTGACCACGGCGACGCCCGCCGGGTGGTTGCGGAACGCGGCCTTGAACTCATCCGGTGCGAGGCCCGCATCAAACCCCAACGCCGGAGATTCCTCGGTGTCGGCGTCGTGTGACAGAACATTCGCTGCGGTCGTCATCTGCTCGGGTTCTCCTCTATCCATATCGGTATATACCGATGTGCGGCGGGTTTTATTCCCCGACGCCTGTGGTGATACAGGTTCCACGATGGCCCTCGATTCGATCTGTCGCAAACCGCACGTAGTTTTGCGACGAAATGTGAAGCTAAATGACAAAACCGCGGGGCGTCCGTGTGGGCCGCCCCGCGGTGCGAGTTAGCGCTGGTCGAGCGCCTTGGTGATGCGCTGCAGCGACACCGACTGGCTGGTGCCGAGGTGCTGGGCGAACAGGCTGATCCGGAACTCCTCGAGCATCCAGCGAGCCTGCACCAGGTGGTCCGGTGCGTGCTCGGGCAACGGGATGGTGCCGCCGGCGTTGGTGAAGCGGGCCTGCGCCGTCTCGATTTCGTTCTGCCAGGCACGGTCACGGTTGGCATTGTCGGCCAGTCGCGAGGCGCGGTGGGTGATGCCCGAGAGGTAGCGCGGGAGATCCCGCATCCGGGCGAGGCCCGTGCGTGAGACAAAGCCCGGGAACACGAGTCCCGCGCGCTGTGCCTTCATATCGGTGAGGGCGGGCAGCAGGGTCAGGCTGGTCGCCTTACCCAGCGCCTTATCGGCCTCGCGAGAGGCGGTGAGGATGCGGGCGGTCAGAGAAACCGTCTCGAACATGCCGTTCATGATGGCCTGGGACACCCGGTCCCGCACCTTCTCGAATTCGGCGCGCATGAAGATCGCGCCGCCCGGTGCTACGCGCTGCAGCACATCGTCGATGCACGCGGTGAGGCAGTCATCAAACAGCGCCGGGGTGTTCTGGTACGGACTCGCGGCCAGCGCGAGCTTTTCCGGCGCGGTCAGATGATTCTGCACGTACGAGACCGGGGAGGCCGTCTGCAACTGCAACAGGCGGCGCACACCGCCGGGCAGCTCGCGCAGCTGATCGGCCTCGGTGGCCATGATCCGCACCTCGACGCTGTCTCCGCGGTCCACGAGCGCCGGGTATCCGCGCACCACGTGCCCGCCCTGATCGCTGTCGATGAAGCGCGGCAGCTCATCGAAGTCCCAGCTGGTGAGGCCGCGACGCTCGATCGGATCGGCCGTGCGTGCCTGGGCCACCTTCGCCACCTGCGTGCGGGTCTTGGTGGCCAGGCGCGATTGCAGGACCGTGAGGTCCTTATCGCTGCTCAGGGTGCGACCTCGCTCATCGATCGCCCGGAAGGTGATCTTCAGATGGTCGGGCACCCGGTCGAGCTCAAAGTCGGCGGCCTCGATCGGGATGTATACGGCGCGCTTGATCGCGATGGCCAGGCGCGCGGTCAGCGTATCCTCCTGGGTCGCGGTGGGCTGCGGCACCTCGGTGGGGAGATCGGCAAGCAGACGCGCGGCCCAGTCGGCCGCGGGCACCACGTTGCGTCGGATGTGCTTGGGCAGCGACTTCAGGAGCGCGGTCACCAGCTCGGCACGCAGGCCCGGCACCTGCCAGTCAAAGCCGATCGGCGAGAGGCGGGGGAGGAGCGCGAGCGGCACCATCACGGTCACGCCGTCGTCCGCGGTGCCCGGCTCAAAGCGGTAGCGCAGCTTCAGGGTCTGATCGCCCTGTGACCAGGTCGGCGGGAACAGGCCCTCGTCGATCTCGTCGGCGTCCTCGGGCAGCAGGTCCTCGGCACGCATGGTGAGCAGCTTCGGCGTGCTGGCCGCGGCCTCACGCCACCACTTTTCGAACCCGCGCAGATCGGCCACCTCGGCCGGAATGCGCGCGTTATAGAAGTCGTACACGGCCTCGTCATCGAACAGGATGTCGCGGCGACGCGTACGCTCCTCGCGCTCGGCGAGCTCGCGGCGCAGACCGGCGTTCTGCCGATCGAAGGCAAACAGCTTCTGGTTGAGACGCTTGAAATCGGCCTCGCGCTGCACCAGCGCGTGGCGGATAAAGAGATCGCGGGAGAGCTCCAGGTCGATGCGCGCGTACTGCACGCGGCGACGCGGGATGATCGGTACCCCGTACAGGGTTACCTTCTCATACGCCACGACGGATCCCTGGGTCTTCTCCCAGTGCGGCTCGGAATAGCTGCGCTTACAGAGATCCGGGGCGATGGCCTCGGCCCAGGCCGGGTCGATCTTTGCGACCGTGCGCGCAAACAGCCGGCTGGTCTCTACCAGCTCGGCGGCCATCAGGGCATCGGGCTGCTTCTTGATCAGCGCCGATCCCGGGAAGATCACAAAGCGCGCCTGACGCGCGCCCACGTAGTCGCCCTTGCGGCGTGGACCGGGGGTTGCCGCGGACCCCCGCTTTTTGGCGGCCTGCGCCTGGGCGGCGGCCGCCTCGTCCTTGATACCGATCTGGGAGAGCAGACCGGAGAGGATCGAGCGGTGGATGCCGTCGGGGTTGGTGGCGGGGTCCCCGACGCTGAGGCCCAGCTGCGAGGCCATGCGGCGCAGCTGGCGGTAGACGTCCTGCCACTCGCGCACGCGCAGATAGTTAAGGAACTCGGCCTTGCACATGCGGCGGAACGCGCTGGAGGAGAGCTCCTTCTGCTTCTCTTCGAGGTAGTTCCAGAGGCCCAGCAGGCTGAGGAAGTCACTCGTGGGGTCGGCAAATCGGTTGTGGAACTCATCGGCCTGCTGGCGCTTCTCGACCGGGCGCTCGCGGGGATCCTGAATGGTCAGCGCGGCCACGATCGCCATGACCTCGCGGGTCGTGCCGTGCTTTTTGGATTCCAGCACCATGCGGGCAAAGCGCGGATCAATCGGCAGGCGGGCGAGGTCACGACCGGTCTTGGTAAGGCGCGGGGTGGTGCCCGGGCGCTGGGTGATCGCGCCGAGCTCGGTCAGCAGGTCGAGGCCGTCCTTGATTCCGCGGGCCTCGGGGGCCTGCAGGAACGGGAACGCGGCGATATCGCCGAGACCCAGCGACACCATCTGCAGGATGACCGCGGCGAGGTTGGTGCGCAGCACCTCCGGCTCGGTGAACTCGGGGCGCTTGTTAAAGTCCTCCTCCGAGTACAGCCGGATCGCGATACCCGGGCTGGTGCGCCCGGTACGGCCCGAACGCTGATTCGCCGAGGCCTGCGAGATCGCCTCGATGGGCAGTCGCTGGATCTTCGCGCGCACGCTGTAGCGCGAGATGCGGGCGGTACCGGCGTCGATCACGTACTTGATGCCCGGCACAGTGAGGCTGGTCTCGGCCACGTTGGTCGCCAGAATCACTCGGCGGCGCACCCCGGCGGTGTTTCCCGGGCGGAAGACCCGGTGCTGCTCCTCGGCACTCAGCCGGCCGTACAGTGGCAGGATCTCGGTGACACCGGTCGCACCGGCATAGCGGGCGCGCAGCGCGTCGGCGGCGTCACGAATCTCTGCCTCACCGGAGAGGAACACCAGGACATCGCCGAGGGATTCGCGGGCCAGCTCATCCAGGCCATCGATGATGCCTTCGATGTAATTGCGGTCATCGCGGCTCGGAGTATCGGTGTCCTCTTCGTCCTCGGCGTTCTCATCGGCGACAAGCGGTCGGAACCGGATCTCCACCGGGTAGGTGCGGCCTGAGACCTCGATAATCGGGGCGTCGTTGAAGTGCTTGGAGAAGGACTCGGGGTCGATGGTCGCCGAGGTGATGACCACCTTGAGATCCGGGCGCTTGGGCAGCAGCTGCTTGAGGTAGCCCAGCAGGAAGTCGATGTTGAGGCTGCGCTCATGTGCCTCATCGATGATGATGGTGTCGTAGCGCTTGAGCAGACGGTCGTGGTGGATCTCGTTGAGGAGAATACCGTCGGTCATCAGCTTGATCTTGGTGCTGGCGCTCGCCTTATCGGTGAACCGCACCTGGTAGCCGACGGTCTCACCGACCTCCTCGCCCAGCTCCTCGGCGATCCGCTCGGCGATGGTGCGCGCGGCGATTCGCCGCGGCTGGGTGTGTCCGATGCTCTCCCGCCCCAGCTCCAGCAGAATCTTCGGCAGCTGAGTGGTCTTTCCCGACCCGGTGGAACCGGCAACGATCACTACCTGGTTATCGCGAATGGCATCGGAAATATCGGTGCGCTTCTGCGAGACGGGCAGCTCGGCCGGGAACGTAATAACGGGAGACATAACGTTCCATTCTACGTCTTTTTGGGTGCCGGGCGCCCGAAATCAGCTAGGCCGGAACCAGCGGCAGCCTTCCATCCAGTACCCGGACATCGCGGGCGCCGGCCAGGGCCAGGGCGAGGGCGGTGGCGCTCGCCGTGACCTCGCCGCCATCGGCCGTGATGATGGGCAGCCCCGAGCGCAGGGCGGGGGCGTACAGCTCGCGCAGCTTGGCATCGGAAACCAGGGTGTGGTCACTGGAGCGGGTGATCGAGGTCAGCGGGACACTCAGTGCCCGGTCGCCGGGGCCCGTGCGCGGCAGCTCCAGCTTGGAGCCCGACACCACGGTCACCGGGGTCAGGACCTCGGGTGAACCCGCGTGGACCGCGGCGGCGGTGACCGGATCCACCCACAGCTCGGGCCGCGGGGTCCCCACAAAGTCGGAGAGCTGGGACACCCGTGAGCCACCGCCAGATTCCACCGAGCGGTGTTCGCTGAGCCAGGCGGTGAGGCCGCCATCCAGGACCGCAACCTCGTCGAACCCGGCGGTGCGCAGCAGCCACCACAGGCGGGCTGCCCACTGGCCACGCTGGGTGTCGTACACAACCACACGGCTATCGGTGGAGATGCCCAGGCGGGCAACCGCGCCGGCCAGGCAGGCGGGATCGGGGCGGTGCAGACCCGGCGCATCCGGGTGGGAGAACTCGGTCAGCAGGTCGGCAAAGCGCGCGCCGGGAATATGGCCGGAGCGCTCAAAGTGGTCGCGCCCGCAGTGATATTCGCCGTCTCCGGACACCATCACGGTGGCATCGATGACCACCAGGGCGGGGCTGCCGAGGTGGTCGGCGAGCCACTGTGTGGAGACGACGGGACTTTCAAATACGGGAGACATACCTCAACGCTAACCCGCACATCCGACGCCGTCGAGGGCCACGCAATACGCGGTAACCCTTCACGGCCGACTCTGCGTCGGCACATAGCTGACACCAAGACTGTGTCGCATAGCTCATACCAAGGTTTCTCTCAGGAAGCGAAATGAAGCCCGTAATACTGCGGATGTAACGCCAGGTTACCCCGTGTTACCTGGCACCCGGTGGGGGGTCAGCGTGGTTGCTAGCGTGTGGGCTTTACCTCCGGGCATACCCCTCCCGCACCCTCCCGAAAGGAAAAACCACTCACATGGCACTCCACAGACTGATTACGGCCAGTGCGCTGTCAACGGTCCTGATCGGCGGGCTTTTGCTCGCCCCGCAGGCGGCCGCCGTCGCGGACGAGGCGGGACCACTCCTGCTGACCGTCCCGACCACCGCCGCAGACCAGGTCTCCGACCTCGATGTCGTTGAGGCAAACAACGCCGGGCTCGTGGTCCTCGCCGATCCCGAAACCGAGTCGCTGCTCGCGACCCGCGGCGTACGGGTCATCAGCTCGGCCCCCTACTCAACCTCAATCGGTCAGGCACCGGTCCAGGCTCCGCGGGCCCGGTCCTTCGCGGCCGCCGCGGCCCCCACCTACCCGCTGCCCGGCCGCCTGGCCGGCACCGAGTACGAGACCTACTTCGGTGGGTACCGCACCGCCGCGGCCTACGATAAGTTCTCCACCGACATCGCATCCAGCTACCCCGAGCTCGTGCAGCGGGTCGACTTTGGCGAGTCCTGGGAGAAGAAGAACGGCAAGGGTGGCAGCAACCTCGTCGCGATTCGTATCACCGGCGACGTGAAGAACCAGCCCGCACCGACCGACGGCCAGGAGGGCCGCCCGCGGTTCGTGCTGGTCGCCCAGGCTCACGCCCGTGAAATCATCACCAGCGAGCTGGCCTGGCGCTACGCCACCGAGCTGCTCAACGGCTACGGTGTAGACCCGCAGGTGACCGCACTGCTGGACAGCACCGAGGTCTGGATCAACTTCCAGAACAACCCCGACAGCATTCGTCAGGTGGAAACCGCGCTGGGAACCTCCCCGGTCAACGCCGCCGGTGATGCAACCCCGCCCAACAGCTCCAAGGCCTGGCAGCGCAAAAACGCCAACAACACCCTGTTTGCCCCGACCTCCACCAACTGGAGCAGCCAGCAGCACGGGATCGACCTTAACCGGAACTGGGCCTTCAAATGGGGTGGCGCGAGCACCAGCACCAACCCCAACGCGGTCACCTACCTGGGACCGTCCCCGGCCTCCGAGCCCGAAACCGCTCAGCTCGCCACGCTGCTGACCCAGCTGTTTGGTGAGTACCGCACCGAGAACACCACCGCGGCACCGGATACCCGCAAGGGCAGCTACATCAACCTGCACTCCTACTCGGATTACGTCATCTACCCGTATGCGTATGACAAGAACGACGCGGTCCCGAACCTGGCACCGATCAAGGCCAGCGCCTTCCGTCAGTCCTTCGCCAGCGGATTCCAGACCGGTAAGGCCGGCGAGATCCTCTATGACAACGCCGGAAACGACATCGACTGGATCTACTCGCAGCTGGGCGTCCCCGCCTACACCTACGAGATCGGTACCGCCTCGACCGGTGGATTCTTCCCCGCCTACACCCGAGTGGCCGACTTCTGGGCCAAGGTTTCCCCGGGTATCCACTTCGCCGCCGAGGCAGCCTACGCCCCCTACACCGCGACCCTGGGTGGCGTGGTGACCGAGGTATCGGCGGAGCGTGCCGAGAACGGTTCGGTTCAGATCACCGGCACCGCAAGCGATGACGTCTACGGCAAGGACCCGCGCTCGGCCGCGCGTCGCCCGGCCGTCACCAACATCATCGAGGCGGAGGCCGCGGTTGCCTACGACCGCAACAGCATCGGTAAGACCGTACCGCTGACCGTGGCCGCACCCGGAACCGAGGCCACGTTCTCGGGAACCGTTGCCGTGACCCGGGACAACGCGTCCTTCAACCGGGTGTTTGTCCGGGTCAAGAACGGATCCGGCCAGTGGGGACCGTGGCGTGCGGCCGAGGTCGCACAGATCGATGCCCCCGTCTACTCGGGACCCTCCACCTTCACCCTGACCGCCGGTGAGAAGCAGAACATCCAGCTCAACGCCGCCTCCGTGGTCCCGGCCGAATACGCTGTGTTCGACGGTGCCCTGCCCGAGGGGCTGACGCTCGACCAGGAAACCGGCGTCATCTCCGGAAGCGTGACCAAGGCCGGAACGAGCACCGCGACCCTGATCATCGCCAATGGGTCGGCAAGCATCAACCCCGAGCTGACCTTCACGGTCGAACCCGCCGCGCTGTCGACGTTTGACCTGGGCCTGTCCGCTCCGGCACCCAAGCAGGGCGACACGATCACCATCACCGCGCTGGGAATCGATGAGTATGGCAACCAGATTGCCGACTTCAGCGACCGCGTGGTGCTGACCTCGAACGTGGCCAGCGACGTGATCGTGGGCAACACCGTACGCTTCCCGCACGCCAGCCCGCACATCATCACCGCGACCTTCGAGGGCGTCTCATCCTCGATCCTGGTCGAGGTCACCCCGGTGGCTGTAGACGGCGGAACCACGCCGCCCACCACCGTTCCGGCTCCGGGTTCCTCGGCTCTGCCGGTGGACAACGCCGGGGTGAAGAACCCGGGCAACTCCATCGCCAACACGGGTGCCGAGATCGGTGGCATCCTGGTGGCCCTGACCCTGCTCCTCGGCGCCGGAACCGCACTGGTTGTGCGTCGCCGCCGCAGCAGCGAGGTCTAACTCGCCTCACCCCTCGCGCCCCCGGCTGCTTCGGCAGTCGGGGGCGCTGTTGTGCGTTCGCAGTCGCGGTGAGGTGTCGGGCATCGAGTCGGGAGGTTTACCCCACCCGGCCCGTTAGAGTATGGGGAGCCTTGCACACCGGACGAGGGGAATGGCGATGCGAATGCTGGGACGTACGGTGACGGCGGCGATCCTGATTGCGCTGCCGGTGGGCACCCTGGTGTGGGCGCGCACTGCGTGGGAGGGACGCTTCACTGCCGAGCTGCCCAGTCACTGGCAGGGGCCCGGAGGACCGGACGCGACCTCGCCTGAGGAACCGCTCTACTGGGCGATGCTGTGGACCTCGGCCGTGAGCGCCCTGATTGCGCTGGCGGGTCTGATCCGCTGGCCGCTGCCCTCGGCGGGCATGCGCTGGTGGGTTGCGGTTTTTGCAAGCGTCGCCGCGGTCACCGCCTCGATGTGGATCGGCCCGGCCGGGAGCACACTGGACCTTGAGAATGCCCTGGAGGCTCGGCCCGGTGTGGGTGTTCTGCTCACCATGTTTTGCCTGGTATACGGCGCGATTCCCGCGCTGGTGAGGCCACCGGCGCGGGAATCTGTGGGTGTAGCTGGGTAGTTAGCGGCGTCGACGGGCGTCGATCTGACCGGTGTTGAAGCCCATCAGGTTGAGGCCGCCGTGGAAGCGGGCGTGCTCGATCTTCATGCAGCGATCCATCACGACCTCCAGGCCCTTACTCTCGGCGAGGGCCGCAGCCTCCTCGTTCCAGAGTCCGAGCTGGAACCACACGGTTTTTGCGCCCACCGCCGCGGCCTCCTCAACCACCTGGGGGAGGTCGGAGTTCTTGCGGAACACATCGACGATGTCGGGCACCTCGGGCAGCGAGGCCAGGTCGGGATACACCGGCTGGCCGAGCAGCTCGGTGGCTCGCGGGTTTACGAAGTACACCCGGAAGTTCGAGGACTGCTGCAGGTAGGTGGCCACGAAGTAGCTGGACCGTGCGGTGTTGGGTGAGGCACCCACAATCGCGACCGAGCGCGAACGGCGCAGGATGTTATAGCGCTCGTGGGAGTCCGGACCCACCCAGGTGCGGGTGGTGTCGGCGTGGGTCGGCGCGGCGGGCAGTGCGCAGGTCAGGCCGGCGCTGCTGGTGGTGGCGCTCATTTTCCTGCTCCCGCGTTCAGCGCCGCGGTGTGGCTCAGCTCCGTGATGGTCATTTTCCTGCTCCCGCGTTCAGCGCTGCGGTGTGGCTCAGTTCCGTGATGGTCATTTTCCTGCTCCCGCGTTCAGCGCTCGGTCGAGGTCCGCGATGATGTCCTCGGGGTCCTCGATGCCCACGCTCAGTCGCACCAGGCCCGGCAGCACGCCGGCGTCCAGCAGCTGCTGCTCGGTGAGCTGGGCATGGGTCGTGGAGGCCGGGTGGATGATCAGGGTCTTGGCATCACCCACGTTGGCCAGGTGGCTGGCCAGCTCGACGTTCTCGATCAGGGCCTTGCCCGCCTCGCGTCCGCCGCGCAGCACAAATCCGAAGACCGAACCGGGGCCGGACGGGAAGTACTTGGCCGCGCGCTCGTGGTGCGGGTGATCGGGGAGCCCGGCCCAGTTGACGGCCTCGACCCGGGGATCGGCGGCCAGCCATTCGGCGACAATACGGGCGTTGTCCACATGGGCGCGCATCCGCAGCGGCAGGGTCTCCACACCCTGGGCGAGGAGGAAGGCCGAGTGTGCGGGCAGCGCCGGTCCGATGTCGCGCAGCTGCTCGGCACGCAGCCGGGTCAGGAACGCGTACTCGCCGAAGTTGCCCGACCACTCCAGGCCGCCGTAGCTCGGGACCGGTTCGGTGAAGCGCGGGAAACGGCCCGAGGTCCAGTCAAACTTCCCGGATTCCACCACGACACCACCGAGGGTGGTTCCGTGACCGCCGATGAACTTGGTGGCCGAGTGGGTGACGATATCCGCTCCCCAGTCGATCGGGCGGATCAGCGCCGGAGTGGAGAGGGTCGAGTCGATCACCAGCGGCACGCCGTGGGCGCGGGCGACCTCGGCGAGGCCCTCGATATCGGCGATCTCGCCCGAGGGGTTGGCGATGGTCTCGGCGAAGATCAGCTTGGTTTTGTCGGTGATTGCGGCGGCGTAGGCGGCCGGATCGGAGGAGTTCACAAAGGTGGTTTCGATGCCGAAGCGGCGCAGGGTCACATCCAGCTGGGTGACCGAACCGCCGTAGAGGCTGGCCGAGGCGACGATGTGATCGCCCGCCTCGGTGAGACTCGCGAAGGTCAGGTACTGGGCCGCCAGGCCACTCGCGGTGGCGACGGCACCGAGGCCACCCTCGAGGTTCGCGATCCGCTCCTCGAAGCTGGAGACCGTGGGGTTGGCCAGGCGCGAGTAGATCGTGCCGTATTTCTGCAGCGCGAACCGGCTCGCGGCGTCCTCGGCGCTGTCAAACACAAACGCGGTGGACTGATAGATGGGAAGGGCGCGGGCACCGGTAGCCGCGTCGGGGATGTTGCCCGCGTGAATCGCGCGCGTGCGGAAGCCGTACTCTCGATCTGCCATGATGACAGGCTAGTGGGCGAGGCGCGTCACACCCGCTCATGTGACGTCATAGACCGAAACATAACAGTGTGAGACAATACTTATGAGCCCGATGATCGGGCCCCGGACGAGGGCGCAGTACCCGGAACGCGACAAGACTGACCATGAAGGTTGGTGTTTGTCATGGCATGGATCGTGCTGATTATCTCCGGTATTCTCGAGGCCGTTTGGGCTACCGCGCTGGGCCGCTCGGAGGGATTCTCTAAGCTCTGGCCCACGGTGGTGTTCGGGGTGGCGCTGCTGCTCAGCATGGGTGGTTTGGCGTATGCGATGCGCGAAATCCCCACCGGAACCGCGTATGCGATCTGGGTGGGAATCGGCGCAAGCCTCACGGTTTTGTACGCGATGATCTTTGGTGGGGAGCCCGCCTCGATTATTAAAATCCTGCTCATCCTGGGAATCGTCGGCTGTGTCATCGGCCTCAAGATGGTGGACGCCGCGCACTAGAACCGAGGCGTTCGGCAGGGCCAAAAACCTGTGAATTCCATTAGGTTGTGCGAACGGCGCAAATCTGAATGTGGATCGAGGCTCCGGACGCTACACTGGCCCAATGGCTACCTCAGAAACCCGTGCTCGAGCCGAACGTCGCCTCGGGATTACGCTTTTGATCGTGTCCGCGCTGGTTGCCGGATTCGCTGTGTACACCTTTGTCAGTGCGAGTGTCTGGTACGCGTATGCGGCCGGTGCGCTGTTCTCGATTCTGGCGCTGGTGCTGGTACTGCGCGGGGTTGAACAGGTCCGCGATGGGATCGATTCCGCCCACCCCTAAACGTCTCCACAACAAGAAAGTCCCGCAGGCAGTGCCTGCGGGACTTTTTTGTGCCCTAGATCCAGCTGGGGAGCCAGGCGTGCATCTGCCAGAACCAGTAGGGGACGTTCATCGCGGTCCACAGCGGGTACCAGAAGACCGACAGCGCGGTCGCGAAGAAGAGGAAGATCCCCACGGTCGCCAGGCCCGAGGTGCGTCGGGGGCGTGGATCCTCCCGCTTGCCGATGATCAGCCCGATCACAAAGACCAGGCCGAGGATCAGGTAGGGCTCAAACGCGATCGTGTAGAACTGGAACACCGTGCGTTCGGTGTAGGCGAGCCAGGGCAGGTAGCCGGCTACCATGCCCATCAGGATCAGGCCCACCTGCCACTCCTGGTGACGGGTCAGCCGGTACACGAGGTAGAGGGTTGCCAGCACGGCGGCCCACCAGATCAGCGGGTTGGCGATCGAGGTGATGGCCTCCGAGCACAGGTCGGCACCGCAGGATCCGGCCTTCGGGGTGACGTACCACATGCTTGTCGGGCGGATCATCGCGAGCCAGCCGAGCGGGTTGGCCTGATAGGCGTGCGGGGTCGAGAGGCCCACGTGGAACGCGTATATCTGCTCGTGATAGTGGACCAGGGACTGGATGGCCTTGGGCACCCAGGCGAACGTGCCCTGCCAGGCGTTGGCCGGGTCGGCCGCCCACTGGCGGTAGTATCCGCCCGAGGTGCTCAGCCAGCCCGACCAGCTAGCGATGTAGACCACCACGGCAACCGGGACGTACAGCAGGAAGGTGGCGGGTGCCTGGAGGAGCGAGCCCAGGGCGAATTCGCCGAGGCCGCGACGGCGGCGGGCCAGCAGGTCCACCACAACCAGGTAGATCCCGAAGGCGGCCAGGAAGTAGAGTCCCGACCACTTGACCGAGGTGGTTGCGCCAAAAGCGAGACCCGCGGCCAGGACCCACGGCCGATTCCAGATGACCGGTCCGGCCGCCTTTTTGAGCGGGGCGTCGGGGCGTTCGGCGATCCAGGCATCGAGGTGCCGTTCCAGCCAGGCTCGATCCTTGAGGATGAACCAGAACCCGAGCAGTGCGAAGACCATGACCGAGTTATCGAGGATCGCGACCCGGCTCATCACGATCGCGTGTCCGTCGATCGCAAACAGGAATCCGGCGATGACCGCGAGGGTGCGCGACTTGGTCAGGCTGCGGGCCACCAGCATGACCAGGCCCACGCCGATTACACCCATCAGCGCGGTGGTGATGCGCCAGCCGAACGCATTATCGGCACCAAAGATGGCCATCCCGACCCCGATGATCCACTTGCCCAGCGGCGGGTGGACGATATAGGAGGGGTCCTTGAGGTAGATATTGACGTCGCCGGCGTTGAAGCGCTCGTTGACGCCGTCTGGCCACTTGGACTCGTAGCCGTTGCCCCACAGCGAGTAGGCGTCCTTCACATAGAAGGTCTCATCGAACACCAGCGCGTGCGGATACCCGAGGTTCCAGAGGCGCACACCCGCGGCGAGCAGCAGAATCAGGACCGGGATCAGCCAGTTGAGCAGGCGTGCCCGCTCGGGGGTGCGGACGATCCTGAGCCATAGGTCATCGATGCGCGACCCGGTGGGTACCGCCGCGTGGGCGGGTGGATGCGCGCTCTCCCGCGTGGCAACCGCGACCGGGCCGGTGTGCGGCGCGGCGGTCTGTACGACCGGGCCGGTGTGCGGCGCGGCGGTCTGTACGACCGGGCCGGTGGTGGGGGTGGGCGACTCGGCGGCGGAGGGAGTGCCCTCCGAGGCGGAACCGTTTTCACTGCTGGACACCCTGTAATGGTAGTCAGTGAAGGTGCGATTTCTCACCCGATTTGGTGATTGTTGTGTGTGGGGTGCCGGATTGACCTGTCAGACTGGACCCATGATCATCCTCGGTGCCACCCCCATTGGAAACCTCTCCGACGCGACAACCCGTCTGGTGGAAACCCTGGAACGGGTCAGCGTGGTTGCCGCCGAGGACACCCGCACCACGGTCAAGCTGCTGCGCGGGCTCGGCATCGAGAACCGTCCCGAGCTGCTGGCCCTGCACGATCACAACGAGCGGGTGCGGGCGGCGGACCTGGTCAATCGCGCCCGAGATGAGGACATCCTCGTCCTCAGCGATGCGGGCATGCCCACGGTCTCGGACCCCGGATTCCACCTGGTCGAGGCCGCCGCGGCCGCCGACGTGCGGGTCACGATTCTGCCCGGCCCAAGCGCCGTGCTCTCGGCCCTTGCGGTCTCGGGCCTGCCGACCGACCGCTTCTGCTTCGAGGGGTTCCTGCCGCGCAAGTCGGGGGAGCGTCGCGCGGCCTTCACCGAGCTGGCCGACGAACGCCGCACGATGGTCTTCTTCGACTCGCCCAACCGGCTGGCCGCGAGCCTTGCCGATATGGCCGAGGTGTTTGGTGCCGAGCGTCGTGTGGTGGTGTGCCGTGAGCTGACCAAGCTCTATGAGGAGGTCAAGCGTGGCTCGGCCGCCGAGCTGGCCGAGTGGGCTGCCGAGGGTGTGCGCGGGGAGATCTGCATCGTGGTTGCCGGGGCTCCGGCCCGCGAGTTCAGCCTCGAGGATGCCATCGCCCGGGTCCGTTCGCTGGTGGAATCCGGCGTGCGCACCAAGGATGCGGCGACCCAGGTTGCCGCCGAAACCGGCCTCGGCAAGCGCGACCTCTACGAGGGTGCGTTGGCCCGCTAAACGGCTTCCCACGCCGCCCGGCGTAACGATGTCCGCGGGCGGGTGATTTTCACCATACAATTGAGCGCATGTCGTCCGGTCGTTCTTTCTATGTCACCACACCCATTTTCTACGTTAACGATGCTCCCCATATCGGGCATGCGTACACCGAGGTGGCCGCTGACATGCTCGCGCGCTGGCACCGTCAGTCAGGTGATGACACCTGGTCTCTGACCGGAACCGACGAGCACGGAGAGAAGATCCTGCGCACCGCCACCGCCAACGGCACCACCCCGCAGGCGTGGGCCGACAAGCTGGTGCGTGAGTCCTGGATCCCGCTGCTGGAGACCATCGATATCTCCAACGACGATTTCATCCGCACCACCGATGAGCGCCACGAGAAGAACGTTCAGGTCTTCCTGCAGAAGCTCTACGATGACGGGTTCATCTACTCGGGTGAGTACTCCGGCCTCTACTGTGTGGGCTGTGAGGAGTTTAAGCCCGAGAGCGAGGTTGTGGACGGAACCGGTGAGTTCGCCGGCCAGAAGGTCTGCGCGATCCACTCCAAGCCGCTGGAGCGCCTGGAGGAGAAGAACTACTTCTTCCGGATGAGCGACTTCTCCCAGCGCCTGCTGGACCTCTACGAGCAGAACCCCGAGTTTGTGCAGCCGGAGTCGGCGCGCAACGAGGTCATCCAGTTTGTCCGTCAGGGCCTCAACGACCTCTCGATCTCGCGCTCGAGCTTCGACTGGGGTGTCAAGGTGCCCTGGGATGACTCGCACGTGGTCTACGTGTGGTTCGACGCGCTGCTGAACTACATCACCGCCGTCGGCTACGGCCAGGACGACGCCACCTTCGAGAGCCGCTGGCCGGGTATGCACCTGGTGGGTAAGGACATTCTGCGCTTCCACGCCGTGATCTGGCCGGCCATGCTGATGGCCGCCGGACTGCCCGTGCCGCACCGTGTATTTGGTCACGGCTGGCTGCTGGTGGGTGGCGAGAAGATGTCCAAGTCGAAGCTCACCGGTATCGCGCCGCACGAGATCACCGACACGTTTGGTTCGGACGCGTTCCGCTACTACTTCATGTCCGCGATCCACTTCGGTCAGGATGGCTCCTTCAGCTGGGAAGACCTCTCGGCTCGCTACCAGGCTGAGCTGGCCAACGGATTCGGAAACCTGGCCTCGCGCACCCTGGCGATGATCACCCGCTACTACGACGGCGTCGTGCCGGCTCCGGCCGAGTACACCGAGGCCGACCTGAACGTTCAGCGTGTGGTCGCCGAGGCCGTGGCCAACGCGGATGCGGCGATCGAGAAGATCGCGCTGCACGAGTCCCTCGCCGCCATCTGGACCGTGGTCGAGGAGCTCAACGGATACATCACCCTGCAGGAGCCCTGGGCCCTGGCCAAGGACGAGGCCAACCGTGAGCGTCTGAACACCGTGCTGTACACCGTTGCCGAGGGCCTGCGTGCCCTGGCCGTGGTACTGTCGCCGACCATCCCCAAGGCCACCACCAAGCTGTGGACCGCACTGGGTGTGGAGGACTCCCTGGGAGCCCTCACCGCTCAGCCGATTCGCTCGGCCGGTGTCTGGGGTCAGCTGGTTCCGGGGACGACCGTGGGTGCGCTTGAGGCGCTGTTCCCGCGGATCGAAACCACCGACGCCGAATAGTGGGGATGCCGGAATCGGCGAAAGCGGGTAGCGTCGAGGGTATGAACCCGACGCACGTACGCACGCGTGGGGACTCGGATCGTAAGGATCTGAGTTACCCGCCGCTCCCGCAGCCGCTCACCTCCGGTGTGTACGACAACCACACCCACCTGGAGATCGCCGATGGCGATCAGGCCCTCGACTATCGCGAGCAGCTTGATCGCGCCTCGAGCGTGGGTGTGAAGGGCGTTGTCCAGGTGGGCACCGACCTGGCCACCTCGCGCTGGGGTGCCCAGATCGCCGCGATCGAGCCGCGGGTGCTCGCGGCCGTGGCCATCCACCCCAACGACACCCCCGAGCTTGAGGCTCAGGGCCTGCTGGATGAGCATCTCGCGGGCATCGATGAGCTGGCCGCGCTGCCACGGGTACGCGCGGTGGGCGAGACCGGACTCGACTTCTTCCGCACCGGAGAAGACGGCCGAGCCGCCCAGTTCCGGGCGTTTGAGGCGCACATCGAGATCGCCAAGAAGCACAACCTGGCCCTCCAGATTCACGACCGCGACGCCCATAACGAGGTCGTGGAAACGCTGCTGCGGGTGGGCGCGCCCGAGCGCACGGTCTTCCACTGTTTCTCGGGAGACGTGGAGCTGGCCGAGATCTGCATCAAAAACGGCTGGTACATGTCCCTCTCGGGCACGGTGACGTTTAAAAACGCCCACAACCTGCGCCGGGTCCTGGATATTGCGCCGCGCTCGCTGCTGATGATCGAGACCGACGCGCCCTATCTCACCCCGACCCCGTACCGGGGTCGGCCCAACGCCCCCTACCTCATTCCCTATACGCTGCGTGCAATCGCCGAGTACCTGGATCTTGATCCGGTGATGCTGGCCACGCAGCTCAGCTCCAATACCGAAGCCGTATACGGCCGCTGGGATCACGATCCGATCCGCTCCCAGACCGGCCCGAACGACCGAACGAAAAGTACCCAATGAACCTGCTCGGCCCCGCCGAAATCCGCGACCTCGCGGAAATGCTTGATGTGACGCCCACCAAGAAGCTCGGCCAGAACTTTGTGGTGGACGCCAACACCGTCCGTAAGATCGTCAAGGCTGCGCACGTCGAGGCCGGGGATGCGGTGATCGAGATCGGTCCCGGACTCGGTTCGCTGACCCTGGGCCTGCTCGAGGCCGAGGCCCGCGTGGTTGCGGTGGAGATTGACGCACGTCTGGCCGCCCAGCTGCCCAAAACCGTGGAGGCGCTGGCCCCGGAGGCCGAGCTGATCGTGGTGCATCAGGACGCCCTGAAGGTCACCGAGCTGCCGCTTGAGCCCACCCGCCTGGTGGCAAACCTGCCCTACAACATCTCCGTGCCGGTGCTGCTGCACCTGCTGGAGCACTTCGACTCGCTCACCTCGGGTGTGGTCATGGTTCAGGCCGAGGTGGGTCACCGCCTGGCCGCAGAGCCGGGGTCCAAGATTTACGGCAGCCCGAGTGTCAAGGCCGAGTGGTACGGAAACTGGCGGATCGCCGGAACCGTGAGCCGCCAGGTGTTCTGGCCGGTACCCAACGTGGACTCGGTCCTGGTGGGCTTTGATCGTCGCGAGGACCAGATCGGCACGCTTGAGGAGCGTGCCCTGACCTTCGCGCTGGTGGATGCGGCCTTCGGGCAGCGTCGTAAAATGTTGCGACAGTCCCTGGGACAGGTTTTGGGTGGCGCCGATGTGGCGACCGAACGCCTGGAAGCCGCGGGAATTGCGCCCACCGCGCGCGGTGAGGCCCTGACCGTTCATGACTTTTTGGGCGTCGCACGCGCACATCTGAGCGCCGTCGGTAAATAACGTTAGATATCCTGCGTTAGGTTTAACTCATGAGCGCCAACCAGACGTCCACTGAGGTAGCAGCCCGGGCTCCCGGGAAGGTGAACCTGTTCCTGTCCGTGGGAGCGGTCCGTGAGGATGGATACCACGAGGTAGCCACCGCGTATCAGGCCGTGTCCCTGTATGAGGACGTCTATGCCTCACACGCGAGTGATTTCGCGGTGACCTTCGAGGGCAAGATCAATACCGATTCGGTGCCCACCGATGGCTCGAACCTGGCGATCAAGGCGGCCCGCCTGCTGGCCCGCAAGACCGGTTATCGCGGCGGGGTGCACCTGCGGATCGAAAAGAACGTTCCCGTGGCCGGCGGCATGGGCGGCGGATCCGCCGATGCCGCGGCAACCCTGGTCGCCTGTGATGCGCTCTGGGGAACCGGACTCGGTCGCGAGGAACTCGTGCGCCTGGCCGCCAAGCTCGGCGCCGATGTGCCCTTCGCCCTGGTGGGCGGCACGGCGCTGGGAACCGGACGCGGGGAACGCCTGAGCCCGGCGCTGGCCACCGGCCAGTTCACCTGGGTGTTTGCCCTCGCCGATCAGGGACTCTCCACCCCCGCGGTCTACGCCAAGCTCGACGAGCACCGGGAAAAGCACGCCCTGGACATTTCCCCGGCCCGCGAGGTGCCGAGTGTGGATAACGATGTTTTGCAGGCGCTGCGCGCCGGGGACACGATCATGCTCGCCAACGCCCTGCACAACGACATGCAGGTCGCCGCACTGCAGATGCAGCCGGGCCTGGCCGACGTGATCGAGCTGGGGGAGCGCTCCGGTGCGCTGGCCGGGATCGTCTCCGGGTCGGGGCCCACCGTGGCCTTCCTGGCCGAGGATTCCGATGCGGCCCTGGAGATCCAGGTTTCGCTGAGCGCCAACGGTATCCGCACGGTGCGGGCCACCGGTCCGGCTTCGGGCGCCCGCCTGCTCACCGACTAGCTATCTCGTTTTGGCCGGTCAGCCCCGGCTTTGTTTTCGCCGGGAATTGTCGCCCCAGAGCGAGGGACGTTTCGCGCAATCACCCGGATAAACCCGCAACGTTTGTATAACTAACGTTTTCAGCGCCGTCAAAAACCTGTTACATTCCCCGTACACGCCGTCGGGGGGACGGCACCGCGGTGTTCCGTGTGTGCGTCGGCCGATTGGTGCCATGACACACTGACGGTCCGGGGGAACACACGGTGGTATTCGAACGACTCAGCGGCGTACGCAACGCCCTTGTGGGAGTGGTGGTAGGCGCACTCGTGGTGAGCCTGGGTCTGGTGGGCACCGGCCCCGCCTTTGCCGCCGGGCCTCCCGCCACCCTGACCCTGGAAGCGATCAACCCCGCGACCGGAGCGACGGTCACGCAGGTGGAATCCAACCGGGAATTCGCCTATACCGCGAGCGTGGGTTGCCCGGATCCCTCGGGGTGTGGTCCCACCACGGTAACCGTAGTCTTTCCCAGCGAGGTGGAGTTTATCGCCAGCGGGTTTACCCCGCCCAACGGCACCACGTATGCGCTCAGCCCCGAGGGCGGACCCGCCACCGGGAAAACCCTCACCATCAACTGGGACAACCTGGACCAGGCATCCCTCATCTACCTGCCCGCCAAGGTCAGCGCGGATGCCGATTCGACCCTGAACGGTTCCCTCCAGGAGGCCACCGCACGTCTGGTTTCCGGGGTGGAGCCGGATGTGACAACGATCGAGGATGCGGCCCAGATTCGCCTGCGTGTGTATGAGCGTCCGGGCATTCTGAGTAGCGCGCAAACCTGGAGCTCGGTGGATATCGCCGAGGGTAGTCGCGCCGAGGCCGAACTGGTGACCACCGCAGTGGCGGCGGCCAACAGCCCCAGCTCGCTGAGCTTTCGGGTGCCCGGAACCGCCGCGATTCCCGAAGCTTCCCTGCCCGTGGCCGAGGCGTTTGATCTGACGGGACTGCGCTTTAACGCAAACCCCGGCGGCATCTCGGTGGTGTTCACCCTGCAGGATGGAACCACCTCCACCGTCTCCGTCCCTGCCGGAACGCTGGCGGTGGACGCCCCCGCGGAGACCGTCGGCTATGACGTGACGGTCTCGGGACTGCCCGCGCTCGGTTCCACCAACGTGGGCCAGCGTACCGTGAGCGTGACCGGTGACTATACCCTGCGCGACTCGCGCCGAAGCGATGGCAGGCGCATCATCGGCGAGGGTGCCAACATTCAGTCGGTACGCGCCACCGCCGATGTCACCAACCGGGTGAGCGACGTGGCCCCGAATGCTCCCACCACGCTGGTCCAGCAGACCCACCGCGACATCGTGGTGGCGGCGCTGCTGCCCTCGATCGCCCGCTCCACCGCGTGGATCACGACCTCGGGTGATCGGACCTCGGTGTACGAATCCGGCGAGGGATCCACGGTCACCGTGCGCCTGTCCAACACCGGCGTGCCCGTGCTCTCCGAGGCGACCCTGCGGCTCACCGCCAACCAGACCAGCCGCACCGCCGACTACTTCGACTATCAAAAGCTCACGGCAAACCCCGAGGTGGTGTTCCCCGCCGGATCCACCCGGGCGAGCATCCGCTACAACTACGCCACCGCGCCGGTGGCCGGTGAGGCACAGGAGTTTTTCGCCGGTGCCGCGGTCCCCGGGCCCGAGGGTGATGGGCGCACGCTGGAAGAGATCGTGGGCATCACGGTCACCTTCTTCGCCACCGACGACGGCGGCATTACCGGGAACTGCGCGCTGGATAACGATGATTGTGCAGCCCGGGTGATTCTCACCTCGGTGTTGCGTGACAAGCGGCTCTCAAACAACAGCCCGATCACCGCGCCCTCCGGCAACCCGGGGACAACCCTGGTGGAATTTGACGGGACCGTTGTGGCCACGGCGGCCACCGGTGCGCGCATCACCGAGAACCTGCCCACCGCGAGTATCACGCTGGTGAAGCCTCAGTTCACCGCCAAGCTCAGCAAGAACCTGGGTTCCGATGCGGACCGGATCGTGTATCCGCTGACCGGTGAGGCACGAGCCGGAGACGTGTTTGACCCCGAAATCGACCCGCAGAACTACCGCGATCACGCGCTGCGGCTGAGCGCATCGACCAGCCCGTCGGCGGGAGCGACCGAGGATCAGGGACCAACCGGGCTCACCATTTCGGACCCGCAGACCACCCCGACAAACGCCAACCTGAAGAGCAACCCGTTTAATACGATCAAACTGTCGGCGCTCTCCTCGCAGGCGGCTGTCTGTACCGATGCGAACGGCGGCACCGTAGCCAGCACCACGAGCTACAAGGTGTGGGTCCTCGGTACCGGAACCTCGCCCACGGTCACCAAGGTTGACTACACGGACGGGATGGAGCTGGACCGGGTGGTGGGATTCGAAGTCACCATCCTTCCGGCCGAGCCGGCCGCGCGCTTCCCGGTGACCATCGACTGTGATCTGCCCGCCGGAACCACCGTCACGTTCCGCAATGAGCAGCTGAGCGGCCCGGTCAAGGTGGACCCCAATCTGATTGGGTCCTCGGACACCCCGGGACTCCTGACCGTGGGAAACACCGCCGAGGTGCGCACCGGGATCAACACCGCGACCGCCACCGGTGGCGACGCGATGTTCCTGCTGGATCTGGCCCGCGCCTCGGTGTTCAAGGACTACGCATCCGGGGCGAAAAAGTACGGCATTCAGGGGCAGGAGTCGCCGACCGCGTTCCTCCTGGCCGGTGTGCCCGAGAGCGAGCGCAGCGTGCGCGTGCGTATGACCGACGGTCCGCACTCGGGGTCCTCACTGGACGTCTTCGCCCTCACCGGTCTGCGTGATGCCCGGGTGGGACCGGACCAGAGGATGACCATCACCATGAACGATATCGACGGGAATCCGATCGGGCCCGTGGGTGAGGTTGAAGCCAGCACCAGCCATAAGGGTGAGGAACTGTCCGCGGAGGATATCGAGGACTCACAGAGTGCCGGATACCTGGATTTCCAGCGGGTGGACCGCGAGATTGAGTGGTCGGGATCCTGGGTTGGATTCGATTCGGCACGCGTCTTTAGCGTGCAGGTTGAGGTCACCCGGGCCGACCCCACCGTTGCGTTGCAGCGCTTCGGGGCGTTCTCGGTGGTGGCCGACATGAAGCTGCGCACGCACCTGCTGACAAACCCCGCGGTGATCGTGAACGGCTCGCTGGCCGGGATCATCAAGCGCAACCGCGCCACACTCACCTCGATGAATGAGCCCGGGGGATGGACCACCGGGATTGTTGGCACGGCCGACTTCACGGTGTACGCCGCCGATCAGCTCTTTGGGGATGCTACCGCGAGCTGGCAGGGCACCCTGGCGGAGAACTACCTGGTCGCCCAGCATCAGAGTCCCTCCCACGTGGTGCTCACCGCGAGTAACAAGACCGCGCTGGGCGTGGACGGGGTGCCGCCCGCAAACCAGTGGTCGGCCACCGGCAGCATTGCCGTGGGCGTGGATAGCATCGCCGTGGGGGTGGGGAACGGGCCGGGAACCGCGACCAACGATCCCTTCGCGATCACCGACTTCACCGGTATCGAACTGGTGACCTGGCCCGATCGTGAGGGTGCTCCCAGCTCGGGCGGGCAGCCCGCAAATAACAAGGTAGCGGGCGTGATCCACTACCTCTTTGCCGACGGCACCACCCTGGATGTGCCGGCACCGGTCAACGCGCAGCCCGCGACCCTGAACCCTCCCAGCGATCGTTTCGCGGACGTGGTCGGGGTGCATATCACCTGGTCCGAGGAGGGCAAGCGGGTGGGTCTCAATCGCCCGACCGCGGTCGTTCAGGGCGAGCTGCGGTTCTTCACGAACCTGCGTGACTACGTCCGTACCGGGTACACCTACCGGTTTGTCGCCGGTGTCCCGGATGAGCTGGCATCGGATCAGAGCATCGATGGGGCCACCCAGATCCCCGGTGAAACGGTAACCCAGCAGGCCAACCTGACCGCCAACTATGCGGCACGGATGGGCAACGTAACGCCGCTGGATCTGACCGTAGACAGCGCCAACCTGGCCATCGATGTGGCGGCCTCCTCGGTGAATGCGGCCGTGTCGGTGACCGGCACGGGAACGCTGAACCGAGACCTGCTGCCCAACCGAACCTGGGTATTGGTTACCCAGAACACCGGAAACATTCCGGTGCGCTCGCTGCGGATGGCTACCGCTGCCGAGTTCCTGGATGGTGCACACTGGCCCTCGGCGGATCCGGACGGATACACCCTTGAGCCCGGATCGGCCCTGGACGCCTTCGATGTCCAGCGAGTCCAGGTGAGATACCCGGTGGGTGCGGTCACGGCCCGGGTCTGGGTGCGGGGTGAGGACGGAAAGTGGAGCGACGCCATCACCGCGGCCGACAACGCCGACCTGACCCTGCCGAGTACCGGAGACGGGCCCAAGACCTGGGCCGAGGCCACCGGTTTCCGGGTGCAGTTTGACGGGGATGAGAACACCCGCAAGCGCATCCTGAAGCGCTCAATCGGTGCGCTCAACATCGAATCCAAGCTGCGCACACACCTGCGTAGCGACCCCACCGAGGTCTCGCCGGCCACCGATTTGCCCAGCGGGGCCAGCCAGTGGGTCGTGGGGATGACCGGTGGTGGCGCATCCTTCATGGACACCTTCACCGTCCCGCTCGCGGAGGTGACCAATGCGCGCGGTGAGACCCCGATCTATCCGGGAACCCCGGCACCGCTGGTTCGCAAGTACGCGGGTCGATACGACCCGGTGACCAACACCGGAACCACCACCACCAACGCGAACCCCGGATCCTGGGTCAACTTCTTTGTGGTGCTGCAGAACAACGCGAATGCCTCGAGCAACCTCTACAACCTCACCGCAATCGATGTGCTCCCACCCGAGCTCGCCTATAACGCGGTGTTCCCCTCCTCGGAGTGGCGGGTGACCTCGGCTCCCGAGGGTGTCTCGCGCACCCCGGAGATGACACTGGTACCGGGGGATCGGGATTCGATGCGCTGGACCTGGCCCGCGGATAACGTGCTGCGTCCGGGCGAGAAGATTGTACTTCAGGTGCCGCTGCAGATGAGTGACGGTGTGGCCTCGGGCAGTTCGGGGACCAACACCGCCCGGCTCGTGGGGAGTGGAATCCTCGGGGCGCTGCCCGCCTCGGTCTGTGCCGATGAGTCCTCGGCAAACGCCAACTGTGTCTCCACCGCCAACGCGAGCTTCCTGCAGAACGACTCGGTGCGCGCGGAGTCCTATATCAACGCGGCAATCGGCGGCTCGGAGACCGAGGCCCGCACCGTGTGTGACCCCTCCACCAACGCCGAGTGGCCCGACGGCGACTGGGTGCGCAACCCGTGTATCGCGCTCACCACGGCGGGGGCAACCCTGACCTACCGGGCGAAGCTGATCAACTCGGGAAACAGCGCGCTGAGCCAGTTCCGATTTGTGGACGAGCTGCCCGCGATCGGCGACACCGGTGCGGTGCTGGAAACCGCGCGTAACTCGCAGTGGACGGCGGCCCTGGTCCCGGGATCGGTCAGGCTGCTGGGTGGTGCCGAGGCCGAGGCCATCGGTGCCCGCGGGGACGCCGCCTTCTCCGCCGAGGGACTGCGCTACTCCTCGACGGGCAACGCCTGCCGGGTCGCCCCCGACGCGTTCGGCGGCGCAAACACGCTCGCCTGTGACGCGGGCACCTGGAGCGGCACCGCCACCCCAACCACGCACGCCCTGGGGGCGGACATCGTGTTTGCCGATGACGCTCGGATGCTTGGTGGCGAGTTTGTGGTGGTGGAGTTTGATGTGACCGTTCCGGAGACCAGCACCACCCCTCGGGTGGCCTGGAACTCCGTCGCGGCCACCGGACGCGTCAACGCGGCAAGCAGCTGGCTGCCGGCCGCCGAGTCGCCCCGCTCGGGTGCCCGCGCGCAGGACAGCGAGCTGACCCTGACCCTGAACCTCCGGGATGACCCGGTCACCCGCTGGCACCTGGGATCCACCGGCTATGCGCTCGACTATGCGTGTCTGGCACCGGGGGCCGAGTCCCCGGTTACCGGAACCGCGAACTTTGCCGGAATCGGCGCGGTGGACGAGACACTCTCGATCACGGTCACCGGCCTCCCGCTCGGGGCATCCTGCTCGATCGTGGACCAGCGCTATCAGCCCACCGGGACCACGCCCCCGGGCCAGTACGGTTCGGTTTCGGCCGGCACCACCGGGTACGGGTTTAGCACCGATCCCGAGGATGCTCTGGTGCTGGGAACCACCCTGGCCGATAACGTGATTGCCACCACCAATGCCTTTGCCGAGGCGGTGGTGACCCTCGCGGTCGAGGTGGATGGTGATGCAACCTTCCTCCCCGCGGACGCACCGTTCGAGGTGGCGATGAGCTGCACCTTCGCGGGAATCACCGAGAACTATGGGCCCTTCAGCCTGGTTCCCGGAGACACCCAGCGTGTGGACGGTCTGCCGGTTGGTGTGACCTGTACCCCGGCGGAGACCAACTCACGCGGGGCTGCCACGGTCACGGCGACGCTCAACACCGAGGCGGTGCCACTGGATGCAAACCGGGCCTTTGACGCCGAGACCCTGGAGCCGGGGACCCACGACGTGGTGTTCCTCAACACCTTCAACGCGGGTGGCGACCTGACCATTCTCAAGCGGGTGGAGACGCCGAGCCTGACCACCACGGTGGGCGATGCACGCTTCACCGTGGTCTGCACCCTCGCCGGGGCACCGATCGCGCTGGGCGATGTGGGCACGTTCACGCTCGCCATCGCCGCGGGGGAGACCACCGCATCCCGGGCTATTGCCGGTCTGCCGGTGGGCGCCGAGTGTGTGGTGACCGAAACCGAGTCGGGCGGGGCGAATATCGCCGCCCCCGAACGCACGGTCACGATCCTGGATGGGGAACCGGTCACGGTCGAGATGCTCAACACCTATTCGCCGGCGGCACTCGAACTCACCAAGGTTCTCACCGGTCCGGGGGCGGGCGAGTCCCGGGTCCCGGGCAGCTTTGAGGCGCGGGCAACGTGTACTCGGGAGCTGACCGTGGGTGGTGCCGCGGTCACGGTGACCGATCACGATGCGCTCACGGTCCTTCGGCCGGGAACCGCCGTGCGGATTGATGCTCTGCCCGAGGGTAGCGTCTGTACGATCACCGAGCCCGATCTGCGGGGTGCGGAGAGCGTGAGCATCGATCCGGTGACTCCGGGCGTTGTCGATCAGCAGTCGGCGGCGAATACCGCCCGGGTTGCCCTGGTGGGCCCGGGGGCCGATGGCAATCCGATCCCCACCGCGGTGCGGGTGACCAACACCTATGCGGCGACGCCGGGAGTTGCGGGTCCGGGCGGTTCGATCCTGGGGTCCACGGGTGCTCAGCACGCCGTGGGGCTGGGTGCCCTCGCCCTTGCCACGTTGCTGGCCGGACTCGGCGCGTTCTTCTTCCGCCGCCGAGGCCGCACCGAATAGCCTCCCTCCAAGACGCACGGCCCCGTGTGAGAACCCGGGGCCGTGCGCATATGCGGGGTGCTGCCATACTCGGAGGATGAGCGGATTTCATCATGTCGAGGTGTGGATCGCGGACCGCGAGTCCCTTGGCGACTGGGCCTGGCTGCTGACCCGCCTCGGTTTCACTCGGGACAGCGTGTGGGCCGAGGGAGAGTCCTGGGGTGCCGGAGGCTCGTATCTGAGCCTCACCACCTCCCCGAACCTGTCCTCGCCCGTGCACGATCGTCGGCGGGCGGGGATCAACCATCTGGCCTTCCACGGTGGATCCCGGGCGGAGGTCGACGCGCTGGTCGCCGCGGCCCCGGCCCACGGCTGGCGGACGCTGTATGCCGAACGCTATCCACACGCCGGCGGTCCCGACCACTACGCGGCCTGGTGTGAAAATGCCGACGGGTTCAAGGTCGAGGTGGTGGCCGAATAATCGGGCATACAAAAAGACCCACGGGAGAAATCCCGTGGGTCTTTTGTGGTGTCGTGACTAGTTCACGCAGGGGATGGAGCCGGCCTGCAGCGGCTCCTTCCAGTCGTGGTAGGTGTTGTCTGCCGGAGCCTCGGAGGAGGGGGCGCCCGGGGTGGCCGGAGCCTCGGAGGCGGGAGCCTGCGGGGTTTCCGGGGTCTTCGGGGTCTCGGCGGTGCCGGCGCCCGCGCCGCCGGTGGCGGGGGTTTCGGGGGTGGCGCTGCCGGAGGGGGTGGTGCCGAGCAGCTGGGCCACGGTGGCGTGGATCTGGTCCAGGTCCACCAGGTTGACGTCCTTGCCATCACGCTTGGCATAGCCGGTGATCGGCAGGGTTGTGAAGGTGATGTTTCCCCCGGCGAGGCTCGAGGCCTGCTGGGCGAAGCTCAGGAATTCGAATCCGTCATCCACCGCGATGTACTGCTTGGCGGTGCCAACCAGGCTGGTGATCGTGGCGGGGTTGGTGAAGGTGCCCGCCTGCTTGAGCTTATAGGCGAGGGACACCATGAACGCCTGCTGGCGACGGGTGCGGTCAAAGTCGGTCAGCTCCAGACCGGACTTACCGGTGTCGCGCCGCTGACGCACAAAGCTCATGGCCTGCTGCGCGTCGATCTCCTGCATGCCCGCCGGGAAGTTCGCTCCCGAGTACTTGTCCTCGGTGGCCTGGTTCAGGCACACCTGGATCGGAGCCACCGCCTGAGCGACCTGGTAGAAGGCCGCCATAGTGATCTCCACGAAGTGGTCGATCCGCACGCCGCCGAGGAAGTTGGACACCGTGTTGATCTGAGCCTGACGCCCGGCGGTACGGGCCTCCTGATAAGCCTCATCGCGGCTCATGCCGCCGCGCACGAGCTCGCGCAGCTTCTCGTCCAGGGCGAGGCCGTAGGCCTCCTTGATCTTGGACATCTTTACCCCGTTGGGGTGACCGGCCAGCTCGGCGTAGTCATCGCGCGGGATGGAGATTCCCTGCGCCCGGCCGCCACCGGCGGGGATGTGGATGAGCATCATCACGTTGGCGTTGTATCCGCCATCACCCTGGTCTCCGGCGTGGATCGCGTTGTAGATCTCCTCGGGGAACGGCTTGCCGTTCTGATCCACCCGACTGTCCAGACCCATGATCAGGATATTGGTTTCATCGGTGTTTTGATTGGCACCAAATTCGGGCTTGCCGCTGGGCATCGAGATTGGAGACCGGTGAATATTGTTGTTCAGGTCCTGATACACATACAGCGCGAAGGCACCGGTTCCGGCGGTCAGCAGCACCAGGGTGCTCACCACGGCGAGTGCGATCTGGCGGCGCAGACGTTTGCGCGGAGTCAGTCCGGCCGCGTGGCTCACGGCGGCGCGGGAAGAGTTCGGATCGGTCACGAGGCTCCAAATCGGGGGTGCACGGAGAATTAAGCCTATCGCGTGATGTCGAGTAATCTCTGTGACCGCGCGGGGAGAATGCCGGGGACGACTAAGCTTGAGGGGTGGCTCACCTGTTGGGAGCGGAATCGCTCCACCTAGAATTTCCCACCCGCGTAATCTTCGAGAAGGTTACTGCCGGGGTCAATGAGGGCGACCGGATCGGTATCGTCGGCCGTAACGGTGATGGCAAGTCCACGCTGTTGCAGCTGCTGGCCGGCCGGATCGAACCCGATTCGGGTCGGGTCACGCGTCGCCGCGGGGTGACCATCGGCTACCTCGATCAGCGCGACATCCTGGACTCGGACATGACGGTTGCCCAGGCGATTGTCGGCGACACCGAGGAGTACATCTGGGCCGGTGATCCGAAGATCCGCGACGTGATCTCGGGTCTGCTGTCCGATCTGCCCTGGACCGCCGAGATCGGCACCCTCTCCGGTGGTCAGCGCCGCCGGGTCGCCCTGGCCGCTCTGCTGGTGGGTGACTGGGACGTGCTGTTCCTGGATGAGCCCACCAACCACCTCGACGTCGAGGGTGTGTCCTGGCTGGCCGGACACCTGAAGAACCGCTGGATCCCGGGCCAGGGTGGCCTGCTGGTGGTCACCCACGACCGGTGGTTCCTCGATGAGGTGTCCACCGACACCTGGGAGGTGCACGACGGCATCATCGAACCCTTCGAGGGTGGCTATGCCGCCTACGTGCTGCAGCGCGTGGAGCGCGACCGGATGGCCGCGACCATCGAGGGCAAGCGTCAGAACCTGATGAAGAAGGAGCTCGCCTGGCTGCGCCGCGGTGCCCCCGCACGCACGGCCAAGCCGAAGTTCCGGATCGAGGCTGCCAACGCCCTGATCGCCGATGTCCCGCCGGTGCGTAACACCGTGGCGATGAGCCAGATGGCGACCTCGCGCCTGGGTAAGGACGTCGTGGACCTGCTGGATGCCGGCGTGAAGTACGGCGATCGGACGATCCTGAAGAGCGTGGAATGGCGTATCGCCCCGGGTGAGCGCACCGGAATCCTCGGTGTCAACGGTGCCGGAAAGTCGACCCTGCTGGGCCTGGTAACCGGCGAGGTGCAGCCCACCTCCGGTGTGGTCAAGCGCGGCAAGACCGTGAAGATCGCCGCACTGACCCAGCAGCTCGCCGAGCTGGAAGACATTCAGAACGAGCGCGTCTCGGCCGTGATCGGCCGCTACCGCACGAGCTATAAGGCCGGCGATAAGGAGATGACCCCGGGCCAGCTGCTCGAGCAGATGGGCTTCGCCTCCGCTCAGCTGCAGACCCCGGTGAAGGACCTCTCCGGTGGTCAGAAGCGCCGCCTGCAGCTGCTGCTGATCCTGCTGGATGAGCCCAACGTGCTGATCCTCGATGAGCCCACCAACGACCTCGACACCGACATGCTCGCGGCCATGGAGGACCTGCTGGACACCTGGCCCGGCACCCTGCTGGTGGTTTCGCACGACCGGTACCTGCTGGAGCGGGTCACCGATCAGCAGTATGCGGTACTGGATGGCGACCTGCGTCACCTGCCCGGCGGCGTGGACGAGTACCTGCGCATCCGCAACGCGACCCCGGCCTCGGCGAGCAAGCCCGAGGAGCTGACCTCGCAGGCCAGCTCGGCCCCGGCTAAGCCCGGCCTGAGCGGTGGCGAGCTGCACCGCGCGCAGAAGGAGCTGGCCTCGATCGAGCGTCGGATCCAGAAGGCAACCGCCGCAATCGATGCGGCCCACGCACGCCTGGCCGAGCACGACCAGAGCGATTACGCGGGCCTGGGCAAGATCACCGAGGAGACCCAGAAGCTCTCGGCCGATATCTCCAGCCTGGAAGAGCGCTGGCTTGAGCTTTCGGACCTGCTGGGTTCGTGAGTCTGGCTGTTCCGTCCGCGCAGCGTCTCATCTTTGAGACGCTGCGCGGGCGTTTTGACGCCGAGGGATGGTGGCCGGCAGCATCGACCTTCGAGATGATGGTGGGCGCGATCCTGGTGCAGAACACCGCCTGGCGCAACGTGGAAACCTCGATTCGGGCGCTGCGGGAGCGCGCACTGTTGGATCCGGTGGCGCTCGCCGCAATCCCGGCCGAGGAGCTGGCCGAGGTGATCCGGCCCAGCGGCTTTATGACCGCCAAGTCGCGCTCGGCGGTGGCCCTCGCGCGCTGGGTGGTCGAAACGGACAGCCTGAACGGTGGGGTGTCTTCGCGCACCGATGCCGAGCTCCGCGAGGAACTACTCGCGCTACCGGGCATCGGCCCCGAGACCGCCGACGTGATCGGCCTCTACGCCTTTGACCGCCCGGCCTTTATCTGGGACACCTACGCCCGCCGGATGCTCACCGCTGTGGGCTATTCGGTTCCCGGCAGCTACCCGGCCGCCCGTCGCGCGCTGACCGCGACGGTTGAGGCCGCCGGTTTCAGCGTGTCCGAGTATCGGGAGTTTCACGGCCTGATCGTTGAAGCGGGCAAACACGCCCGTTCCCTAGGCGGTTGGGACGTGCTGGCGGCCGAGCTGTTCCCCGCGCGCTAAGACGCCCGCCGAAACGACCGTGGGCACCCCGGAAATTCGGGATGCCCACGGGTGTGCAGTCGACTAGTTAAAGAGTCTCCGGAACAGGTTGGTTTCGGCCAGGTCGAGCAGTTCCTTGCCGTTGTCCGGTTGAGGGGACTGTATTGTGCGCTGGCTAGTTGAAGAGTCTCCGGAACAGGTTGGTTTCGGCCAGGTCGAGCAGTTCTTCGCCGTTGTCCGGTTGAGGGGACTGTATTGTGCGCTGGCTAGTTGAAGAGTCTACGGAACAGGTTCGTCTCGGCCAGGTCGAGCAGTTCTTCGCCGTTGCCGGAGAGGATTGTGCGCAGTGCGTACAGGGTGAAGCCCTTGGCCTGGGCGGCGGTCACGGTTGGCGGGATCGAGAGTTCCTGACGCGCGGTCATCACCTCAACCAGCGCGGGGCCGTCGTGTTCGAAGGCCGTGCGCAGCGCGCCCTCAAGATCGTCGGGGCTTTCCACACGCTGACCGTGTAGCCCGATCGCGGTCGCGACCTCGGCGAAGTTGGGGTTGTCGAGTCCGGTGCCGTAGGTCACAAACCCGGCGGCCTTCATCTCCAGTTCCACGAAGTTCAGCGAGGAGTTGTTGAACACCACGATCTTCACCGGAAGCTTCAGCTGGCGCAGCGTGATCAGTTCACCCAGCAGCATGGCCAGTCCGCCGTCGCCGGAGAGCGCGACCACCTGGCGCTCGGGGAAGGCAGACTGGGCACCGATGGCGTGGGGAACCGCGTTGGCCATTGTGCCGTGGTTGAAGGATCCGATCAGGCGGCGCTTGCCGTTCATTTCCAGGTAGCGGGAGGCCCACACCACGGGGGATCCCACGTCGGGGATGAACACGGCGTCCTCGCTGGCCAGGTCGCTGATCAGCTTGGCCACGTACTGCGGATGGATCGGGGTGCGACCGCGATCGTTGGTGGCCAGCTCATCGAGGCCCTTTCGCGCCTTCCGATAGTGCTTGAGGGAGGCGTCGAGGTGTTTGGAGTCGGTGCGTTCGCGCAGGATGGGAAGCAGCGCCTCGGCGGTGTCTTTGACCGATCCCACCAGCCCCAGATCGATCGGGGTGTGCTGACCGAGGTTTTCCCCGCGAATATCGACCTGGATGATCTTCGCCTTGGACGGGTAGAACTGACGGTAGGGGAACCCTGTCCCGAGCATCAGCAGCACCTCGGCGTTCTCCATCGCCCGGTAGCCCGAGGAGAATCCCAGTAGGCCGGTCATGCCCACGTCGTAGGGGTTGTCGTATTCGATGAACTCCTTACCGCGCAGCGCGTGCACGATGGGTGCCTTGAGTCTGGCTGCCAGCGCGATCACCTCATCATGGGCACCCTCGGTGCCGGCACCGGCGAGGATCGTGACGTCCTCGCAGCCGTTGAGGATCTCGGCCGCCTGGGCGAGCAGCGCATCGGTGGGCCGGGTAATCCGCGGGGCGTGCACGATGGGGGCCGAGCGGCGGGTATTCGGGGTGGACTGCAGCAGAATGTCGCCGGGGATGACCACCACCGCGACACCGCGCAGCTCGATCGCCATCCGCATCGCCCGCTCGATCACAAACGGCACCTGCTCGGCCACACTCACCAGCTCGGTGTAGACCGAGGCTTCGCGGAAAAGTTCCTGTGGGTGGGTTTCCTGGAAGTAGCCGCTGCCGATCTCGGCGCTGGGGATCTGGGCGGCGATAGCCAGCACCGGAACCCGGCTGCGGTTGGCATCGAAGAGCCCGTTGATGAGGTGGGTGTTGCCGGGTCCGCAGCTGCCCGCACACACGGTGATCTCACCGGTGAGGGCGGCCTCGGCCGCCGCCGCGAACGCCGCGGCCTCCTCATTGCGCACGTGCTGCCAGGCGATGGTGCCGTCCTTACGCAGGGCGTCGGTGAACCCATTGAGTGAATCTCCGGGGAGCCCGTATACCCGGCTGACTCCCGCATCCTTGATCGTTTCGACGATGGTTTCGGCAATGCTTGGCATTAAAAATCCTCCCGCGCTACATGATCGTTATCCCTTTCCACCCTACTCGCGACGGGTGAACTTAATGCATGCATCAATGCATGGTTCTGATACAGTGGCGACGTGACCGAATCAATCCTGTTGCCGTGGGAGGGTGATCACAGCCGCTCAGTGGCTATGAAAATCGCCGCCACGACCGCCAAAAGTATCGTCCAAGGCGGGTATGGTCCCGGCGACCTGCTCACCGAGGTAACCCTCGCCGACTCCCACGGTGCCAGCCGAACCCCCGCTCGCGAAGCCATGCTGCAACTGCACACCTGGGGTCTAGTGCGCCTGATGCCCAAAAAGGGTGCCCTGGTTACCGCCGTATCCCCAAAGGAACGGCGGGATCTGCTGGATGTACGGGCGATGTGCGAGACCCGCGCGGTCGAGCTGTTGGCCGATGATGACGCGGGAAAGCTTGCGCTGTTGGACCGCCTATATGCGTGCATCGCCGCCCAGCAGGAGGCCCTCGTCGAGGGTGACCTGCTGTGCTTTGCCCAGAACGACGTGGCCTTCCACCTGCGCATCATCGAGGCCGGGGGCAACCTGGTGGTGGGGGAGATGCTGAAAAGCCTGGGACCGCGCCTGGCCCGTCTGATCTACCAGGCCACGATCGAGCGCCCCTCCGCAGCCGCCGGATTCCGCGAGGAGCATGTTCGCCTGGCCGCGATGATCGCCGCCGGAGACACCGAGAGCTTTGGCACCGCCGTGCGTGCCCACATCGACCGGGGAACCTCCACCGGAGGCGTCGCGTGACCCGTGCACCCTGGTGGCGTGTTGCCCCGGCCGTGTTTTTGCTGGCCTGGGGCGGGAATCACTTCACGCCGCTGCTCCACCTCTACGAGGAACTCGGACGCTATGCCGCCTGGCAGGCGAACCTCCTGCTGGGAATGTATGTGCTCGGGCTGGTTCCCGGGCTGCTGATTGCCGCCGCCCTCTCCGACCGCTTCGGGCGCAAGCCCGTGCTGGTGACCGGGGTACTGCTGGGAATTGCTGCCAGCGTCATGCTGGGCCTCGGGCTGCACTCGTTTGTCCTGCTGTGTGCCGGGCGTGCGCTCGCCGGCGTGGGGGTGGGCATCGCGATGTCGGTGGGTTCGAGCTGGATCAAGGAGCTTTCGGCCCCCGACATCGACCCGAGCGCCGCCCGCGGATCGGGGGCGCGCCGTCCCACCCTCACCCTGACCATCGGGTTTGGGCTGGGTGCCGCGGTCACCGGAATCCTGGCTCAGTGGGCCCCGGATCCGTCCCAGCTGCCCTATGTGGTGCATGCCGTGCTCAGCATTGTGGCCCTGGTTCCGCTGATGCGCGCTCGAGAAACCCTGACCGCGGGTCCCGAAGCGGGGACCCACTGGTGGCAGGATCTGCGCATCCCCGCCTCGGGTGGCCCGGCATTCCGCCGCGTCATCGTGCCCGCGGCCCCCTGGGTCTTTGCCGCCGCGGGGATCGCCTATGCGATCATGCCGGCCATTGCCTCCCGCCAGATGGGGGAGTGGACCACGCTCTACGCCACCATTCTTACGGTCCTGACCCTGGGTACCGGCGCGCTGGTGCAGCCCTATGTGGCCAAGCTTGATGGGCGCACCCGGGGTCAGGCGCTGAGTATCGGGCTGGCCCTGATGTCGCTGGGTATCGTGCTGGCCGTGGTAGCCGCGATCCTGAGCAACCCGATCCTGCCCTTCTTCGTGGCACCGATCCTGGGCTGCGCGTATGGGGTCACGGTGGTCGCCGGCCTGACCCGGGTACAGGCTATTGCCACCCCACAGGACCTGGCCGGTCTCACCGGCGTGTACTACTCGCTGACCTATTCAGGATTCTTACTGCCGGCTGTGCTTGCCGCGCTGCTGCCGGTCATGAGCTACACCTTCTCGTTGGCGATAGTTGCCGTGATCTGCGTAATTTGTCTGGTCATCGTGTACACCGGGAGCAAGCGTTTCCGCCCCGGAATCACGGGCTAAAACCTGTTCGTGTCTCGGTTTGTTACGGGCCGTTTTCGGCATCCCGCCCGGGTTCCCTACGGTTGAACCATCGTGAGAAGTGCTCGCGGAGAAAGGAAGCCCAGATGTCTATCAAGCACAAAATCGCCGGAGTCGTCGCAGGAATGGCCGCGATTGCGCTGCTGGCTGGTTGCTCCTCCGCAGCCACCCCCGAGGGTGGATCGTCGGCAGATGCCGGCAAGACCGTGAAGATTGGTGTTGTTGGCGCCAGCGACCCGTACTGGGAAACCTATAAGGATGAGGCCAAGAAGGCCGGCATCAACGTCGAGATCGTTGGTTTCACCGAGTACCCCCAGGTCAACCCGGCACTGGCTAACGGCGACGTTGACATCAACCAGTTCCAGCACCTGATCTACCTCGCCCAGTACAACGTGGGTGAGAACAAGGACCTGACCCCGATCGGTTCGACCGCAATCTACCCGCTGCCCCTGTACTCGAAGAAGTACAAGGATGTGAAGGACATCCCCGAGGGCGCGACCATCGCGATCCCCAAGGACGAGTCCAACCAGGCCCGCGCGCTGCTGGCCCTGCAGGGTGCCGGTCTGGTCAAGCTCAAGGATGGCGGCTCGATCGTCTCGATCGCCGATGACGTGGAGTCCGGCTCCAAGGTCAAGGTCATCACCGTGGACGGTTCGCTTGCGGCCGCTCAGCTGGATGACCCGGCCGTTGCCGGTGCCGTGATCAACAACGACTTCGCCACCAAGGCCGGAATCGATGTCAGCTCGGCCATCGCCAAGGACAGCGCCGAGGACCCCAAGTCCCAGGCCTACGTCAACGTGTTCGCGGTTCGCGCCGCCGACAAGGACAACGCCACCTACAAGAAGCTGGTGGAGATCTACCAGGACTCCGAGGCCGTGAAGAAGGGTGTGCAGGAGGCTAACAACAACAGCGCCGTGTTCGCCAAGATCCCGGCAGCCGACCTGGAGAAGACCCTCAAGGACGTCGAAAAGACCGTCAAGGCTACCAAGTAGTAGGACATCACATACACCCGGGCGGTGATTGGAGACATGCTCTCCAATCACCGCCCGTGGGCGTCTGGGCCGTGATAGCGTCGCCGAGTCCTCGGTGATTTGAGGCCACACACGTATTTTGGGCGGTTTTGCCGCAACCGCAGCAGCAAGGAGCGCAACAATGGCACTGGTCAGTTTGACCGACGTCACCAAGACCTATCCGGATCCCAATGATCGTAGGCGTCAGATCGCCGCTATCGACGGGGTTTCCCTGGATATTCAGTCGGGCGACGTCTACGGCATCATCGGCTACTCGGGGGCCGGAAAATCCACCCTGGTCCGGTTGATCAACGCGCTGGAATCGGCCAGCTCGGGCAGCATCCTGGTGGATGGGGCCGAGGTCACCACGATGCGTGAGGGTGAGCTGCGCAAGCTGCGTCTGGGCATCGGCATGATCTTCCAGCAGTTCAACCTCTTCAACGCCAAGACGGTTCGGGCAAACATCGCCTATCCGCTCAAGGTGGCGGGGGTGCCCAAGGCCGAACGGAATCGCCGAGTCGAGGAGCTACTGGCCTTTGTGGGGCTTTCCGAGAAGGCTAAATCCTTCCCCGATCAGCTCTCCGGCGGGCAGAAGCAGCGGGTGGGCATTGCCCGCGCGCTGGCGACCTCGCCGCGGATACTGCTGGCCGATGAGGCGACCAGCGCGCTGGACCCCGAGACCACCCACGAGGTGCTGGGTCTCCTCAAGAAGGTCAATCAGGAACTCGGCATCACGATCATCGTGATCACCCACGAGATGGACGTCATCCAGCAGATCGCCACCAAGGTCGCGGTGATGGAAAGCGGCAAGGTCATCGAAAACGGTGAGGTCTATGAGGTGTTCTCGAACCCTCAGCACGCGGCGACCCGTCGCTTTGTCTCCACCGTGGTGCGGGGAATCCCGGTTGGTGAGGAGCTGCAGACGCTGCGGTACCGTCACCCGGGACGGATCTTTACCGTGTCGATCCTCGACGGGGATACCAGCCAGGCGCGGGTGTTTGAGATCCTGACCCGGGCCGGACTCGGATTTGAACTGATCTACGGTGGCATCAACGACATTCAGGGCCGGACCTTTGGTCACCTGACCCTCGCCGTGACCGGGGACGATGCGGCACTCGAGTCTGCCCTCGCCCAGATTTCCGCGCTGACCGAGATCGTGGAGGCCCGCTGATGGACGATATCACCAACATCATTAACAACATCCCCAAACTGATCACCGCCTCCGGGGAAACCCTCTATATCGTCGGTTTTGCGTTGCTGCTGGGCGGATTCCTGGGACTCGTCCTGGGCCTGATCCTCTACGTAACGCGACCCGGTAACCTGCTGCAGAACCGTCCGGTGTTCACGATCCTCAACGTGATCGTGAACATCTTTAGGCCCATCCCGTTCCTGATCTTCCTGGTTGCGCTTCAGCCGCTGACCCGAATCGTGGTGGGCACCGGAAACGGTAACACCGCGATGGTGTTCACGATGTCGATGGCGGCAATGTTCGGGATCAGCCGAGTGGTGGAGCAGAACCTGCTGACCGTCTCGCCCGGCGTGATCGAGGCCGCCCGGTCGGTGGGTGCCTCGCGGCTGCGGGTCATCTTCACGGTGATCCTGGGTGAGGCCCTCGGACCCCTGATCCTCGGCTACACCTTCGTCCTGGTGGTCATCGTGGACATGTCCGCGTTGGCCGGCACGATCGCCGGTGGCGGTCTGGGTACCTTCGCGCTGGAGAACGGCTACCGCCAGTTCAAGCCCGAGCTGACCTATGCGGCGCTGGTGATCGTAATCATTCTGGTGCAGCTGATCCAGTTCCTTGGCAACTGGCTGGCCCGCAAGGCGCTCCGCCGCTAGGGTCCATACACAACGCCCGGGTGGCTTCTTCGGAAGTCCACCCGGGCGTTGTTACGTCCGGGAGCCGGTGCGGCGGCACTGGCTGAAACGGGCTATACGGAATCCACGCCCAGGCGGCGCAGCAGGATCGAGAGGGATTCCTGTTCGCGCTCGGTGATCGCCGAGAGCAGCTGCGATTCGGCCGCCAGCAGTGCCGAGATCGCGGCATCCACGGCGTCGCGTCCCTCGGCGGTCATAACCACCAGGATGCCGCGGCCGTCGTTGGGATCTGTCTCACGGCGCACCAGCCCGCGGGCGACCAGGCGGTCGATCCGGTTGGTCATCGTGCCGCTGGACACCAGGTTCTGGGTGAGCAGGGTTTTGGGGCTCAGCGTGAAGGGGGCTCCGGCACGGCGCAGCGAGGCTAGCACGTCAAATTCCCAGGGCTCCAGGCCCGGCTCGGCAAAGGCCGCGCGACGGGCCGCATCCAGCTGATGGCTCAGCCGATCCACCCGGGAGAGCACCCGCAGGGGCGCGAAATCGAGATCGGGGCGCTCGCGTTCCCACGAGCGCACGATCAGATCGACTTCATCCGGTTGTGCGGGCATCTCACTATTATCTCGACTTCGAGACAGTTGTGGGGGATTGACGGCAAATCCACACGCTTCGTGGCGACCGAAGTTGCGGCTTGTGGGCGTTGTCGGCGGCGACACTCGTCGGAATCTGGCAGACTGGGATCGCACACGTCCTACGACGTGTTCCGCCTTGGTGTAACGGCAGCACGGCAGCCTTTGGAGCTGTCCGGTCCAGGTTCGAATCCTGGAGGCGGAGCGCAGTGCACTCTTAGACACCGCACTCTCGCAGGGTACGGTGTTCCCTTCAGAAAGGAATCGAGTGACCGATTCGCAGCTCGCCGTTATCGTTCTTGCCGCAGGGCAGGGAACCCGGATGAAGTCTCGCACCCCGAAGGTTCTGCACCCGCTGGGTGGCCGCACCGTCGTGGGTCACGTCATCGAAGCGGCGCGCAGCCTGGAGGCCGCTCACGTCCTCGCCGTGGTGCGCCACGAGCGTGATCTGGTGGCCGCCTCGATCACCGAACAGCTTCCCGAAACCATCATCGTGGACCAGGATGAGATCCCCGGCACCGGTCGTGCGGTGGAACTCGCCGTCGCGGCGCTGCCCGCGGGGTTCGCCGGCGATGTGCTGGTGCTCAACGGCGATGTGCCGCTGCTGACCGCCGAAACCCTTTCCGCGCTGATCGCCGATCACCGCGGTACCGGGGCCTCGGCCACCATTCTGTCGGCCATCCTCGATGATGCCACCGGCTACGGTCGAATCATCCGCACCGAGGCCGGCGACCTGGACCGGATTGTCGAGCACAAGGACGCCAATGAGGTCGAGCTGGCATCCCGCGAGATCAACGCCGGCATCTACCTCTTTGGTCTGGCCGCGCTGCGCGAGCAGCTCGCCGCGCTGACCACCGATAACGCCCAGGGCGAGAAGTATGTGACCGACGTGCTCGGCCTGCTGCGTACCGCCGGCTCGGCGATTGCCGCGCTCCCGGTGAGCGATGCCTGGGAGGTTGAGGGCATCAACGACCGCGTGCAGCTCGCCGCCGCCGCCGCGCGCCTCAACACCGTGACCATCGAGCGCTGGCAGCGTGCCGGGGTGACCGTTCAGGACCCGCGCACCACCTGGATCGACGTCCAGGCCACGCTGGCGCCCGATGTGACCCTCAAGCCCGGCACGCAGATCCTCGGACCCAGCGTGATCGAAAGCGACGCCGTGATCGGCCCGGACACCACCCTGTTCGCCGTGGAGGTGGGCGAGGGAGCCGAGGTCAAGCGCACCGAGGCCAGCCACAGCGTCATCGGTGCCGGCGCGACCGTGGGGCCGTTCACGTTCCTGCGCCCGGGCACCGTTCTCGGTGCCAACGGCAAGATCGGCGGCTTTGTCGAGACCAAGAATGCCAAGATTGGCGCGGGCTCCAAGGTCCCGCACCTCTCCTATGTGGGCGACGCCACCATTGGTGAGGAAACCAACATCGGTGCGGGCACAATCTTCGCCAATTACGACGGCGTGAACAAGGCCGCATCCACCGTGGGATCGCATGTTCGAATTGGATCGCACAGTGTGGTCGTCGCTCCGGTTACAATTGGAGACGGTGCGTACTCGGGTGCGGGCACCGTGGTCCGGAAAGATGTTCCGGCCGGGAGCCTCGCCATCAACGTTTCACCGCAGCGCAACCTCGAGGGCTGGACCGAGTCCAAGCGTCCCGGAAGCGCGGCGGCACTGGCGGCCGAGGCCGCCAATTCCCCCACAGCAGATAACTGAATAACGCGAAACGTCGGTCAAGACCGGCAGGAAGCAGGAGTGGTGTCCGGCATTAAAACGAATGGTCAGAAGCGTCTGGTTCTGGTCGCGGGTCGCTCGCACCCCGAGCTCGCTGAGGCAGTAGCCGAGGCGCTCGGGTCCGAGCTCGTCCCGACCGACGCTCGTACCTTCGCCAACGGTGAGATCTACGCGCGGTTCGATGAGAGCGTGCGTGGTTGTGATGCATTTGTCATCCAGTCCCACACCGCTCCGATCAACGAGTGGCTGATGGAGCAGCTGATCATGGTTGACGCGCTCAAGCGTGCCTCCGCCAAGCGGATCACCGTGGTCGCCCCGTTCTACCCCTATGCACGTCAGGACAAGAAGGGTCGCGGCCGTGAGCCGATCTCGGCTCGCCTCGTCGCCGACCTGTTCAAGACCGCCGGTGCCAACCGCATCATGTCGGTGGACCTGCACGCCTCGCAGATCCAGGGCTTCTTCGACGGCCCGGTGGACCACCTGTTCGCGATGCCGGTTCTGCTGGAGCACTTCCGTGCCTCCCTCGACCGCACCGAGCTGACCGTGGTGTCCCCGGACATGGGCCGCGTGCGCGTGGCCGACATGTGGAGTGACCAGCTGGATGCGCCGCTGGCGATCATCCACAAGCGTCGCGACCCGCTGGTGGCCAACCAGGTCACCGTGCACGAGATTGTCGGTAACGTCGAGGGTCGAGTCTGCCTCCTGGTGGACGACATGATCGACACCGGTGGAACCATCGTCAAGGCGGCTCAGGCCCTCAAGGACAACGGTGCAACCCGCGTGATTGTGGCCGCCACCCACGCCGTGTTCTCGGACCCGGCGAGCGAGATCCTGCAGTCGGCCTGCGTGGACGAGGTCGTGGTGACCGACACCCTGCCGATCCCCGAGCACAAGCGCTTCGACACCCTCACCATCCTCCCGATCGCGCCGCTGCTGGCGCGCGCGATCCACGAGGTCTTCGAGGACGGTTCGGTTACCTCGATGTTCGATGGTGCCGCCTAGCCTTTAGCCACATCACAAACGCCTCCCGCTCATCGAGCGGGAGGCGTTTGTGCGTGTGGTGGTGGTCGCTGTGTTTGTGCCCGGTTAATCCGCGAGTTCCGCCGCAGGCACGACCGCGACCGCGGGCACCACGCCGCCGCGTCGAGACAGCAGGCTTCCACGCGCGCGCATCAGGCTGGGGACCACCAGATAAACGGCCAGGGGAACCACGGCCGCGGTCAACACCAGCGTGCGCAACGGCAGAGGCCAGCCCGCGGAGAGGGGTTCGAGGGCGAACGAGCCGAGGGTGACCAGGGGGAAGATGGCGAGCCAGGTGAGCAGTGCGCGGACGTGGGTCGAGGGTGGTTTCTGTGACATTAATCAATCTCCAACTGTTTGGTTGCAGATCCGAGAGTAGCGCCTCAATCGAGCATCTGCAACTGTTTAGTTGGAATTGCTAGACTGGGGTCATGGCCTGGGATACCGAACGCACTCAAAAGCTCCTGCTCGATGCCGCGACGGCATGCTTTAGCGAGTCTGGTTTGGCGGGCACCCGGATCGACGCCATTGCGCGGGCGGCCGGGGTGAATAAGGAACGTATCTACAGTTACTTCGGCAACAAGGAGGCGCTGTTTGAGACCGTGCTTTCGCGCGAGTTAGAAACCTTCGTGGGGCAGGTGCACGTATCCGGCGTCGGAGCCGAGGCCGTGGGGGAGTATGCCGGAGCCTTTTTTGATCGCTTCCATCAGAGCCCGCACCTGCCCCGATTGCTGGCCTGGGAGGGACTGGAACGTCCCGCCGCTCGGATGGGTGGACACACCCGGCTGGCAAACTGTGTGGCCAAGGTGGATACCCTGTCCGTGGCCTTGCCCGGTGTATCGCGACCCCAGGTGGCCCAGCTGCTCCTGAGCATCATCATGCTCGCCGCCGCCTGGTGGACCATGCCGCAGATGAATCGCCTGGTGCTCGGTGGGAGTGAGGGGACTCAGGATGACCCCGAAACGGCGGCCGATCGGTTCGGCCGTGACCGGCACCGCCGGGCGGAGCTCGTGGTGCAGGTAACCGGCGCCGCACGCGCCCTCCTCGCGAGCGATTAGCGACACGTTTGATGGGCGCGCTCCATCGCGCCGGCGCACGCGCGTAGCGTGAATGGATGTGAGCGAGATTCGGTTCCGATTCGCGGTAGCCGCGGATGCGCCCAGGGTTGTGGCGCTGGCCGCCCGCGTGTTTCGCGGGGCGCCCAGTCGCGCGGGGTGGGCGAGCGAGGTGGGGATGTCCTCGTCGCGGCCGACGGACCTTTCGCTGGCCGCGCGCTGGATTAGGTCCGAGAATCAGTGGGTGCTCCTGGGGGAGGTGGAGGGCACTCTGGTGGCCGCGGCGCACGTACGGAGCAGCTGCGGGGGCCGGACCCTGGAATCCGCGGTGAGCAGCGGAGTCGCGGGTGGGGGGCGGGTGCGCCTGGGGGCGTTTTGGGTGGATCCCGTTCGCGCTCGATGCGACGTGACCGCGGCGATGCTCGCGGAGCTGGACCGAATACTACGAAGCTCGGTGCGCGGGGAGGCTCGCGAACTGGTGATCGTGACTCCCCAACCCGCACTCACCGCGTATTTCCTGCGCCGAGGTTTTATCCCCAGCGGAAAAATCTTTGATCTGCCGCCCGTTGATCCTCAGATCCGGGTGGGAAGACCCGATGCTGCGGTGGCGACCGCTCCCTGAGTGCCCTGGCGGAGGTTGCGAAGCGGGCGTAGGGTGGGCTCATGACAAACGATGTAATCGCAAACGACCCTCAGATCACCATGTATGGTGCCGACTGGTGCCGTGACTGTGTGCGCTCTAAGGCCCTGCTGGATGCCCGTGGTGTGGCCTATACCTATGTGGATCTGGTGGCCGATGAGAACGGTGCCGAGCGCGCTCAGGCGATCTCCGGCCGCACCCAGATTCCGGTGGTGGTATTCCCGGATGGGTCGCATCAGGTTGAGCCGAGCGACCGTGATCTGGAGGCCAAGCTCACCGAGCTGGGTGTCCTCTAGCGCACATCTGCCATACCAGCGGCCTCCTAACGGCGCATGCTTCCCTGGTGAAACATGCGTCGTTTTGTATTTCACGGGTCGCAATTGCTCAACTGGTATGGTAGTTTTCTTGTGGGCGGAATGACCGACCCGTCGCATCATCAAAGGAGTTGACCGCGCATGCGTATCGCCAGTGCCGAAATCATCGTCACCAGTCCCGACCGGAACTTTGTCACGCTGAAGATCACCACCGAAGACGGAATCACCGGCCTGGGTGACGCCACCCTGAACGGTCGCGAACTGGCCGTGGTTGCCTACCTGCAGGAGCACGTGGTGCCGCTGCTGATCGGTGCCGACGCGCACCGCATCGAGGACATGTGGCAGTTCCTCTACCGCGGGGCCTACTGGCGCCGTGGACCGGTCACCATGGCCGCGATTGCCGCCGTGGACGTGGCGCTCTGGGACATCAAGGCCAAGGCCGCCGGCATGCCCCTCTACCAGCTGCTGGGTGGTGCCTCGCGTAACGGCCTGCTCGCCTACGGTCACGCCTCGGGCAAGACCATGCCGGAGCTGTTTGACAGCATCCGTTCGCACCAGGAGCAGGGCTACCGGGCGATCCGCGTGCAGACCGGTGTTCCCGGCCTGAAGTCGATCTACGGCATCGCCTCCAACGACACCTTCGACGCCAACACCGGCGTGCGCTACGACCACGAGCCCGCCCAGCGCGGTGCCTACCCGGCCGAGGAGGACTGGGACACCCGTGCCTACCTGCGCCACGTACCCACCGTGTTCGAGGCCGTGCGGAACGAGTTCGGTCCCGAGCTACCGCTGCTGCACGACGGCCACCACCGGATGACCCCGATCCAGGCCGCCAAGCTGGGCAAGAGCCTCGAGCCCTACGACCTGTTCTGGCTTGAGGACTGCACCCCGGCCGAGAACCAGGAGGCGCTGCGCCTGGTCCGTCAGCACACCACCACCCCGCTGGCCATCGGTGAGATTTTCAACACTCAGTGGGACTACCAGCAGATCATCCGCGAGCAGCTCATCGACTACGTGCGCTCGGCAGTGACCCACACCGGTGGTATCTCGCACCTGAAGAAGATCCTGGAGTACGCGGCGCAGTACCAGATCAAGTCCGGTATGCACGGACCGACCGACATTTCCCCGGTGGGTATGGCCGCGGCCATGCACCTGGGACTGGCAATCCACAACTTCGGTATCCAGGAGTACATGAAGCACGGGGCCAAGACCGACCAGGTCTTCGAGCAGTCCTTCACCTGGGAGAACGGATTCCTGCACCCGGGCAACAAGCCGGGTCTGGGTGTCGAGCTCAACAAGGACGAGGCGGGCAAGTACCCGTACGAGCAGGCGTACCTGCCCTACAACCGTCTGGCCGACGGCACCGTTCACGACTGGTAGGAAGCTACCCGCACGATGACGCATCGTGTGGGATCAGGATTCGATTGGCGGGTGTGGGTTTGCGCCGGGTACACCCGCTAATCGAACATCGTTGTACATCCGAGGGCTCGGGATGCCGCACGGCATCCCGAGCCCTCCGGCCTAGGATTGAGCCATGACTTCCTCCTCCGCTTCGGCACCACGTGCGTCCGCGCGGTCGATCGCCTATACCGAGATCCGCGAGCGGGTGATCCGCGGGACCTATGCCCCGGGCACCGGGCTGAGCGAGGCCGATCTGGCCGGCGAGCTCGGTGTCAGCCGACAACCAGTGCGTGAGGCGCTGCTGCTGGTCGCCCAGGAGGGGCTCGTCGAGGTGCGCCCGCAGAGCGGGACCTACGTGGCCCGGATCGACTCGGCCGTGGTGCGCCAGGCGCAGTTCATCCGCGAGGCCATCGAGCTGGCCTCGCTCGAGGCCTGCCGTGATCGCGTGGGGGAGGCCCAGATCGCGCGGCTTCGCGACATCATCGCCCGGCAGCGCGAGGTCGAGGACCCCGAGGACTTCTACCCGCTGGATGAGGAGTTTCACCGTGCTCTCCTGGGTATCCCCGGGCACGAAACCGCCTGGGCAACCGTCGCCGGGGCCAAGGGACACCTCGACCGCGTGCGCTATCACGGACTGACCGGATTCCGATCGGTTGCCGAATACATCCGCGATCACGAGCGCATCGTCGATGCCCTCGAATCCGGCAGCATTCCCGGTGCCGCCGCCGAACTGCGCTCCCACCTGCGCTTCGTCCTGATCGACCTCGACGGCCTGGAACGCAGTCACCCCGAGTACTTCGAGCCGGTGGGTCCCGCTCGGCGATAAGGGGCATTCGTCCGGTGTTCTCGCCATATTTCGTGGGTAAGAACCCTCCTCCACATAGGTGCGTGTAGACCACGTTCTCCACAGATTATGGTGTTCTCACCGCCCAGCTCTTCTGTCGCAGAGGATTGTGAATGGGGGTGATGAGTGATGACACAGAGGGCGGGCAACGTGCGAGGGGCAGTGCTGCGCTTTCTGCTGTCGCCGTTTGCCGAGGCGCTGACCTGCGTCGCCCTTCTCTTTGGTGGAATGAGCATCTCCACCGCTCGTGGGGAACCTGTTTTTCTGTTCCTCGGTGGCATGCTGATCGCGATCGGTGTGTGCCCGCTGCTGGTACGCGGGTTCCAGCCCTCAGTCGAAGGCAACCTGTTTCGCATTGCGACGGCACAGACGGGCGATACCCTGACGCTGCTCCGCAGTACGGTTCGCCTGGCCACCGAGCTGGTTGTGATTTCGCCCGCGACTCGATCACGACTCGGAAAGAATTACCTCGAAGACACCGTTTTCAGGCTGTGGCGTACGCGATTCCGCGGGGACTCACGAGTGGGCATCGTCCTCTATGTCCTCAGCGAGGATGGGCAATTCTGGAAACCGCAGGTGGGTGTCGGTGCCGGAATTTCCGGTGCACGGCTGCCGCCGATGCGCGTGCGGGGGCTCTCCCCGCTGGGCTGGATCGGCGAGATCACGCGGGAGAACACGGAAGGCGTCGTGAGATCACGGCACCGGCGAGACTCCGAACTGGTCATCCCTCTCCGCGCCCCCGACCGCGTTCTCGGTGCTCTGCGCATCATGGGGGTTACGGCGAACGATCACTCAAAAGAATTCCACGTAGCGTTGATGCCATACGCGGAAGCCATCGAATTTGCGATCGTCGCCGCGGAGCATCGATCAATCTAAAGCAGGAAGAACACGGGAGGAAGATCATGAGTAACATCTACGAGCAGCAGCCCGAACCGCAGACGCCGGCACGGGAACCATACTGGGCCGACCATGACACGGCACGGGACTTTAGCGAGGCTATTGAGCGTCAGGTTGCCGCGGGCATGCGCGCCATTGCGCTGGATATTCTCCATCTGCGTTGGCGTGGACTCCGCAAGCGCCATGGGATTCACCCCAGTCAGCTTCGGTAGCGCGCGAACCGCGGAAGGCAGCCCGAGCATCCTCCACAGCGCACTCCTCGCATCGAAGTTTCCACAGTTTCAACGATCAGGACCGTGGCCGGCTAGACGAAGCGAAAGATATAACTCGGAGGTGAATCGAGTGAATCGCGAAGTGCGTTGGGGAAGCAGAGCGGTGCGATTTTTGCTGTCCCCGTTTGCCGATGTGGTAACGAGCCTGGCGATGCTGTTTGGGGGCATGTTCCTCTCGACCTTGCCTGCCCGCCCCGCGGGGCTTTCGTTCGGGATTCTGCTCCTTGTCATCGGAATCTGCCCGATGCTTGTGCGTGGTGCACATGCATACTTTGACGTTGGACGGGCATATTCGACGTGGGTCGGTGGTGATCACGTCTTACAGTTCATGAGTCGAATCATTCGTGTGGCAACCACTCTGACACGTCTCGAACCGGATCCACATGCGCGTCGGATCCTGCGCGAGTTGCGGGCTACAGCGGACTCAATGTGGACGCACACGCTTCACGCCGATGTGAAAACCCGAACTGTCCTGTATGTCCTTGACCCGGTGACGAACGGGTTTGTGGCGCAGGCCTGGTCTGGGGTACCGCTGCCGAACCAGCAAACACCCCAACCGCCGCTTGCCGGGGCCGACCCCGTTGAGTGGATCGCTGAAATCACGCGAGAAAACGAGGAAGGCGTGGACCCTGACCCCGTCGGAGGTTATAACCCCGTCCGATATTCTGGGCCGGATCTCTGGGTCCCCATCCGTTCTCCCTATCGGATATGCGGCGTCTTGCTCATGTCGGGTCACTCACGCACTGTTCATGACCGAGCCTTGCGCGTAGCGTTGCGGCCATACCTGGATGCGCTCGCCTACCTCCTTGATTCCGTACCGGTTCATCGAATAGGCGGTGCCTCCACCACTCCATTCCCCTGAGAAAGAGAGGCCACAATGGCAGAGAACGAGATTCGGGAAGATCTGGACACGTCAATCATTGACGATGAGCTCCCGTACGAGGAGGCCAGCATCGAAGAACTCCGCGAGCGGTACCGGAGAGAACGAGACGAGCCGTTTGCGGCCTTCCTGGCCGACATGCTGCTCTTCCGGTGGCGCGGGCTACGGGAGCGTCATGGTTTGCAACGGGTCGGCTGGAAGGGCCGTTGAATTCGGAACTAAAACGCGGCCCCGCCCGATGGGGCGAGGCCGCGAGATTACCCGTTTGCCAGTTCCGTAACCTGGAACCGGCAGATGAGGGTGATGAGAACCGGAACTAGTGCGAGTCGGTGGCGCTGATCTCGGTACGGTCTCCCGACCACAGGGTGTGGAAGGTTCCCTCGATGTCGACACGCTTATAGGTGTGAGCACCGAAGAAGTCGCGCTGGCCCTGGACCACGGCGGCCGGCAGGCGCTTGGCGCGCAGACCGTCGTAGTAGGCCAGCGAGGAGGAGAACGCCGGGGCGGGGATGCCGGTCTGGGTGGCCGAAACCACAACCCGACGCCAGGCCTCCTGACCCGCGGTGATCGCGTCCGAGAAGTACGGTGCGGTCAGCAGGGCGGCCAGGTTCGGCTGCTCGGCGTACGCGTCGGCGATGCGGTTGAGGAACTGGGCGCGGATGATGCAGCCACCACGCCAGATGCGCGAGACGGCACCCAGGTCGATGTTCCAGTTGTACTCGGCGGCACCGGCGCGGATCGCGTCGAAGCCCTGCGAGTAGGCGACGATCTTCGAGGCGTAGAGTGCCTGGCGGACGTCCTCGATGAAGGCGTCGCGGTCGGTCACGGCCACCGGGTTTGCCGGACCCGGCAGACCTGCGGCAGCTTCGCGCTGCTCGGGGTGCGAGGAGAGCGAACGTGCAAACACGGCCTCGGCGATACCCGAAACCGGGACACCCAGGGCCAGTGCGTTCTGTACGGTCCACACGCCGGTGCCCTTGGAACCCGCCTGGTCCAGGATCACGTCAACCAGCGGCTGGCCGGTCTTGGCATCCACCTGGCGCAGAACCTCGGCGGTGATCTCGATCAGGTAGCTCTCCAGCTCACCCTTGTTCCACTCGGTGAACACGTCGGCTATCTCGGCCGGGGTCAGACCCGCGTTGTAGCGCAGCAGGTCGTAGGCCTCGGCGATGAGCTGCATGTCGGCGTACTCGATACCGTTGTGGATCATCTTCACGAAGTGGCCGGCACCGTCGGTACCCACGTGGGTCACGCAGGGCTCACCCTCGGCGACCGCGGCGATCGAGGAGAGGATCGGACCCAGGGTCTCATAGGCCTCGGCGGTTCCACCGGGCATGATCGACGGGCCCTTGAGTGCGCCCTCCTCGCCACCGGAGATACCCGCACCCACAAAGTGGATGCCGGTCGGGCTTACGGCCTTTTCGCGGCGGATGGTGTCGGTATAGAGGGCGTTGCCGCCGTCCACGATGATGTCGCCGGGCTCGAAGCGCTCGGTCAGCTGGTTGATTACGGCATCGGTGCCGGCACCGGCCTGCACCATGATGATCGCGGTGCGCGGCTTCTGCAGCGAAGCCACAAACTCATCGATGGTCTCGCTGGCCACAAAGCCGGCCTCCGGGTGTGCCTCGACAACACCGCGGGTGCGCTCGGGCGAGCGGTTGAAAATTGCGACGGTGTTACCCTCGCGGCTCGCCAGGTTACGGGCGAGGTTGCTGCCCATGACCGCCATTCCGATCACGCCAATGTTTGCCTGTGCTGCTTCCGTCATGGTTACTCCAATTCGGGGATTATGGAAAGGGGATGCGCTGGACATGCCTGGAAGAGACGCAGAAACGCGCGGCTCCGAGCATGGGTTGTGATCAACTTAGCAAACCTCACATGCCCGGAAACGGTTTTGCCCATGCACCTTTGTTCAGTGCTGTGGGCGACCGTGCGGACCCCCGGAATACCGGGGATCCGCACGGTGTTGTCCGCCCACCGCGGAATCGGATGCGCACACCGGTGCGCCCGAATCGGCCAGGTTGAGGTCCTGTCGAGAGACGGAAAACCTCGCGCGGGACCCCCGGTGTGGACTGTTCGATCTAGAGACGGAAGACCTCGCGCGGGATGCGGTCCGTGAGATCCCGAATCAGCACCGCCGCCTCATCCTCGCCCAGCTGATGGGTGGCCACCAGCCCGGCGAGGAATGCGGCATCCGCGCGGCGGGACATGTCGTGGCGGGCGGGGATCGAGCAGAACGCGCGGGTGTCGTCGATGAACCCCGAGGTCTTGGCGAAGCCGGCGCTGTCGGTCACGGCCGACCGGTAGCGGGCGATCGCCGCCGGGGTGTCGATGAACCACCACGGCGCCCCCGCATAAACCGAGGGATAGAACCCGGCAAGCGGGCCGATTTCCCGCGAGAAAACCGTCTCATCCACTGTGAACAGCACCAGGCGGAAGGTGTCGTTGGTTCCGAAATCCTGGAGCATGCGGCGCAGGGGTCGGGTGAACGAGCCCTGGTCGGGGAGGTCGTGTCCGGTGTCGGGGCCGAAGCGTTCCAGGGTCGGCGTGTGGTGCCCGCGGATCACGCCGGGGTGCAGCTGCATGACCAGCCCATCCTCGGCCGCCATCTCGGCATAGCGGTAGAGCATGTTGCGGCGGTAGGCGACGGCGTCGGCCTCGGTCGCGGTTCCGGCCAGGGCGGCGGCGTGGATGCGTTCGGCCTCGGCGAGGGGGAGCGGCTCGGCGGTGGGTTCAAGCACGCCGGTGTCGGTGGCCGTGGCGCCGTGGTTGATGAAGTGTGCACGACGGTTCCGCAGCGCGGCGATCAGGCCCGCATAGGTTCCGGTGTCGATATCGGCGGCCTCGGCGATCGCGGTGAGGGCGCCGCGCCAGGCCGGGGCCGAGGGGTCCATGTAGCGGTCGGCGCGGAAGGTCGGCAGCACGCGCCCGTGGAAGGTGGGATCCTCGGCCAGGGCGCGGTGGGCATCCAGCGAGTCGGCGGGATCGTCGGTGGTGGCCAGGACCTCGATGTTGAAGCGCTCAAACAGTGCCCGCGGCCGCCATCCGGGCTGCGCCAGCTTGGCGGCGATCTGCGCATAGATCGAGTCCGCGGTGTCCGCGGAGGGGACCTCGGTGATCCCAAACACGTCGTGCAGCTCGGTTTCAAACCAGTAGCGCACCGGGGTTCCGGCGAAGTGGTGCCAGTGGCTGCAGAACCTGCGCCAGATATCCGATCCGCTCGCGGTGGAGGCCACGCCGCGGTCGGCCAGTCCCAGATCGCCCAGGGCAACACCGTGGGCGTGCAGCAGCCGGGTGACGTAGTGGTCCGGGGTGATCAGCAGCTCGGCGGGATCCCGGAACGCCGCGTTTTCCAGCAGCAGGGTCGCATCCACATGCCCGTGTGGGGAGAGGATCGGCGCACCCGCCACCTCCCCATAAAGCCGCCGGGCAATCGCGAGTGTGGTGGGGTCTGCCGGAAGCAGACGATCGGGGTGTGGGGTGAGCTGAGTCACGGGTGTCTCCCTGTCTTCATTGGCTGGGGTCGGTAACGCGGTGGTGCAAAACTGTGGGTGGCTAATGCTCCCGGGCGGGGCCGGTGGACTTGCGCACGGTCAGGTGGGTGGGCAGCAGCATCGGCGGGGGCGGCGGAGCGTCCGCACCGGCTTCGAGCCGGGACAGCAGCATCGAAACGGCCATCCGGCCCGCGCGCTCGATCGGCGCGGTGAGGGTGGTGAGCGGGGGATTGCAGAAGTCGGCCCCGAAGATGTCATCGCAGCCGACCACGCTGATGTCCTCGGGGACCCGGACGCCGCGCTCGCGGAACCGCTCGAGCATCCCGATCGCGATCAGGTCGTTGAACACCACGCACGCGGTGGATTCGCTGTTGATCATCGCCTCCGCTGCCGCCGCTCCCGAGGCCATGCTCGGGGCGTATTCGCGGGTGCGTACGGGGTGCACGCCGAGCTTCTGTGCGGTCTTTTCCAGGCGCTGCCAACGGCGCTCATTGGACCAGGACATATCGGGTCCGGACACGTAGGTGATCCGGCGGTGCCCGAGGGAGGCGAGGTGGTCGAGGGCCTGATCGATCCCGAACGGGGTGTCGATGATGACCGCGGGAATCCCGGGCACATGACGGTTGATCGCGACCAGCGGCATCCGTTCGGCCAGCGTGAGCAGCTGCTGGTCGGAGAGCCGGGATGCGGTGAGGATCGCCCCGTCGGCCGAGCGGCGCAGCGAGTCGATGGTCGCGGCCTCGGAGTCGCTGGACTCGGCGGTGTCCACGAGCATCTGGAGGTAGTTTGCCGCCTTGAGTTGCTGCTGTGTGCCACGGATCAGCCCAAAGTAAAACGGGTTGGTGATGTCCGAGACCAGCACCGCGATCGAGCCGGTCTGTCCCGAGGTGAGGGCGCGCGCCTGGGTGTTCGGGGTGTAGTTGAGGGCCCGGGCAATCGCCACGATCTTCTCCCTGGTCTGGGCATTTACTCGGCCCGGATTGGAGAGCGCGCGCGAAACGGTCGAGGCAGCAAATCCGCTTTCGCGGGCCACGTCGTGAATCGTCGCGGGCCTGGTTGACGGCGACACCGGGTCATTACTCATATCCAGAGAAAACCACACTTGGCAATTTTTGGCAAACGGTTGCTGAAAGTTTGTCGTTTTGTCTAGAGTCGGTGCACCGGGGTTTTGAGCCACGGTTTCACCCACTCAAGGAGGAGCTCGGATGATGAAGAAGAAATTCGCCCTGACCACGGCGCTACTGGCGGCCGGCGCGATCACTCTCGCCGGTTGCGCGAGCGGCGGTGACGCACCCGGCGATGGCGCCGGCGCGCTGGACGGAAAGGGCAAGACCCTGAACGTTCTGACCGACGCCAACACGCTCTACCCGGAGGAACAGCAGAAGTGGTTCGCCGATGTGAGCGAAAAGTTCAAGGCCAAGACCGGTGCCGAGGTGAAGTTCGAAACCTTCGCCAGCGCCAACGATGAGCTGACCAAGATCCAGACCTCGGTGGTCTCGGGCCAGGGCCCGGACATCTACTCGCTGGGTACCACGTTCACCCCGACCGCCTATGCCACCGGTGCCTTCGTCAAGCTCAGCGACGACGACTGGAAGAAGGTCGGCGGGCGCGACCGCTTCACCGAGGCCAGCCTGGGGATTTCCGGACCGGACAAGGACAACGAGGTGGGGATTCCCGCCCGAAGCCGTCCGTTTGTGATGGCCTACAACACCGAGATGCTTGCCGCCGCCGGCATCGACAAGCCCGCCGACACCTGGGACGGACTGCTCGAGCAGGCAAAGAAACTGACCCACGACGACGTGTATGGTCTGAGCATCGCCTACGGCGACAACTTCGACCCGTGGAAGTTCATCTGGGCGATGTCGACCCAGGCCGGTAACCCGATTATCGACGGCAAGAAGGTGCGCCTGGATGACCCGGTCACGATCAAGGCCTATGAGACCTACTTCGGCTGGCTGACCCAGGACAAGGTGGTCAACCCGGCCGCGATCGGCTGGAAGGCCAGCCAGGCCCTCGCCTCGTTCGCCGACGGTAAGGCCGCGTTCATGCCGATGGTCACCGCAACCTCGATCAACACCCTGGAAGCTTCGGCCGTGGCCGGCAAGTACGCCTACGCGGTCATGCCGACCGTTCCGCCGGGGGAGACCAAGCGTCCCTCCGACGGCAAGGAAGCCGCCTCGATCCTCAGCGGATCCAACTTCGTGGTTGCCGACTACTCCAAGAACAAGGACCTCTCCTTCGCCCTGATCGAGATGCTGACCACCGCCGAGGAACAGAAGGTCTACTACGACACCTTCGGCGAGATGCCCACCAACTCCGAGGCCGCCGCGGCCCTGGAAAAGGACAACGCACAGCTCGCCCCGATCGTTGAAGCATCCAAGCTCTCCGTTGGTACCCCGTTCAGTGGTGCCTGGGGTGATGTTCAGCTGGGCATGACCAACGTCGTGGTTCAGGCCATCCCCTCGCTGAACGCCGGATCGGTGAGCACCGATCAGATCATCTCCGCCCTGAAGACCGAGCAGGAAAAGGCTCAGTCTGCTCTGGATCGCGCGAAGTAAGACACCGGAAGAGATTTCTCATGGTTACCACCCCCGAGGCGCGCACCCGCGCCGATGCGCTCGCGGCCAACGCCGCCGCGAGCGCCGATGCCACCCCGGCGCGCACTGCCGCGCGCCGGGGCGGGCATCCCGCCCCCTCCTCGCCTCCCACGGGCCGCCCGCGTCGGGCCCGGAAGATCGGCGAGCGTGATCGCCCGCTCTGGATGCTCGCCCCCGGCGGCATCCTGATGGTGGTGGTGATCCTGGTCCCGCTGGTGCTGGGACTGGTGATCTCCCTGATGGATCTCGACCAGTACACGCTGCGGCAGTGGATCAGCGCACCGTTTATCGGCATCTCCAACTATGTGGAGGCGCTGACCAAGTCCACGCTGATCCAGTCGATCGGTATCAGCGTGGGCTACGCGGTCCTGGTGACCCTGATCTGCCTGCCGATCGGTGTCGCCGCGGCCCTGGCCACCCAGAACCGCTTCCGTGGTCGGGGCCTGGTCCGCTCGCTGTTCCTGGTGCCCTACGTGCTGCCGACCTTCGTGGTGGGTACCGTGTGGCGCACCATGCTCCAGCCCGACGGGGTGGGCAACGCGATGCTCAAGAACTTCGGCATCGACGGGGGCCTCTGGCTCAACGGCCCGCAGTCCTACTGGGCGCTGGTGTTTGTGCAGATCTGGGCATCCTGGCCCTTCATCTACCTGCTCGTGCTCTCGGGTCTGCAGTCGGTGGACTCCGAGGTACACGAGGCATCGGCCCTGGACGGCGCCGGCTGGTGGACCAAGCTGCGCTATGTCATCCTGCCCTACCTCAAGGGTCCGATCACCCTCGCGCTGATCATCTCCTTCCTGCACTCGGTGAATAACTTCACTCTCCCGTTTGTGCTGTTTGGAATCCCCGCACCGGCGGATGTCAACGTCCTGCCCGTGCTCACCTACATCACCGGCTTCCAGAACTTCCGGTTCGGACTGTCGGCCGCGATGGCCGTGATCTCGCTGATCCTGATCGCGATTCCGCTCTTTATCTACCTGCGAGCAGTGAAGCTCGACACCGGAGAGGATGGTGGTTCCCGTGTCCGCAAGTAACACGATCGCCCCCGTACGCGTGACCCCGCACCGCGCCAGCGCCAAGGAGGGTGCCCGCCAGGCGCAGATCCACCGGCTGCTCCCCAAACCCCTGCTGATCGTGATCCTGGCCGCGCTGCTGGTGTTCTCGATGGTGCCGGTGCTCTACATCTTCTTTGCCTCGATCAACTCCGACCTGGCCGTGGCCCGCGGGGCGTTCTGGCCCACCGAGTTGACCTTCGAGAACTACTCGAAGATCTGGACCACGGTGGACCTCGGCACCGGACTGGTGAACAGCGTGCTGGTGGCCGGCGGCGTCGCGATCGTCTGCGCCGGACTCTCGGTCTCCACCGCCTATGTGCTGGTGCGCTATGCCTTCCGCGGCCGCCTGCTGGTGCTGCGTGGTCTGCTCGCGCTGCAGTCGATCCCCGGAACCCTGCTCCTGCTGCCCGTGTTTGTACTCTTCTCCAGTGCGGCGAGCACGCTGGGCGTGCAGATCATCGGTACCCGCTGGGGCCTGTTCCTCACCTACCTGACCTTTGCGCTGCCGTTCTCGACCTGGGTCATGGTGACCTACCTGCGTGGCCTGCCGCGTGAGCTTGAGGAGGCGGCGCGCCTGGACGGTGCCTCGCCCTTCAAGATCCTCACCCGGATCATCGTGCCGCTGAGCTGGCCGGGCATCGTCGTCTCGGGTATCTTCGCGTTCTTGCTGGGCTGGAACGACGTGCTCTTCGCCTCGGTGATGACACGCCCGGAGTCTCGAACCGTGGCCGTCTCGCTGCAGATTTTTGGGGCCACCCAGGAGGGCGGTGCCGTCCCGGTTTATGGCCAGATGATGGCCGCCGCGCTGGTGTGTGCGGTGCCCGTTGTTGTTCTCTACCTTATTTTCCAGCGCTACCTTGTTGGTGGCCTCACCGCAGGAGGAGTTAAGTAATGACCGCATCATTCACCCCCACCTGGACCCTGTCCGGGTTCGGGGACGAGATCCATGAGGATCCCCGCATTCAGATCGCCGTGCTGCAGGCGCTCGGTGCCCAGCACATCGAGGTCCGCAGCGCCTGGGGCATCAACATCGTGGAGCTTGACGATGCCCGACTGGAGGAGCTGCGTGCGCTGCTCGCCGAACAGGAGATGGGGGTCTCGGCCATCGCCTCGCCGCTGGGCAAGGTGGATATCACCTCGGACTTCGACGCCGAGCTGGCACGCCTGGACCGCGCCATCAACGCCGCCAAGGTGCTGAACAGCCGCTACATCCGCATCTTCTCCTTCTATTACGGCGAGGGCGTGGACGTGGACTCGATCCGCGAACCCGTGATCGAACGACTGACGCGCTTTGCCGAGATCGCCCAGGCCGCGGGGATCGTGCTGCTGCACGAGAACGAGAAGGACATCTATGGCGACACCCCCGCCCGGGTGCTCGACCTGATCACCTCGGTGAACTCGCCGGCGCTCCGCGTGGCCTGGGACAACGCCAACTATGTACAGGTGGGAGCGGTGCCCTTCGATGACGGATTCGAGGACCTGCGCCCCTACCTGGAATACCTGCAGGTAAAGGACGCCCTCGCGAGCGACCACTCGGTGGTTGCCGCGGGCGAGGGCGACGGCCAGCTGCGCGAAACCCTCGGTGCCCTGGCATCCGACGGGTTTGCCGGCTTCGCCTCGCTCGAACCGCACCTGTCCGATGCATTCGCCACCGGCGGATTCTCCGGGGCCGCCGCCTTCGGGCGTGCAGCCCGTGCCTTTAGGGGCCTCACCGATGAACTGGGAGTAACACTCAAATGACCACCGCAACACCCACCCGTGCCGTCATCATCGGCTGCGGCGTGATCGGCACCCACCACGCCCGCGTCCTGGCGGCCCACGAGGCCTTCACCGTGAGCGCGCTGGTGGATGTCTTCCCCGAAGCCCTCACCACCCTCGCCGACCTGCTGCCCACCGAGTATCCGGTGGAGCGTCCGCGCACCTTCGCGACCCTGACCGAGGCGCTTGAGGCCGGAGACATCGACCTGGTGGTCATCACGACCCCCAGCGGTCTGCACGTAGACGCGGCGCGCGAAGCACTCGCCGCCGGCGTGCACGTGGTGATCGAGAAGCCGATCGACGTGGACCTGGTGCGCGCTCGCCGCATCGCCGACCTGGCCGATGAGGCCGCCGAGCGCGGGCTGATCGTCAGCGTCATCTCCCAGCACCGCTTCGATCCGGCCAGCGTGCTGGTCAAGCAGGCCATCGATGCGGGCCGCTTTGGGCGGGTCACCTCGGGCTCGGCCACCGTGGCCTGGTGGCGCGGACAGGACTACTACGACAGCGGTAACTGGCGCGGCACCTGGGAACTCGACGGCGGCGGCGCGGTGATGAACCAGGGTGTGCACACCGTGGACCTGCTGCGCTGGACCCTCGGCACCCCGGTGGAGATCTACGCCCGCACCGCGCTGCTCGCCCACGAGCGGATCGAGGTTGAGGACATCGCGGTGGCCACGGTCGCCTTCGAATCCGGTGCCCTCGGCGTGATCCACTGCACCACCGCCGCCTACCCGGGCCTGAACACCCGCCTGCAGGTGCTCGGCTCGCGCGGCTCCGCGGTGATCGACAACGACCGCCTGGAGTACTTCCACGCGGCCGGCGGCGCCGACCTGATTCCCGGAACCGGGTTGAGCGCGGTGGGCACCGCGAACCAGGCAGCCGAGGTCATCGACGCCGGCCAGCTCTCCACCTCCCCGCGGGAGGACGGCGACTTCCTCGCCGCCCACACCCGGCAGTATGACGACATCGCCGCCGCGCTGCGGGATGGCCGTGACCCGGGCATCACCGCCCGCGACGCGACCCACTCGCTCGCACTCGTGCACGCGATGTACGCCTCGGCGACCCTGGGCACCGCGGTGCTGTTCGCCGACGTGCTCGCCGGAAAATATGACGACCTCACCCTGACGACGGGACGTGCATCATGAAGTATTCGGTATTCACCGCCTCGACCCCCGACTGGACCCCGGCCGAGGCCGCCCAGACCCTGGCCGCCCAGGGCTGGGACGGCATCGAGTGGCGCATCACCGACCAGGACGAGGCCACCCCGCCCGGATTCTGGGCCGGAAACCGCGCGACCTGGCCGATGACCGGGCTTGAGGACCACCTCGTTCAGATCCGCGAGATCACCACCGCGAATCACCTGGAGTTCTCCGGCATCGGCGGGTATGCCCAGCTGGAAAACCGGGTGGATGCCGAGCGGATGCTCGCCGCCACCGCCGCCGTCGGCGCAACCCAGGTGCGCATCGCGATGCCGCGGGTGGATGGACGCAACTATGCGGACCTGTTTGCCCAGGCCCGCACCAACCTGGAATACATCGTGGCGGTGGCCGAAAAGCACGGTGTCAAGGCGCTGGTTGAGCTGCACCACGAGACCATCACCCCGTCGGCCTCGGCCGCGCGCCGCCTGGTCGAGGGGCTGAACCCGCAGTTTGTCGGCGTGATCCACGACGTGGGAAACCTGGTCAACGAGGGCTTCGAGAACCACCTGGCCGGCTTCCAGCTGCTCGGGGAGTACCTGGCACACGTGCACATCAAGAACGCCCGGTGGGTGGTGGATCACGTGGAGCAGGACGGCACCCACATCTGGCGTCACGAGTGGACCACCCTGCGCGCCGGGCAGGCGGACCTCGCCGGTTACGTGCGTGATCTGGTGGCATTCGGCTATGACGGCTGGATCACCCTGGAGGACTTCTCCACCGAGGTCCCGCTCGAGCAGCGCACCGCCGAAAACCTCGCCTACGTGCGCGGCCTGGTCGAGGCCGCGCAGGCGGGTTCGCGTGACTAGCTCCGCCGCGGCCGGGGACCGGGTACCCACCCGGACCCGGCCGCACCCCCGCACCCGGATCGCCCACCTGGGCCTTGGCGCGTTCCACCGTGCCCACCAGGCCTGGTACACCGAGCTGGTGCAGCGCGAAAATCCGGGGGACTGGGGGATCGAGTCCTTCACCGGACGCTCACCCGCGCAGGCAGAGATTCTGGCGGCCCAGGATGGCGTGTTTACGCTGGTGGTGCGGGCGGCGTCGGGGGACACGTTTGAGCGGGTCGAGTCGATTGTCCGGGCCAGCGACGGTAATGACGGCGCGCGCTGGCGTGCGCGGTTGGCCGATCCGGACACCGCGATCCTCAGCCTGACGATCACCGAGGCCGGGTACCGGCGCGGCCCCGACGGGACGCTGAATCTGACCGATCCCGATGTGGCGGCCGATATCGAGTTTCTGCGGGCCACGGGTAAACCGGAATCCGACCGGGGCTGCGTGAGCGCGCCGGGCCGGATCGTGGACGGGCTGCGTGCCCGCCGCGACGCGGATGCCGGGCCGATCGCAATCCTCAGCTGCGACAACCTCGCCGACAACGGTGCCGTGACTCGCGCGGTGGTGCTGGATCTGGCCACCCGTGTGGACCCGGCCCTCGCCGCGTGGATCCGGGATAACGTCTCGTTTGTGTCCTCAATGGTGGATCGAATCACCCCGGCCACCACCGATGCCGATCGCCGTGAGGTGGCCGAGCACACGGGACTCGCAGACGCCGCGGTCATCGTGACCGAGCCGTTTGCCGAGTGGATCATCGCCGGGGACTTCCCGGCCGGTCGTCCCGCCTGGGAACACGCCGGCGTGCGTTTTGTCAACGAGATCGAGCCCCATGAGCGGCGCAAACTCTGGCTCCTCAACGCCGGACACTCGCTGCTGGCCTATGCGGGACTGGCGCGCGGTCACCGGACCGTGGACGCCGCCTTCGCCGATCCCGAACTCGCCGAACGCCTGGAGACCCTGTGGGCCGAGGCCGCCGAGGTGCTGCCGCAGGGCGGGCCCGAGATCGACGCGGCCCGGGCCGCACTGCGTGAGCGCTTCGCCAACCCGCGGATCCAACACCACCTGGCCCAGATTGCCCTGGGCGGTGCCCATAAGCTGCCGCCGCGGATTTTTGACGTGGTGCGAGCGCGCCGCGCCGCGGGTCTTGACCTGGGCACCAGCGCGATCCCGATCGTGGAGGAGTGGATCGCCTATCTGCGCCGCGCGGACACCCCGGATGCCGAGTCCGCTCCGCTGGGTGCGGGGATCGAGGTGGGAAGCCTGGGCGTCGAGGACGTACTGGGGATTCTGGCCCCGGATCTACGGGAGGTTTTGGGGCTGCAAGCGATCGAATCCTGACCGGTCCCGAACCGCAAAGCGGCCGCACCATCCCTCCCGGCTGGTGCGGCCGTCGCCGTCTCGGGTCCGACGATTTACACTCGCCGGGAAAACTCGGTTAGACTAAGCGCTGAACTTCGGCGAGGGCTGTCCTTCGGGATAAGCCGTTATCGACGCGGTGGGCAAGGCCTCGGCTTTTCCTCACGCTGATATGCGTTCGAGTTGAAACCATCCGGGTCCCCGAGGCCCGCCACATCAAGGAGTAATTATGGCTGACAACAGCGTAAACCTGGACGCCGAACTGCGTACCTCTTTCGGTAAGGGTGCCGCCCGCAAGCTGCGCGCCGCCGGCAAGATCCCCGCCGTCATCTACGGTCACGGCACCGAGCCCAAGCACGTGTCGCTGCCCACCCACGCCACCGGCCTGATCGTGCGTCACACCAACGCCCTGATCAACCTGAACATCGAGGGCACCGAGGAGCTCGTTCTCGTGCGCGAGGTTCAGAAGGACCCGGTTCTGCGTATCATCGAGCACATCGACCTGGCGGTTGTTGTGAAGGGTGAAAAGGTCGAGGTTGAGATCCCCGTTCACGTTGAGGGCGACTCGGCTCCGGGCACCCTGGCAAACGTTGAGACCAACACCCTGCGTCTGCTGGTTGCCGCAACCAACATCCCCGCCAACGTTGTGGTTTCGATCGCCGGTGCCGAGGAGGGACAGCACGTCCACGCCAAGGACGTCGTTCTGCCCGAGGGTGCCGAGCTCGTTGACGACGCAGACCTGCTGATCGTCCAGGTTGCCGCCGCTCCGGCCGCTCCCGCCGAGGACGAGGCCACCGAGGCTGCCGCCGAGTAATTCTCGCGCTTACCTGCGCGCCCCGTTCTCCCTGGTGGAGGGCGGGGCGCGTTTTTTGGGTGGGGGAACCGCGCTACCCTGGACACATGACAGATTCGGCGCATCCTCGCCGCTGGTGGCACGTTTTTTTGGGAGCACGGACACAGAACATGGCTGCAGCAAACACCTGGCTGGTGATCGGACTCGGCAACCCCGGCCCGCGCTATGAGCGCACCCGGCACAACATCGGACAGATGGTGATCGCCGAGCTGGCCGGCCGACTGGGACAGCAGCTCAAGCGTCACCGCAGCGCGGCCCTGGTGGCCGAGGGCTTCCTGGCCCCGGGCGGTCCCAAGCTCATCGTGGCGACCCTGACCAGCTTCATGAACGTCTCGGGGAAGCAGACCGCCGCGCTGGCCTCGTTCTACTCGATCCCGCCGGAGCGAATCATCGTCATCCACGATGAGATGGACATCCCCTTTGACAGCATCAAGCTGAAGATCGGCGGCGGTCACGGCGGTCACAACGGGCTGCGTGATATTGCCGCGGCCCTGGGAACCCCGGAGTTTATCCGGGTGCGTACCGGGGTGGGGCGCCCGGTGGGGCGTCAGGACCCGGCCGACTTTGTGTTGGCGCCGTTCACCGCGGCCGAGCGGGAGACCCTGCCCATCCTCATTGCCGATGCCGCCGATGCCGCCGAGCTGGTGGCTACCGAGGGCCTGACCGCCGCACAGCAGAAGTTCCACAGCCGCGGCTAGGTCCCGGCACCACTCGCATCACGACCAACGGCCTCCTTCTGTGGAAGGAGGCCGTTGTGGATTCGCCGTTTAGTCGGTGACGGTGAGGTTTGCTACCCGGTCTCGGGCTGGGTTCAGGGTAAACCGGAAGCGACGGACCGTGGGGCCGGCGGGGTTGTCGGTGTTGATGCGGTAGAGCAGCGTGATGCCGTGGGCGTCGCGCTCGACCCCAAAGTGCTGGGCGCTCACGCGGCGCTCGGTGAACTGGTGTGCCCAGCGCAGGAGTTCATCATCGCCCACGTACTCGTCATTGTGATCGGTGATCCGGGCGTCCTCGGTGACCAGCGCCAGCAGCGGGGTTGGGTCGGGGAGCACCGCCGATGCGACAAATTCGGTGATGACCGCGGGAAGATCGGTTGCGTTTTCGAGGGTGGCCGAGAGGGTCATGCGGTTCAACTTTCGCCGGGGGACGGGGTGATGATCAACGCTGATCGGGTGGATGTTCACACCATGATTCCCTGCCTCCCCCGACAGTGGGTGAATCCTGGCACCAAATGAACCATAAGCTGTCGCATTTCACTGCGTGGTTTTCGGCGTGGATGATGCATGCATGTTTGGTGTCGCGGTGGCGGGGATTCCTCTCCAAAATTGGCGTGTTTTCCACTTGGTAAGGGCGCATTGGGGAGGTGTTTATGCGGGAAACGAATGCTCGCGAGGAGTTTGGCAACGCGTCGCGCAGGGGCTCAGTTCGGGCGCTTTTGCTAGATAGCAGGCACTATCTAGAGACCTTGGGTGTAAAATCACTCGGCTCTTCCGCGATTGCGGTTTCGCTCAGGGCACAGGGACGGCGGATGCCGATGTCACCGGTGCCGTCTAGAATTACTCGGTGATGCTTTCGGGTCTGATTTCAGCGCTTTCTGGCGCGCCCTCATTTTCCGCTGCCCTGGACTATGCCCCGCGCGATGCCGATTTCTCGGTCGCCGAGGGGCTGACCGCCCCGCTGATTGCCGGGCTGGTTGAACGCCGTCGTGAGGCGGGTGCCCCGCCGGTGGTGCTGGCGATCACCGCGACCGGACGCGACTCGGAGTCGCTGATCGCCAGCCTCCGCGCGCTCCTGCCCGGTGGCGATATCGTCGACTTCCCGGCCTGGGAGACGCTGCCCCATGAGCGTCTGAGCCCGTCCACCGAGATCGTCGGTAGGCGCCTGGCCGCCCTGCGGGCACTGCGCACCTGGGACGGCGAGCGTACGCTGATCGTGGTGGCCTCGGTGCGGGCTGCCCTCCAGCCGCTGGCCGAAAACCTCGCCGACGCCGCCCCCATCTCGCTGGTTGCCGGGGCGCGTGGTCACGACCTCCAGGAGCTGGCCGCCCGGCTGGTTGAGGCCGCCTATGTGCGGGTAGACCTGGTGGCACGGCGCGGGGAGTTTGCGCTGCGCGGAGGCATCCTGGATGTCTTCCCGCCCACGGCCGACCATCCCTTCCGGGTCGACTTCTTCGGTGATGAGGTCGAGCAGATCCGCCGCTTCTCGGTGGCCGATCAGCGCTCCCAGGAGGAGGATCTGCCGGGGATCGAACTGGCACCTGCCCGTGAGCTGCTGCTGACGGCCCCGGTGCGTCAGCGCGCCCGTGAGATGCAGCATGAGTTCCCCGGTATCTCGGGCATGCTGGAAAAGATCGGCGAGGGTATTCCGGTCGAGGGCATGGAGTCACTGGCCCCGGCGCTGCTGGAACGCCTGGTCAACGTGGGCCATTATCTCCCGGCGGGAACCGCGGTCGCGGTGGCCTCGCCCGAGCGGGTCACCACCCGGGCGATCAGCCTCGCCGAGACCAACCGCGAGTTCCTGGCCGCCGCCTGGAGCGCGGCTACCGCGGGGGCCGGAGCGCCGATCGATCTGGGCGGGGGAGAGTTCATCACCCTGGGCACCCTGCGCGACTCGCTCAAGTATTCCCGCCCCGGTGAGCCCAATACCGACCACCCCTGGTGGACCTTCAGTTCCTTCCAGCAGGGTCCCGTGGGCGGCGATATCGACATCGATGCGCTGCTCGAGGTACGGGTCGAGGCCGAGACCGTGCCGAGCTTCGCCGGAAACGTCGAGGGGGCGATCGCCCACGTGGGTGAGCGCCTGCGCGCGGGATGGTCGGTTGTGGTGACCGCCGGCGGACAGGGCCTCCTGGAGCGTGCCCGCGACGTCCTGAGCGAAGCCGGCCTTGCCGCCCGCATCGTGACCGAGCTGCCCGCCGAGCTGGAAACCGGTGTCGCGTTCCTGGTCCAGGCGAGCCTGGACCACGGCTTCGAGATGACCGAGATCAACCTGGGCCTGATCAGCGAGGCCGAGTTCTACGGTCGCGCGGTGGGCTACGATTCGCGCGCGGTCAAGAAGCTGGCCTCGCGTCGCCGCAACGTGGTGGATCCGCTCCAGCTCAACCCCGGCGACCACGTGGTGCACCAGACCCACGGCATCGGACGCTTCGTGGAGATGACCCAGCGTACGGTCTCGACCGGCGGGCGCAACCCGATCAAGTCGCTGCGCGAATACCTGGTGCTGGAGTACGCCCCGAATAAGCGTGGCTACCCCGGCGATAAGCTCCTGGTGCCCACCGATCAGCTCGATCTGCTCTCGCGCTACGTGGGCGGCGAGGCCCCGCAGCTGTCCAAGATGGGCGGTTCGGACTGGTCTCAGGCCAAGTCCAAGGCGCGCAAGGCCGTGCGAGACATCGCGGTGGAGCTGGTGAAGCTCTACTCGGCCCGGATGAACAGCGTGGGCCACGCGTTCGGGCCCGACACCCCCTGGCAGCGTGAGCTGGAGGAGGCGTTCCCGTACCCCGAAACCCCCGACCAGCTGACCACCATCAGTGAGGTCAAGTCCGATATGGAAAAGCCGATCCCGATGGACCGCCTGCTCTCCGGCGACGTGGGCTTCGGTAAGACCGAGGTTGCCGTGCGCGCGGCGTTTAAGGCGATTCAGGACGGCAAGCAGGTCGCGGTGCTGGTGCCCACCACGCTGCTGGTCAAGCAGCATTTCGAGACCTTTGCCGAGCGCTATGCGGGCTTCCCGATTCACCTGCGCGCGCTCAGTCGCTTCCAGACCGCCAAGGAGGCCAAGGAGATCATTGCCGGGCTCGAGTCCGGCACCGTGGATATCGTGATCGGTACCCACCGCCTGCTCACCGACAATGTGCTCTTCAAGGACCTGGGCCTGGTCATCATCGATGAGGAGCAGCGTTTCGGTGTTGAGCACAAGGACAAGCTGAAAAAGCTCAAGACCAACGTTGACATCCTGGCGATGAGTGCAACCCCGATCCCGCGCACCCTGGAGATGGCGGTGACCGGGATCCGTGAGATGTCGACGCTGGCCACCCCGCCCGAGGAGCGTCAGCCGGTGCTGAGCTTTGTCGGTCCCTATAACGACAAGCAGGTCGCGGCCTCGATCCGGCGCGAACTGTTGCGTGAGGGCCAGATCTTCTTTGTCCACAACCGGGTGCAGAGCATCAGCCGGGTGGCCTCCCACCTGGCCGAACTGGTGCCCGAGGCACGGATCGCGGTGGCGCACGGAAAGCTCACCGAGCATCAACTGGAGCAGGTGGTGGTCGACTTCTGGGAGCGGAAGTTTGACGTTCTGGTGTGTACCACGATCATCGAAACCGGCCTGGATATCTCCAACGCCAACACGATCATCATCGACCGCGCCGATAAGTACGGCCTGAGCCAGCTGCACCAGCTGCGTGGACGGGTGGGGCGTGGGCGCGAGCGTGCGTACGCGTACTTCCTCTACGATCCGGCCAAGCCGCTCTCCGAGACCGCGCATGATCGACTCTCCACGATCGCCGCCAATAACGAGCTGGGCTCGGGTATGCAGGTCGCGCTCAAAGATCTGGAGATCCGTGGTGCCGGAAACATGCTCGGTGGCGAGCAGGCCGGGCACATCGCCGGGGTTGGGTTTGACCTCTATCTGCGGATGATCGGCGAGGCCGTCAACACGTTCCGCGGCGAGGACACCACCGGTCCGACCGAGCTGCGTCTCGAACTGCCGATCGATGCCCACATCCCCGAGGACTATGTGGATAGCGAGCGTCTGCGTCTGGAGGCGTACCAGAAGCTCTCCAGCGCGGCCTCCTCGGCCAAGATCACCGATGAGGATCGAATCGACCTGGTGGTTGAGGAGCTGCAGGATCGCTACGGAACCCCGCCGCTCGAGGTGCGCAACCTGATCGCGGTCTCCAAGCTGCGGCGCCGAGCCCAGGCTTCGGGACTGTCGGATGTGATCACGATGGGCCCGAACCTGCGCATCGCCCCGGCTCACCTGCCCGATTCGCTGCAGGCGCGACTGCGCCGGATGTATCCGCAGGCCAAGCTGCTGGCCGGCGGCGACGCCCTGGTGCTGCCGCAGCCGCGGATCGACGGCGAGGCCCTGTCCGACGGTGACCTGATCGACTGGGTCTACACGCTGCTGGACGCGCTGTTCCCGATCACCCGGGCGACCAAGGAGTAGCACGCGTTCCGCGTGTTCCGGGAAGACTCGGGACACGCGGGGCGAACCGCCTGGCAAACACCTGTTAGGCGGTTTCTCGGGTGCCGCGTGGTTTACTGGGTCGGTGCATCACAACGTCTCCGCCCCGCCCCTTTCCCCGTCGGCCCGGCGCACCCTGCCCTGGCCGATTCTGCTGTTGCTGGGAGTGATCGCGGTCGCCATCTCGGTGACCGGTTCCTGGATCCCCTCGCTGTGGGGCGACGAGGCCGCGAGCATCATGTCGGCTCAGCGGGACTGGGGATCGCTCTGGGCGATGCTCGGCACCGTGGATGCGGTGCACGGGCTGTACTACGCGTTCCTGCACCTCTGGATCGATGTTTTCGGGGCGAGCCCGTTCTCGGTGCGCCTGCCCTCGGCCCTGGCCGTGGGCGGTGCGGCGATTCTGCTCGCGCGTTTTGCCACACTGTTGGCCGGACGCGGGGTGGGCATCGTGGCGGCGCTGCTGTTTGCCACCGTGCCCCGGGTGACCTACTACGGCACCGAAACCCGTGCCTATGCGTTCACGATGCTGCTGGTCATCTGGCTGCTGTTTGTGCTGGTGCGCCTGGTGGCGCGCCGCGAAACCCGGGTCCTGCCGTGGGTGGGATTTGCCGCGCTGTTTGCGCTCTCCAGCGTGGTATTTATCTACACGGTGCTATTCGTGGTGGTCTTCGCGATCATCGTGCTGATGATGCGCCCGGGGCGGCAGACCGTCCTGCGCGCCGCGGTGTGGAGCGCGCTGGGCGGAATTCTCTCGGTTCCGGTGCTGATCTATGCGTATCTTGAACGCGAGCAGGTGGCCTACCTGCACTCGCGTGATGGGCTGACGATGTCGGCGCTGTTTGAAACCCCGTGGTTCTCGCAGCAGCTGCCCGCGCTGATCGGCTGGGGCCTGATCGTGGTCGGCCTGGTGCTGGCAATCCTCGCCCGGGTGCGCCGCGGATCCGATGCCGCCTGGAGTGTGCGCCTGCGCGCCCTCTACCGTCCCGAGGATCCGGCTCTGCCGGGCGTGCTGACCGTGGCGATCCCCTGGCTCGTGGTGCCCTCGGTGCTGCTGGCGCTGGGCACCGCGGTGACCCCGCTGTACTCCCCGCGCTACCTTGCCTTTACCGCGCCGGCGATCGCGCTGCTGATGGCCGTGGGCCTGGTCGCGGTGACCCGACTCCTGCGTGCCCGCTGGCTGATCCCGATCCTGGTGGTCGCCGTGATGCTCGGCTCGCTGCCCACCTACCTCGGCCAGCGCACGCCGTACCCACGCAATGGCGGGGTGGACTGGAACACGCTCTCGGAGACCGTGGCCGCCCATGCGAAGCCGGGGGAGTCGATCATCTTTGATCAGACCGCGATCAACGCCCGCAAACCCCGCCTGGCCAAGTATCTCTACCCCGAGGCCTTCGAGGGGCTCAAGGACGTGGGGCTAAGGACCCGCTTCGATCAAACCGACGGTCTCTGGGACAAGGCATACTCGACCTCCGAAACCATCAAGCGTCTCGACGGCGCGCAGACCGTGTGGCTGGTGCGGGCGGGGGAGCGGTTCTCCACCGACCGGGCCAAGAGCGACGCCTACGTCACCGAGCTGGAGGCCGCCGGCTACACCGCGACCGAAACCCACGACCTCCACCGTTCGATCCTGGTGCGGTTCGAGCTCACCCACTAACACGCAGGGCCCCGGAAATCTCCGGGGCCCTGCGCTGTGAGGGGTGATTACGCCGAGACCGATGCTCGGCGGCGCATCACGGAGAGCGCGATGGCGGCGGCAATCGCCGAGACGACCGAGCCCAGCAGGACCGCCAGGATGCCCTGGTCGGAGAGGGCGAGGTCGTTTTCGAAGGCGAGCGTGGTCATCAGCAGGGAGACCGTGAACCCGATGCCGCCGAGCAGGCCCACCGCGACGATCTCGTGGGTGCGCATCCGCTCGGTTGTGGGGGTGGCGCCGTTGCGACTCAGCAGCCAGGCGCCGAGTAGACCGCCGAGGGTAATGCCGATCAGCTTGCCGATCGGCAGCGCGGCCAGGATGCCCCAGAAGGGAGCGGAGAGCTCACCCAGCGGCACGTGGGGGATGACCACCAGGGTGGCGGAGAAGGCGAAGATCGGCAGCACGAGTCCCGCGCTCCACGGCTCCAGCCGGTGACCCAGCTTATGGCCTACGCCGGCGGGCAGGATCAGTCCGAAGGCTACGCCGGCCAGGGTCGCGTGCACGCCCGAAAGCTGGGTGAGTACCCAGGTGGCGATGCCCAGAATCACCAGCAGGATGCCCAGCATGATGCGGGATTCAGCGGAGGCGGCGCGGCCGAGCGCGCGGGCGACGATCGCGGCAATCACCAGGACGATGACCGCGCCGGCGAGGGCGAGTAGGTCGGGGCTGCCGCCGAAGAAGATCGCGATGATCAGGATGGCGATCAGGTCATCCAGCACCGCCAAAGCCAGCAGGAAGACCCGGATTCGCGGGGGCAGGCCGCGCCCAAACATGGCCAGCACACCCAGCGCAAACGCGATATCGGTCGCGGTGGGGATCGGCCAGCCGCCGGGCTGCCCGGCAGGCGCGGCAATCAGCAGGTAGACCAGGGCGGGCACCACCACACCACCCACGGCGGCAATGGCCGGGTGCAGTGCGCGCTGCCAGGAGTTCAGCTGACCGGCGGTGAGTTCGTGGCGCAGGTCAATGGCGACCACCAGGAAGAAGATGGCCAGTAGGCCGTCGCTGATCCAATGCCCGATGCTGAGGGTGAGTGCGCCCACCCCCACCTCGGTGTGCTGCAGGTCAAGAAGCCCGGCACCCAGCGGGGAGTTTGCCAGGATGATCCCGGCGAGGGCTGCCCCGAGCAGGAGGAGTGCCCCCGTGCGCTCGCTGCGCAGGGCGGGTGTGACGTGGGAAAGAATCATGCTGTCCGATCGTGATGGGCGCATGCGCGCCGGATAGTAACCGTGATCCGTTGGGATCCCCGGGCCGACCAGACTTCCCGGCACTCCACCCCCAGAATATCAGTTGACCGCCTTGTAGGCTGGGATTCCGCGACCCGAGCCGGAGGATACGATGACCACTCCCCAGAACCCCGCCGATCGGGTTGCCGCCCTGGCCGTAGTCCCCGCCGCCGAGTTTCCCGGCGTTGCCGCGTACGCCGAGGCCGGAGCCGAGCTGTCGGCCTATGCCGCCGCGATGCACCAGACCCGGCTCACCTGCGTGTGGACCGAGGCGATGACCCACGAGGGCCTGCGCCGCTATCTGCTTGAGGAGACCCACGAGCTGCTGGAGGCCCTCGATGAGGCCGATCCGGTGCACGTGCGCGAGGAACTGGGCGACCTCCTGCTGCAGATTGTGTTCCATGCCGAGATCGCCGCCGGAGACCCGGACGCGGGCTTTGACCTGGCGGATGTGGTGCGTGATGCCCGGGAGAAGATGGTTCGACGTCATCCCCACGTGTTTGGGCCCGAGGGGGCCGCCGACGTGGACGAGGTCCTGCGGGTGTGGGGCGCGGCCAAGGCCGCCGAGAAGTCCGAGCGGACGGGGATCCTGGACGGGATCGCCCCGACCCTGCCCGCCCTCGCCCGGGCGCAGAAGGTGGCCGCGCGGATCGCCCGGGCCGGGGCGGGCGCCGAATCGAGCGACACCCTGCCGTCCGGGTCGAACAGGACCCAGCCCGCCGATCCGAGCGACACCCTGCCGGCCGAGGTATTCGCCGACGAGCAGAGCCTGGGCGACTACCTCTATGCGCTTGCCGCCGAGGCTCAGGCGCGGGGTCTGGATGCCGAGTCCGCACTGCGCACGGTCGCAACCCGCCGGGCGGAGCGTGCCTAGCCGCCGAGGCCAATGTTGCGTCGCCGATCCGGATGCCGGGTCCGTGTCGCGAGCCTCAACGGGTGAAGCCCGGATGAACGGGCGTGCGCCGAAATCCTGCGGCGGGTTCACTCATGCCAAAATGGGAGCATGGCAACAGTTAGTGCACCGCGCGGCATGCGCGATTTCCTCCCCGCAGAGAAGGCACGTCGTGAGCACGCGCTCTCCGTGATCCGCCGGGTCTACCGTCGTTTTGGCTTCGATGAGATCGAAACCCCGGTACTGGAAAACTACGACCGCCTGCATTCGGGTCTGGGTGGCGACAACGAGAAGATCTCGTTTAACGTGCTCAAGCGCGGCATCGGTGCCGAGGAGCTGCGCGCCGCCGCCGAGAGTGATGACCTCTCCAGCCTGACCGACCTGGGCCTGCGCTTTGACCTGACCGTTCCGCTGGCCCGCTACTATGCGACCCACCGTGCCGAGCTGCCCAGCGTCTTCCGCTCGGTGCAGATCGCCCCGGTCTGGCGCGCCGAGCGTCCGCAGAAGGGCCGTTACCGCCAGTTTGTGCAGTCGGACATCGACATCATTGGTGAGGCCGGGATCCTGGCCGAGATCGAGCTGATCGGCGCGACCACCGAGGTTCTGCGCGAGCTGGGCATCACCGGCACCCGGGTGCGGATCAACGATCGCCGCCTGATCACCGGGATGCTGGAGGCCTTCGGCTTTGCTCCCGAGGAGTTCTCCGGCGTGCTGATCACCATCGACAAGCTCGACAAGATCGCCGCCGCCGGCGTGATCGCCGAGCTGCGTGAGCGCGGGGTGACCGCCGCGGCGATCGACGCCCTGGCCGTCTTCCTGGAAACCGAGCACGCGGACTCCGCGGAATTCTCTGCCGAGTCGATCGCTGCCCGTCTGCCCGCGGGCGTGGACCCCGAGGTGATCGCCGAGCTGGCTCAGATCGGCACCTCGACCGAGAGCGATCTGGTTTTTGACCCGTTCCTGGTGCGCGGCATGGGCTACTACACCGGTCCGATCTTCGAGATCGAGCACGCCGACTTCGGCTATGCCCTCGGCGGCGGCGGTCGCTATGACGGCATGATCGGCCGCTTCCTCGGACAGGAGGTGCCCGCGGTCGGGTTCTCGATCGGCTTCGAGCGTATCGTGGACCTCATCGAGGCAGATGCGGCATCCGCCGAGGAATCCCTCGTGCTGATCTATGACCGAAACGTGGACCCCGCGGCGCTTATCGCGCTGAAAAACGAGGTGGCCGCCTCGGGCACCCGGGTGCGGTTGGACAAACGTGCAAAGAACTTCCGGGCCGTCCTGGAGCGAGCTGCGGAGGCGGGCTACACCGCCTATGCGACCGTATCGGCGGAGACCAGCGGGGCGTCCGATCTGGACGTTAAACCGCTCGGCGCGGCCGAATAGGCCGGATAGACTGACAACTAGCAGTACACACCCTGATCAAGGAGAAAACATCGTGGCACTTGTTGAATTCGTGAACGCTCGCGAGATTCTGGACTCGCGCGGAAACCCGACCGTTGAGGTTGAGGTTGGACTGGACGACGGTTCCTTCGCCCGCGCAGCGGTGCCGTCCGGCGCCTCCACCGGCGCCTTCGAGGCCTATGAGCTTCGTGACGGCGACAAGGCTCGCTACGGCGGCAAGGGTGTGCTGAACGCCGTCAACGCCGTGATCGAGGAGCTCGCCCCGGCCATCGAGGGTCTGCCCGCCGATGACCAGCGCGTGATCGACGCCGCCCTGATCGCGGTTGACGGTACCGACAACAAGAAGCGCGTGGGCGCCAACTCGATCCTGGGTGTGAGCCTCGCCGTTGCCCGCGCCGCAGCCGACGCCTCGGGCCTGCCGCTCTACCGTTACCTCGGTGGACCGAACGCGCACGTGCTGCCCGTTCCGCTGATGAACGTGATCAACGGTGGATCGCACGCAGACACCTCGGTCGACATCCAGGAGTTCTTCCTGGTTCCCCAGGGTGCCGCCACCTTCTCCGACGCACTGCGTTGGGGCACCGAGATCTACCACGTCCTCAAGGGCGAGCTCAAGTCCAGCGGCCTGGCCACCGGCCTGGGTGACGAGGGTGGCTTCGCCCCCGACCTCGCCAGCAACCGTGCTGCACTCGACTTCCTGATCGCCGCAATCGAGAAGGCCGGCTTCACCCCCGGTAAGGAGATCAGCCTGGGTCTGGACGTCGCCTCGAGCGAGTTCTACCGCGAGGGTGCCTACCAGTTCGAGGGCAAGGCACGCACCGCCGCCGAGATGACCGCCTACTACGCCGACCTGGTCGCGAACTACCCGATGGCCACCATCGAGGACCCGCTGGACGAGGACGACTGGGAGGGTTACTCCATCCTGACCGCCGAGCTCGGCAAGAAGGTTCAGATCGTCGGTGACGACCTGTTCGTGACCAACCCCAAGCGCCTGGCCAAGGGCATCGAGCGCGGCGACGCCAACTCGCTGCTGGTCAAGGTCAACCAGATCGGTACCCTGACCGAGACCCTGGATGCCGTGTCGATGGCTCAGCGTGCCGGTTACACCGCAATCCTCTCGCACCGTTCGGGTGAGACCGAGGACACCACCATCGCCGACCTGGCCGTGGCCACCAACGCCGGTCAGATCAAGACCGGTGCGCCGGCTCGTTCGGAGCGCGTTGCCAAGTACAACCAGCTGCTGCGTATCGAAGAGGAGCTGGAGTCGGCCGCCGTTTACGCCGGTGCCTCGGCCTTCCCGCGCCTGAAGTTCTAATTCTGCGGCAAACGTACTCATTCCGGCGGGCCTGACGGCCTTCCTGAAAGCTTTCGGTACGCGGGAGGGTCATCCGGGATTCTGGATGATCCGCCCGTAAGCTGAACGCAGTACTACCGGTACTCCCGGTCCTGGTCCCCTCGGGGACGCGGGGCCGGGAGTCCGTTTTTTCTCGGGTTCCTTCCCTTCGGCGACGTTGCGGAGGGGCCCCGAGTTCCGGGTCCGCACCGTGACGGCCCGCGCATCGACCAGCGAAGGGGATACCGCCATGACCGAGACCGGAAGCAGTGCCCAGGCCGGGTGGATGCGTCGTCTTCGGCTGTCCGGGTTTGCCGCCATTATGCTCGGCGTGATCGCGCTGGGTGTGGTGATCATCGCGCCGAACCTGAAAACCTATGTCGAGCAGCGTCAGCAGATCGCGATCTACCAGAAGCTGGTGACCGACGATAAGCACACGGTGAAAAACCTGATGGCCGAGCGAGAGCGCTGGAACGACAAGACCTATATCGAAACCCAGGCGCGAGACCGGCTCTACTACGTCAATCCCGGTGAAACCACCTACACGGTACGCAACGATCTGGATCCCGCGGTGGCCGGCAAGGAACCCGATCCGGTCAGTGACAAGGTGAAAACCGGGGACGCGAACTGGTCGGAAAACCTGCTCGGTTCGTTCCTGAGCGCAGGTCTGGGTAAGGTTGCGGTGGGGAATACACCCGAAAAATAGGTGTATCCCGCACCAGAGTGACCAGCCGTAGGAGAAAAACGCATGACCACCCCGCCCTTTGACCCGGTAACCGACGAGGATATTGCCATCGTCTCGGCCCAGCTTGGCCGTCCGGCACGCGATGTGGTGGGAATTGCCGCACGCTGCGTGTGTGGGGCCCCCACGGTGGTGTCGACCAAGCCGCGCCTGAGCGATGGTACCCCGTTCCCGACCTTCTACTACCTGTGCCACCCGGCCGCGACCGCCGCAATCTCGCAGCTTGAGGCCGAGCACGTGATGAACGAGTACAACGACCTGCTGGCCGAGGATGAGGACCTGCGTACCCGCTATGCGGCCGCCCACGAGGCATTCCTCGCCGACCGCTACAGCATCGAGGACATCCCGGAAGTACACGGTATCTCCGCCGGCGGCATGCCCGTGCGCGTGAAGTGCCTGCACGCCCTCGCCGGTCACGCCCTGGCCGCCGGACCGGGCGTCAACCCGATCGGTGATCTGGCACTCGAGCGCGCGACCTGGTCGCCGGATGTCTGCGAGTGCCCGGACTACTCGGCCGCCGAATAACACCCCTTGGGACACGCGCGATTGTGCGTGTCCCCGCGGGAGTCGGCACGGGTCATTCGATGGCCGCACATTAGTGTTTTACCGACTGCACATCCGCCCGTTTACCGCGTGAACGCGGGGTTAACGCCGGGGCAGTGCTATCGTTGAATCTGCTTGGTGCCAGTGCTGCTGCCGCAAGCCCCTCGGACGCTCCCGTGTCGGAACGCCTCGATTTGCAAACACCCCTCGCTACAGGAGAAATCTCACAGTGCCTAAAATTCTGATCGTCGGCGGCGGCTACGCGGGTTTTTATACCGCGTGGAAGCTGGAAAAGCACCTTCGGGCCGGGGAAGCAGAGGTCACCATGGTCGACCCGCTGCCCTACATGACCTACCAGCCGTTCCTCCCCGAGGTTGCGTCCGGTTCGATTGACCCGCGTCACGCGGTTGTCGCTCACCGTCGTCACCTGAAGAAGACCCACATCGTTACCGCGAAGGTCACCTACATCAACCACGCCGAGAAGAAGGCGACCATCCAGCCGCCCGTCGGCGAGGCGTACGAGTTTGAGTACGACCAGATCGTGATCACCGCCGGTGCCGTTTCGCGCACCTTCCCGATTCCGGGTGTGGCGGATGAGGCGATCGGCCTCAAGACCATCGAGGAAGCCGTCGCGATCCGCGACCGCATGCTGCACAACTTCGACCTGGCCTCGCAGATGCCGGCCGGTCCGGAGCGCGACCGCCTGCTGACCGTCACCGTCGTCGGTGGTGGATTCGCCGGTATCGAGGTCTTCGCCGAGCTGCGGAGCTTCGCCTCTGACCTGCTGTCGCAGTACACCGAGCTGACCTTCGATGACGTGCACTTCAACCTGGTTGAGGCCGCCCCGCGGATCATGCCCGAGGTGTCGCTGGAGACCAGCCACTGGGTGCTGAAGAACCTCGCCGAGCGTGGCGCCAAGGTCTTCCTGGAGACCCAGTTCTCCTCCTGTGTCGACGGCAACGTTGAGCTCTCGGACGGCACCAAGTTTGAGTCGGACCTGATCATCTGGACCGCCGGTGTCATGGCGACCCCGCAGATCGTCCGCAACACCGACCTGGAGATCGAGGCTCGTGGCCGTCTGGTCACCCGTCCCGACCTGCGCCTCGGTACCGAGGATGCTCCGGTTGAGGGCGCCTGGGGTGCCGGTGACGTCACCGCCGTTCCCGACCTGTCCGGTGGCGGCGTGGGTGGCATGTGCGTGCCCAACGCTCAGCACGCCGTGCGTCAGGGCCGCCTGCTGGCCAAGAACCTGGTTGCCGTCCTGCGTGGCGAGAAGCCCAAGGATTACTTCCACAAGAACATGGGTGCGGTTGCCGGTCTCGGTATCGGCATCGGCGTGTTCCAGTCGGGTAAGTTCTCGATGAAGGGCTTCCTCGCCTGGGGTGCTCACCGCGGATACCATGGTCTGGCCATGCCGACCTGGGAGCGCAAGTGGCGCGTCATCTGGGGCTGGTGGCACAACGTGTGGCTGGGTCGCGACATCGTTGGTCTGTCGGCCACGCTGACCCCGCGTCGCGCATTCGAGGAGTTCGCTTCTCGCCCGAAGCCGCCGGTAGAGGCCGCTCCGGAGGCTCCGAAGACCGAGGCTCCCAAGGCCGAGGCAGTGAAGGCTGAGAAGCCCGCCAAGGCCGAGAAGAGGGCTGATAAGGCCGAGGCACCGGCCGCCAAGTAGTTGCCGTCATTCAGGGGGTTCGATCCACGGATCGGATCCCCTGAATGCGTCCACCGAGTTGAGTGCCCTACACTGTTGAGCACTCACGCCCCCATAGTCCAATGGCAGAGACAGGCGACTTAAAATCGCTCCAGTGTCGGTTCGAGTCCGACTGGGGGTACCAAAAGGGCCCGGGATCATCACGATCCCGGGCCGTTTGCGCGTCTCGCCCAGGCACCATGCATTCACATCACGTATGTTTGTTGGCTGTTAGCATGGACGGATGCCTCACCCGTCATCTCGAGCGCTGGGCCTCGGACATATCTTACTCGTCGTCGCGGTTTTCCTCTGGGGCGCATTCCTCTCGTTCTGGAACCTGCTCGCCACCAATGTGCACGTCGATGAGCGCGTATATGTGGACGCCGGGCGCGCGTATGTCGGTGGAGATTTCTCGGCGAATCGCGAGCATCCCCCGCTGGCCAAATACGTGTACGGCTTGGCGCAGCTGATTTTTGGTGACGGGGTGCTGGGCCCGCGGATTGTTGTGGGCCTGCTGGTGATGGGCTCTGGCCTGATTATCTGGCTCTGGCTGGGACGCGAAATCGGGCGCATGCGGGCACTGATTCCAGTGCTGGTCTGGTTTTGTATCCCACGCGGGTTTGGCAGCGAGGTGCTGCGTATTGATCGCATCGCGTTCCTCGAACCGGTCATGGTGTTTTTTGCACTGGTGGCTCTCGCCTCTGCCTGGCGTTGGTATCGCGGGGGCAGTACCCTCTGGATTGTCTTGTCGGGCGTCGCGCTCGGTGCGTCTGTCGCGTCTAAGGTATCGGCGGCGATGTTTGGTGTCGCGCTGATCGTGCTGCTGTTTGGCAGCGGACGCAGGGTGGCGATCGTGATCCGGGATGCCCTGATCTTCCTCGCTACGCTGGTGATCACCTTTACCCTGGCCTACCTGCCGATGGGCATGGTGGATGCCATCTCGGGCATGCTGGAGAACCAGGCGGCACACAATAAGTTTGGTCACCTCGTCTCGATTGCGGGCACCGTCTATACCCATGCGCCCTGGTGGTCTCAGCTCTGGCTGACCAAGCAGGGGTTGGGAACGCTGGGGACTGTGGTTCTTGTTATCGGGATGGTCCTGGCCGTCGTCCTCGCTCGTCCCCGTACGCTGGTACTGTACCTCGGGGTTGCCCTGGCCGCCTTCGCCGGCTTCCATATGTTTGGCACCAGCGTCGCGCTCTCCCACTATTTCGCCGGGTGGTTCTGGCTGATGGCGATGCTGGCTGGGCTCGGGATTTCCGCGCTGCTTCCCCCCGCGCCCTCACCGGCCCTCCCTGACGGTCAGGAACCTGCAAGGGTCCGCCGCGGGGGATCCGCCGGGGTGCTGCCTCGGGTAGTTCGGTTTGTTCGGGTCCTCGGAGCCGTGGTTCTGATCGCGCTGGTCCTGGTGTGCGGGGTCAAGCAGTCGATCCTTGTAATCTCGGATCGACCGCAGGGTCTCGCGCTCTTGCCTGCCGAGCTGACCAGCCACGGCCTAGACGGTGCCGTCCTCGCCGGCGGGATGCCGCCGTATCGCGTCGCGCCCTACGTCGACAACCAGGAGATCTTCGATCCGGCGCTGGTGAACGGCGAGGGGGTGCGCGCAATCGTCCTTGAAGCCTCGGACCGGTTCGCCATCGATGCCCGGATCGACCGGTTCCTACGAGAAAATGCCGATCTCTTAGAGCCCATCAGAATGGATAACGTCACCCTTTACGTACTGCCGCGTCCCCTGGAATACAACGGTGAGGAGCTCGCTCTTAAAGCCCCGTAGGATCCGCTCGGTCAGAGATGCGGTGCGATCCTACGCCCGCAGTGCTGGCAGCCGGTTCACGCGAACCGGCGGGCGGGACCTCACGACCCTTTAACAATCTCTCTTGATATGTATATAGTGCAGGGTCGCCGAGTGGCCCGGTGTGGGCAGAGTGGGAGCGTGGATATGATCGGGCATTTTCGGGTGGTACGGGCGGTACCGCTGCTGGGCGCGGGTATTGCAGCCATGCTGCTGTTGACGGGATGTGTGGCAAAGCTTGCCGCCCCCGGGTCTAGCGATGGCACGTCCCCCTCCCATTCGAGTCCGAAGCAGTCTTCCGAGACTGGTGCGGAAACCTCCGCCGCACTGTTTGATGCGGTTTCGCGCGATGATGTTCCGGAGATTGGCCGGCTGATTGCCGCCGGGGCCGATATTGAGGTGCGAAACGGCAACGATCAAACACCACTGATCGCCGCAACCAAGGCCAACCGGATCACCGCCGCGCGCGCTCTGATCGAGGCCGGGGCCGACGTGAATGCCAAGGACGAGATCCAGGACAGTGCGTACCTGTATGCCGGAGCCGAGGGATACAACGAGATCCTCACGCTCACCCTGGAAAACGGCGCCGACCTTGCCAGCACCAACCGCTACGGCGGCACCGCGCTGATTCCCGCGGGGGAACACGGACACGTCGAAACCATCCGGTTGCTGTTGGAGGCGGGCGTAGACCCCGACCACATCAATAAGCTCGGCTGGACGGCGCTTCAGGAAGCGGTCCTGCTGGGCACCGACGGGCCCGACCACCAGGAAAGCGTGAAGCTGTTGATCGCCGGGGGAGCGGATGTGAACCTGCGCGATTCGAAGGGCAACACCCCGCTCAAAAATGCCGAGGACCGTGGCTCACGGAACCTCGCGGCGCTGATCAGGGCCGCCGGCGGACACCGCTAGCGTCCGGACGTACGCAGAAGGGGCCGGGACCCTGCGGTCCCGACCCCTGAGAACGACCTATCTCTTAGGCGTTCTGGGTGTAACGTGCCTGGCCGAAACCGAGGATCAGGTAGCCGATGAACGGGAACAGGAACAGCAGGAAGAACGAGAACGCCCCGCCCTTACCGAACTTCCGGCCCAGATCGAAGGCCACGATGATGGCCATCACGATGTTGACGATCGGGATGAGGTACAGCAGCACCAGCCAGCCGCTGCGACCAACGATGCGCAGGGTGATGATGACGTTGACGATCGGGATGATCGCCAGGATGCCCGGGCGTCCCGCCTTGCTAAACACGGCCCACAGACCGATGACCGAGATGACGTAGAAGATGAATCCGCCGGTACCGGTCGTGGTGGTGATCTGGTTCAGACCGTCCTGCACATCGGTGTTAATTTCCGCGGGGAGGAGCGAGAGGTGAGAGAACACGCAAAACCTTTCAACGATTCGTGCCGCCCCGAATGAGCGGCGAGGATAACGATAGTTGTAGAAAGTGAAACCGCAAGCGAGGCGCGTGCGTTTATTTAAAGATCTTTGCTCAACTCGAGGTTGATGCCGTGGATAGGCCATTTCTGTGGTGGGTCAACCTGTTGGAGAATATGCGATAAATGTAGCATTGGACAGAATTCGCCGGTTCATTTAGAAGTGTTGATTGGTCATTTCAGAGGCCTTGTGTCGCTGGGTCGCGATGCAATAGTGTGCAGATCATGAACGAACCACGTGAGCTAAACGAGGGGCTTAGCCGGCGGACGTTGATTGCTGCGACAGCGGTTGCGGCAAGCTTCAGCGCTCTGGGATTTGACTATTTAAACTCAACTCCCGCCAAAGCCGCTGCCCCTAGATTTATCTGGCCATTTCCAGATAACCTGCGAACCCCCAATTCTGGGTTCGGGAACAGAAATATTATTCAGACTCCCAATGGCCCTACGGTGCGCTTTCACACGGGTATTGATTATGGCCTAGGAATCGCCAACAAGCTCAATACCCCGGTCATTGCCGCGGGGAGCGGACGTGTGTACCGAATTTGGAACGCAGCGTCATCGCCAACCTGGGGTAACCGGGTTGATATTGCTCACGGCGATGGACTCGTCACCGTGTACCGCCACATGTATAAAAACGACGTGGTGCTCAATCAGGAGGTGGTTCAGGGCCAGCGAATTGGGGGGACTGGTGCCACCGGAGTTGCTGATGGAGTTCACCTACATTTTCAGACTGAAGTCAACGGGGTAGCTAAGGACCCCGTTGAGTTCTTTGCGCTTTACGCTACATCCACACCGATCACCGAACCTGAAAGCGAAGACGATATGTTTACCGATGATGACCGCCGAATCCTCGAACAGCTCTCCCGCACGAACCTTCCTGTTCTTGTAAAGACCGCTGCCTCGTCAAAGGTATGGCTCTCAAACCTTGTTTCTCGCCGTCTTGTTGCAACCGTTGCAGAGCTTGCCCTCGTGCAAAGTTCTCTCGTGTCTCGCGGAATATCGAACCTGGTCAACACCGTCCCAAACCTTGACTCCTTCGGAGTCCCGCTGCTCACTGATGAACAGAAGACCACCCTGACCAAGGGACAGATTGACGGAACCGCATAGTCGAAGAGACGTGTTGTGAGGGGCCGTTTGCACAGAAATAGGGTGCAGGCGGCCCCGGATCCGTTAACACGAGGCAATAGGAATTGCGTGGATCAGGGTGTCGAATGCGTCCTGTTCACCGCACTCGTTTTGTCACGTTGATAGACCTCCCACGGACACGCTCGCTGGCACGAGTGACTCAGTGAGCCTGTGCGCATAGGCAAGTCACAGATCACACTCAGCTAGATCCGAGTAGCGGGGCTATGCTCTTCCTGAGTGGCGCCACGGATCGACGCCGGAAAAGAAGAATCATGTCCGCGTCACAGTCCTCACGCATCCTGGAAACCTCGGCCGGCCCGGTGGAATACGCCGAGCGCGGGAGCGGGGTTCCGTTGATCGTTCTGCACGGAACTCCGGGTGGATTTGACCAGGGGCTCTCCCTCGCCGAAACCATCGGAACCGACGCCGGGGTGCGCGTGATCGCGATCTCCCGTCCCGGTTATCTGCGCACACCGTTGGAGCTGGCCCCGGGGCCACGCCGTCAGGGTCTGCTCCTGGGACCGGTGATGGATGCACTCAACCTGCACACGGCCGCGGTAGCCGGGATCTCCGGGGGCGGCATGGCCGCAATCTGGGCCGCCGCCAACCTGCCCGACCGCGTCAGCGCGCTGGTGCTCATCGAGGCCCTGGTGGCCGCCCAGGACATCTCGATGCCGCCGGGCGCTCGGTTCCTCCTGACCCGACGCGGTATTGCGCGGGCGGCGACCACAAAGCCGATCCAGCGGATCCTGGCCCGGGGGATTCCCGGACCCGATGCCGAGGGGTGGGATGCGCGTGCGGTGGTGCGCACCATCACCGCCGCCAGCTTTCCCTATGCGCCGCGGGTTCGCGGGACCGAGAGTGATACCCGCTATGCGGCGGAGTTTGTGGCACCCGATCCGGCTCGGATTACGATGCCCACACTGATTGTGCACGGAGAGCGGGATCGAACGGTTCCGATTGAGCCTGCCCGCGCCCTGGCCGCGGCCCTGCCCGACGCGCGAATGATCGCGCTTCCTCGCGCCGATCACACCAGCACCGTTCCCTCACCCGAGGTGCGCCGAGAGGTCCCGGACTTTGTGCGTTCTCAGGCGGGCGTGAGGGTGCGTTAATGCACTGTTCAGCCACGGCATAGGTGCGGTTCAGACGCGCTCCGTAGCGTGGGGGCATGTTCGGAGGGTGCAAGCGCTTCGGGCATCACCACTAGGCTCCGGTCGGGCATTCCCGGTCGCGGGCCGTCCACGTCCACACCGGCCGGGCATCGCTGCCCGGCCGGTGCTGTGTTATTTGGCCTCCGAATAGCGCTCAACGATCGCGACGCTCAGCGGGAAATCGATCGGGAACGTCCCGAACAGCAGCCTTCCGGCTTCGGCGGCAGCCTCACGAATGGCCGTGGCGGTCTCGTCCGCGACCTCTGCCGGAGCGTGCACCACCACCTCATCGTGAAGGAAATACACGAGGTGGGGGCGATCGCCCGGGGTTCCGAGCACGGCCAGTCGTTGACGCAGTCCCGCCATCCAACACAGGGCCCATTCGGCGGCCGTGCCCTGGGCGATAAAGTTGCGGCTAAACCGACCCCAGTCCCGAGCCATGGTGCCCGCGCGGCGGCGCATCGCATCGGTCGCGTCAACCTGGCCCGAGGCACGCTGGAACTCAAACCAGGCGGTGTCCGGCAGCGGGGCGCCGCGGCCCAGCCAGGTGCTCACCGAGCGGCCCCGCTCACCCTCGCGGGCGGCGTTTTCCACGGCGGCGATGGCCTGCGGGAATGCGCGCTTGAGCCGGGGCATCAGCGCGCCGCTCTCGCCGCTGGTGGCCCCGTAGAGTGCCCCGAGCATCGCGAGCTTCGCCTCGGCTCGTCCGGGAACCACGCCCGCATCAGCGAGCCCCTGATAGAGGTCCTTGCCCGCGCCCGCCGACGCCATCGCGGTGTCGCGGGACATCCCGGCGATGATCCGAGGTTCCAGCTGCGCGGCATCGGCCACCACGAGCAGGTGTCCGGGATCGGCTCGAACCGCCGCGCGAATCTGGGCGGGCAGCTGCATCGCCCCGCCACCGTTGGTCGCCCAGCGGCCGGTCGCGGTGCCGGCCACCACATACTCGGGGCGATAGCGGTCCTCGGGAACCCAGGTGTCGAGCCACACCCAGCCGTTGGCGCTGAGCAGCCGGGAAAGGGACTTATAGCGCAGCAGCGGTTCCACCACCGGATGCTTAATCTCCCGCAGCACCCACTTGCTGGTGCTGGGCACCGAAATACCCGCCCGGGCGAGAGCCCGCAGCAGTTCGGGTGGGGAATCGGGATTGAGATCGGGAGCGTCAAGGAGCTCCCGGATGGTATCGGCGAGGGCTCCCAGCTTTGTGGGCCGGCCGCCAAAGCGCGGCCGCTCACCCAGCGCCTCGGTCAGAATCCGATCGTGTTCCGCCCGGCTCCACGGCAGTCCGTAGTGGTGAATCTCGGCGGCAATCAGCGCTCCCGAGGACTCGGCGGCGAGCAGCAGACGCAGCTTTCCCCCGGCGATCTGATCCCGTTCGACGGCTCGGGAGACGGCCGCGCGCTGACGGGCAAACTCGGCCAGAACTTCGTTGGCGTCCACGGTGTCCGCCCGGTCCACCTCGTCAAACAGGGTCAGGCCCTGTTCGACCGGTGCGCCGCTGGGGAAGGGCTCATGTGTCCAGGGGCTGTCCGGCGCGCTCGGGTACTCGCCCGCGGGGAGAGCCGAGGTGAGGCGGAGCAGCGCGTGTCCCAGGCGCAGATCCACACAGCGTTCGATGCGCAGATCGTGCTCCAACAGCCACGGATACCAGTCGTTGGTGCCCGACCAGACCCAACGTGGATGGGCCGCCTCGGCCGCGGCAATCGCCTCGAGGATGTTCTCCGTTCCCCGGAGCTCGACCGGTTCGGACAGGACGGTGCCCGCCTCATCCACCTCGTGGAGCACGGTGAGGCCGTGTGGGGAACCGGTGAGAACGAGGGGCATATCCCTATTGTGGACCGAGCCACCGACCTCGGGGCCCAGGCGGGCCTAGCGTGAGGAGATAAAGAGTGAGCGCAGCGAGGTCCGCCACAGGTAGGCGCCGAGTCCGATCCCGCCAAAGAGTAGACCCAGGATGAGGGCCGCCGGGATGATGTCGGGGGAGTGCAGATGGCCAAACGCCGGCCACAGCAGCGCGAACAGCGTGGTGTAGACGGGCAGTGCCGAGGCGAGCCAGCGCCAGGGGCCCAGGGCCAGGATCGCGCGGCCGCTGGTCTGCCCAAGCGGAATCAGGAGGATCGCCGCCGACCCGATGCCCGCCATCGCCGTGACATTGGCGACCTCGGCGAGGAAGGACCCGGCGATACCGGTGGGGGAGCCAAGCAGACTGGACGCGATCCACCCGGCAATCCCCAGCCCAAACACGCTGAAGACGCGCAGCGCCGCGGCCCCCGCGCGCTGGGCACGGACGGCCTCGGGGACCAGGGTCACCGCGAATGCGATGCCAAATACCAGTGCGGGTTCCATTCCGAGCATCCGCGACACCACCGAGGCGGCGATTGCCGCGCCCAGGTAGCGGGGGGCGACGGTCACCGTGGCGGTTCCGCCAAATCGCCGGGTACTCAGCAGGACCGGGAGGATCGAGGCGGCCGTGTTCACAAAGATCAGCGCGATCACCGCGGCACCAAACAGGCGCAGCTGGGCGGCGTCCTGGCGCAGCGGCATCGCAAAGACCACCACGAGTCCCAGCACCAGAACCAGGACGGCGCCGGCGAGGATGGGATGACGCACCGAGAGCGCTCCGTCGGGATCCTCGGGCTCCGGGCGTTCCCGGTTACGCCCGGTGAACCGGAGCGGTCCGCGGGAGCGGAAGCCCCCGGCGAGGAAGCGGGCGGGGATTAGAACCAGCGCGATCACCGCGAGGGCGAGGAGGAACGCGCCGATCCATCCGGAGGCGGCCGTGGGCCCGAGAACCGGTGCTACCGCGTGGGTGAATGCCGAGCGGGCGTCCCAGTCCCAGGGACGCACCGGAGTTGCCGGACCCGCCTCGCCGCCGCCGGTGGGCGGCTGCGGGGGAGCGGCGGAACCGGGCGGATTGCTGGGGGTCGGCGTCGCCGGCGGGGTCGCCGAATGACCGGGCTCCGGCGTGGTGCCCTGGCCCCGCCCTGGATCCTGACCGGTTCCCGGTGCTGTCGGAGGCGGGGGAATGGTGCCGCCGGGGTTTGCGCCAAAGACGATTCGAATCGGTGTGCTGGTGTCGCCGGGGTTCCCCGAGGCATCGGTTTGATAGGCGATCAGGGTTGCTGGTCCACTGGCGGGGACCTCGGCCGCGCAGCTCCAGTGGCTGGCCGTCACGGGGGCCGAACACAGCACCGCGTCGCCGCCGGCATCGGGAACGGCATACACGGTCACCGTTGCGCCGTTTTCTCCGCCACCGGCGAAGGTGGTGCGGGAGGTGAGGGCGCTGCCCGCCGCGGGGGAGGTGATCGTGGGAGCGGGCGGCGGGGTGGTATCCACCACCAGCGAGATCGTGGGGCTGGGATCCGATGAGGTGGTGCCGCTGAAGGACGTGCGCTGGGTTGCGCTCATCGAATAGGTGCCGTGCAGTTGGAGCGGCAGCGACTGTGCCCAGCGTCCGGACTGGGCCACCTGCACGTCCCAGGAACCGACGCCGGTCACCGTGAGTTTGACCGTGGCCCCCGGATATCCGGTGCCCTGAATCAGCCCAACCTTGGCCGAACCCGAATCGCTGGAAATGGTGGGTGGGGTGACCACGGCAAACACCACCGAGGCCGAGTCGGGAGCCCCCGAGCTTGCGCCATTGTCACGGGTGACCAGTGTCACCGACGGGGAGGTGGTCAGGCCCGACAACTGGCAGGTGTAGCTGCCGTCGGTGCCGGCATTGGTGGTGCAGACCGATTTACCGTCGGCCAGCACCGTCAGCGAGGCGCCGGGAGCCGCCGCTCCTCGGACCGTGGTGCTCGCGCGACCGATCACATCGCCGGCGGCGGGTGCCGAAATGGTGGGTCGAACGGAGGGATCGGGGCTGGAGGGAGCACTCGTCGATGAGCCCGAAGCCGGCTGTGCGGGCTCGGCGGATGCGGGGATCTGGGCGCTCACGAGCACGCTCAACGTGATCGCGGCCAGGCAGAGCACAGCAGCAACCGGGACGGGGAACTTCCTCGGAACGGAATGCACGGTCCCTCTATTCCATGCAAAAAATCGGGCTTTGTCAAAGATTTCCGACATCCGCCCACACATTCCTGCGAATTGGGTGCCGGGTGGTGACGCGGGGAAGCCGAGAATCACCCGGGCGCGTACACTGGGTATTCAGTACGAATATCATTCAAACTTTGGAAGGTCACACCGTGCCATCTTGGCTTATTCCCGTCCTGATCGTGGTTGCGCTTGTCGTCGTGATCGGCATCTACCTCTGGTCGACCTATAACTCGCTGGTGGCACTCAAGGTTCGGGTCGATGAGGCCTGGAGCGACATCACCGTGCAGCTCAAGCGCCGTGCAGACCTGATCCCGAACCTGGTTGAGACCGTCAAGGGCTATGCCTCGCACGAGAAGAGCGTCTTCGAGGCGGTTACCCGCGCCCGCTCGGAAACCCTGAGTGCTCAGGGCCCGGCCGAGGCCTCCGCCGCCGAGAACCACCTGCAGTCGGCGCTGAAGTCGGTCTTTGCCGTGGCCGAGGCCTACCCGCAGCTGCAGGCCAACCAGAACTACCTTCAGCTTCAGGGCGAGCTGGTAGACACCGAGAACAAGGTGCAGGCCTCGCGTCGCTTCTACAACGGTGGAGTGCGTGAGCTCAACACCAAGATCCAGGTGTTCCCGAACAACCTGTTTGCGCGTAACCTGGGCTTCACCGAGCGTGAGTTCTTCGAGGTTGCCGACGCCGCGGCCATCGCCGAGCCGCCGCGCATTCAGTTCTAGTTTTCCCCGCAATACATGTATCGAGCTATACGCGAAAACAAGATCAACACGGTCATCATCATGATCCTGTTTATCTTGATCATCGGCGCGCTGGGATGGCTGGTAGGGTACCTGAATCACAGCCCCACGATCACCGTCGGCATCCTGATCGGCGGTGCCGCGTTTGCGATCTTCCAGTACTTCATGGGTTCGCGTCAGGCCCTCACGATCAGTGGCGGACGTCAGATCAGCCTGGCCGATGAGCCTCGGCTGTATCGGATCGTGGAGAACCTGGCGATCACCACGGGTACCCCGATGCCGGATGTGTATCTGATCGACGACCCTGCCCCCAACGCGTTTGCGACCGGCCGCGATCCGCAGCACGCCTCGGTGGCCGCAACCACCGGGCTGCTGGAGATCATGACCGACGCCGAGCTGGAGGGCGTCATGGCCCATGAGCTGGGTCACGTGCGCAACTACGACATCCGGGTCTCGATGATCGTGTTCGCCCTGGTGGTGGTGATCGGATTCATCTCCGACATCTTCATGCGGATGGCCTTCTGGGGTGGCCTGAGCGGCGGTCGCAACGACAATAACAACAACGGCGGCGGCAACAACCCGGTGGTCATGATCATCGGACTGGTTGCCATGCTGGTCGCCCCGCTGCTGGCGAGCCTGATTCAGCTGAGCGTCTCGCGTCAGCGCGAGTACCTGGCTGATGCCACCGGTGCGATGACCACCCGGCATCCCGACGCCCTGGCCAGCGCGCTGGCCAAGCTCGACGCCTATGGACGCCCGATGCAGCGTCAGAACTCTTCGATGGCGCACCTGTGGATTTCCAACCCGCTCAAGTCCGGCGGTGCGGCCAAGCTCTTCAGCACCCACCCGCCGATCCCCGATCGGATCGCCCGTCTGCAAAAGATGGGTGGGGAGTTCTAACCCCTCCCCACAACACCGATGGCCCGGAGAGTTTCTCCGGGCCATCGGTGTTTTTATGAATTGAGGGGTATCTCTGGCCGATAGTCCGCGGAGAATTCGGGACACGCTCGAGAGTAAAAACACCCCCGCTTTGGGGGTTACCACAGAATGCGTGTTGAGCTTGTCATTCACAGGTTTTTACCAGTAATTTCAACCGTGCCCTATTTCGGGGCGTCATTTACTGGGGGATTTCTGCGTGTCTTTACGCGTTGACCGGCACTGGTTCCGGGCACTCATTGCTGTTGTTTCTTTTGCGGTAGTCGCGGGGGTTCTGGTCCCGTTTGACATTCAGGCGGCACACGCCGATGAAACCGTCACCACCCGCGAGGTGGACGAGTTGCCCGCGCCGAGCGCGCCGGCTCCCGATGTGACCCCGGGCACGATGCCCACGGGCGACTTTAGCGATGCGCCGGGCGAGGGTGATGCGGAGCCGAAACCCGCTCAGACCCTGACCCCAGGTGATACCGAAGAAAAGCCGTTCGTGCCTGAGGATGCCAAACTCCTGAGTCGTTCCGAATTTGAGAACGTCTATGAGACCAAGGACGGTCTCAAGGTATCGGAGGTTTCTCAGGAGCCGCTCAACGTAGAGACCAAGCCTGGAAACTTTGAGCCGGTGGAAACCAGCATCTCCGGCGACGGATTTGGCGGGGCGCTTGGATTCGGATCCTCGAAGGCAAAGCGCCACCCCCTGGCGCCCACCTTCGCCGAGCACGCCGATGACAAGAATCCCTACACGGTGACCAAGGATGGACACACCGTCTCGTTTGCGCTCGAGGGAGCGAAGAACGCTCGCGCCAACCGTAACCTCGCCCCCTGGGGCGAAAAGAACACCATTGCCTACCCCGGCGTACTGACCGACACCGAGCTGCGCTATGAGGTGACCGAGGGCACGGTTAAGGAACTACTGCTCCTGGACACGAAGAAGGCCATCGGTAACGCCGAGTGGTCGTGGAAGGTCAATTCCGGTGGGCTGAAGCTCGCCCTCGATGAAACCGGCTCGGTGAACTTCACCGATGACGAGGACCGAAAAGTCTTCTTCGTGCCCACCCCGATGGTCTGGGACGCCTCGGGGGAGGAGGGTGTTCGCGAACCCGAAAGCCAGCCGTTGAAGGTCTCCGTTGAGGGCTCGGGATCGGATTGGACAATCACCCTGACCGGAGATAAGAAGTGGCTGAACGCCAAGGAGCGGGTATTCCCGATCACGGTCGACCCCACCGCGCAAACCGGAACCGATAACGCGATTGCGTACCGCTCCGACGGTGTATCTGTAAGCGGTGCCATCAACGTCGGCAACTCCCGTGACGGCAACCGCGACACCTACTGGCGCTCCGTTGTGCACTACAACATGGCTCCCTGGTTCGGGAAGCAGATTGTGGACGTGCAGCTTGCCGCCGGGCTTGCCAAGGGAACGGCGAACGTCTATCCCGGAGTTCTGCGCCACGCCAGCTCGTTTTCCTATAACGGTGCGGGCTCCGAGCTTGCCGGCATGACGATGGGCACCGAAGTTTCCGCTCGGGACAACCGCCTGAGTGAGGCCGTGGCCTGGTGGGTTCGGTCGAGTAACAACGATCCGTATCTGATGCTTTCGGGTCACGAACAGTCGGGCACCTATACGTATAAGGGTCTGAGCACCGCAATGTACGTGTATTGGAAGGACTACCCGACCACCGGAAGCCGGGACGCGCCCTCGCCGACCAATGGCGGCAACGGATCGGTGACGCCGACGCTCAGGGTGAGCGGATACACCGACCCCGAGAGTACCGGTCTGAACTGGTTCTTCCGTATTTCCGAGAACCCCAACCCCGAGGTGAACATCCTCTGGGATTCGGGTTGGATCGGACAGGACAACGTGAAGGTTCCCCAGTTCAAACTGGTGGCCGGCAAGAAGTACTACTGGAAGGCCTACGTTCGCGACGGCTACGACGGACTCTTCAACGTCCCCACCGCCCGCGGTAGTGCCACCTGGTCCTTCACCACGAGTGCAGCCCCGATCCCGCCGCGAGACACCGCAACCCCGCTGGACGGGACGGTTCTCACCACGACCACTCCCACTTTTACCGCGGTGAAGCATCCCAATGCGACCGCCGATACCAAGTACTGGTTCCGGGTGTCCACCGGTGCCGATGGCGTGACCGGTCAGGTGCTGAATTCTGGCTGGCTCAACGACCCGACCTGGACCGCTCCCTCGGGAAGCCTCCAGGACGGTGACCGCTACTTCTGGTCGGTGCTGGTGAAGCACGGCAACGACGAATACCAGCCGTTCTGGACTAATGCGATTACCGTGAACCAGCGCATCGGCGCGGGTGGTCCCTCACCGTCGCAGTCGGTGGGACCGGTGTCGCTGAACCTCGCCAACGGTAACGTGAGTGTCGGTTTTGATTCCCCGACCGTGCAGACCCTCGGCGGCCCGATGGGGATGACCTTCAGCTATAACTCGCTGAAGGCCAACAACCGCGGACTCAAGGGTGAGTACTTCGACCTGACCAAGGTCTGGAAGGACAACCCTTACCCGAAGCTCAGCGAGGGCGAGCGAGTCCTCGTGCGCACCGACCCGCAGGTGTCCTTCGACTGGGGCGAGGGATCGCCGGGGCCGTCGGTTCCGACCGATAAGTTCGGCGCACGCTGGACCGGTTTCATTACCCCTCCGTCCGCCGGCAACTACACCTTTGGTCTGCACCGTGATGACGGCTCGCGTCTGACCGTGGACCGCGCGATCCTGCTGGACAAGTGGGGCTTGAACCGCCACGATGCGGGTATCGACTGGGCAGCGCCGCGTGCGCTGACCGGGAACCCGGTGCCGATCGAGGTGGAATACTTCGACAGCACAAACTTTGCCAAGATCATTCTCTGGGCTAAGAAGGACAACGGCGCCGCCTTTATTGTGCCGCCGGACTGGTTTACGACCTCGGTGCAGACCCTGCCCGCGGGTTGGGGATCCTCGGCACCGTTGGCCGGCGATGCGAGTGGTTTCTCCTCCGTCCGAGTGACCGAGAGTGCGGTCATCCTGACCGACGTGTCGGGTGCCACCCACAGCTATGGCAAGACCTCGACCGGTGGTTATGCGCCGCCGGAGGGGGAGTACGGAGTGGTGGCACTGGACGCCACCGGAAAGGTGAGCTTCACCGATGAATCCGGTGCGGTAACCCTGTTTGACGCCTCCGGCAACGTGGCCAACACGATTGCGCCCGGCGATGCTCTTAAGCCCGCGACCCCGGTAGTTGAAAACCGCCCGGGTACCGGCCAGGTCACCCGCATCTCGGACCCGCTCTCCAAGAGCGGGAATACCTTCGCTCGCTCGGTGGTGTTTGCCTATGCGGGGGATAAGGCCTCGGATGTGGGCCTCTCAGGTGCCGACACCGGTGGGTCCGCAGACGCCTGTGTGGTGCCCTCGGGCTTCTCCGCGGCCCCCGCGGGCATGCTGTGCCGCATCGTGTACCCCGGTCACGTGGCCGGCACCAATGACACGACTCAGCTGTTCTATGACGCGGCCGGCCGCCTGGCTCGCATCGTGGATCCGGGCGATGAGGTGGCTTCGTTCGAATACGATGCCAGCGGACGACTCACGGTCATTCGTGGTGCCGACCTCAATGACTGGCTGCTCGCCGACGCGAGCCGTCAGCCCACCGTCCAGAACCGCATTTCGATTGCCTACGATGCACAGGGCCGGGGCACCAGTGTGACCCTTCCCTCGCCCGACGGTGTCACCGCGGGGCAGCAGCCCAAGACCACGGTAACCTATGCGGCGAATCAGACGACCTTCGTAGATCAGTCGGGTCTGACGGTACCAAACGTGGCACCCTCCAACGGGCATGCACGGACGGTTACGTTCGATCCTGCCTGGCGGGCGTTGTCCGACACCTCGGCGATGGGTCTCAGCGGGAAGCAGGAGTGGAACCAGCGCGATCAGGTGCTGTCCGCTACCGATTCGCGTGGTCGCAAATCGACCACAATTTACGACGCTCAGAACCGCCCGACTGACAGTTTTGGGCCGGCACCCGAGGCCTGCTTTGGTGCGGACAGGAAGCCCCTGGCAAACTGTGCGATTCTGCCGCAGCACGCCAGCACCAGCTATGACGAGAACCTGCGGGGACTCAACGTCGCCTACTTCAACAACCGATTCCAGGCGGGACTCCCGGTGGGATTCGGACTGGGGATCGGTGACGATTCCGGGGCGATGAAGCGCAACTGGAACACCACGCCGCCGGTCACCGGCGTGGAATCAGTCAACTGGTCGATGCGGATGACCGGTGTCATCGCCTTCCCGAATGCCGGCGACTATCAGCTGCGCACGGTGGCTGATGACGGTACCCGTATCTTCATTGATGACTTCCTGGTGGACAGCAACTGGGTGGATCAGAGTGTAAAGCCCTCGTTGGGCGGCACGATTCAGATTCCGACCTCCGGGGCAACCAAGCGCATTCGTGTGGACTATTTCCAGGGGCTCTCTTTTGCAAGTTTTGACCTGCAGTGGAAGGCCCCCGGGGCGGCGGACTTTGTCACGATTCCCGGTAGCCAGCTCACGCCGGACTACGGCCTGGTGACCGGCACCAAGACCGATGACGCGCTGCCCAAGTCGAGCAGCATCACCGGGCTGACCGCCCCCACCTCGATGGAGACCTCCTCGAAGTATGCCGAGCCGTGGCTGGGCGGTGAGACTAGCTCGACGATCGACCCGAACGGTCTCAAGCTCACCACCACGACAGGCTTTGAGGCGACCGGTGCCGGATACCAGCGTCGTACGTTGAAGACGCTGCCGGCGGCAACCGCCGCTAACAAGCCGGCCTCCACCAACGGTGCAACCTTCGCCTACTTTGGACCGCTCGAGACGCTGTCGCAGGCGTTCGGCGGCGAGGTCTGTGGGGTGGCCGCGAACACGCCGCAGTTTGGTGCGTTGAAATCCTCGACCGGGCCGACCCCGGCGATCGGATCCGCGGTGGTGACGCAGTATGCGTACGACGTGTTTGGTCGCACCGTGGGCTCAAAGCGCTCGGGCGATGCAGGCTGGAGCTGCACGAACTTTGACGCCCGTGGACGCGTGGCCACGGTGAAGTACCCGGCGTATGGGGATTCCCCGGCGCGCACGGTAACCAACACGTATGCGGCAGACGGCAACCCGCTGACGAGCTGGTCGGAGGATTCGGCCGGTCGGATCACCACCACCACGGACCTGCTGGGACGGCTGTTGACCTACGTCGATGTGTGGGGAACCACCACCACGGTGGAGTACAACATTCTGGGCCAGGTCACCAAGTCCACCGTTGCTCCGCCTTCGGGTGCCGCCTCGGTAGAGCAGATGACCTACGATCTGGACGGTAAGCCGCTGACGCTCACCGTGGATGGCAAGCTGATGGCCACCGCCGAGTATGACCGCGGTGAGCTGACTCGCGTGACCTTCCCCTCCGGTCCGGACAAGTCGGGGAACGGGGCGACCCTCTCGAACATCGTGCGTGATCCGGCCGGTGCGGCGCTGTCTCAGGACTGGGGCTTTGCCGATGGCAGCGTGATTCGTGAGTCCGTGGTCCGTTCGCAGTCGGGCCGTATTCTGGGCACCACCCTGGTGGATGGTGCCGAGACCCTGGTGTCGAAGTACCGCTATGACGGTGCCGGACGCCTGGTCCGTGCGGATATTGGTGACTCGGTGTTCGAGTACGGTTTCGGTGCCACCATCGGTGGTCCCGCAAGCGCGGTGACCAACGCCGGACTGAACGGCAACCGAACCTCGGCATCGATCACGGTTCCGGGCGCGGGCACACAGTCCACGACCTACTATCACGATGCTGCCGATCGCCTGTTGGCATCCATGGTGACCGGAGCGTTTGCCGGGGCCAACCCGGTCAACGCGGGGCTTGCCTCGGTGGGTTATGACGCCCATGGCAACACCACGGTGCTGGCAGATCAGACGCTGTCGTATGACTCGGAGGATCGTCACACCAAGAAGGTTCTCGCCGATGGCACCCAGGTGACCTATAAGCGAGATGTGACAAACCGCATCGTGCAGCGTTCTGAGGTCAAGCCCGGTGGTACTCCGGATGTGCAGGGGTACGGATTCTCCGGCAGCGGGGATTCTCCGGATTACATCTATGACGGTGACTCAAACGTCCTGAACAAGACGGTGTCGACCTTCGGTAGCGTGATCGTGAATGCGCGTCCGGATGGGTCTGCTTCCTGGTCGTTCTCGAACCAGCATGGTGACGTGATGGTGACCACGGATGCGGCGGGTGCCCGCGAGGGAGCGCGTCGTGCATATGATCCGTTTGGTCAGGTGATCGATCCGGTGACCGGTGTTCCGGGCACGATTGCCGCAGCTGCCGCGCTGCCGGATAACCTGCCGGGAAATGCGGACTATGGCTGGGTGGGAGGAAACCAGAAGCTCACCGAGCACGCGGGCTCGATCGAAACCGTGGAGATGGGCGCACGTCAGTACGTCCCGGCGCTGGGCCGCTTCCTCTCGGTGGACCCGGTCGAGGGCGGCGTGGATAACGACTATGTGTATCCGAATGATCCGATTAACTTTGATGATTTGGACGGGCAGAAAAAAGAACCTAAGGGCGGCGGATTCTTCGCTGATTTGGTGGGCAATGTTGGAAATATCGTTAAGAAAGTTGTTTCGGACCCGGTTGGTTCAGCGAAAGCGGCCTTGGCGAACGGATTTGTTAGGGGTGTAGTTACGACTTTGGCTGTTGGTGCTTTGTGTGCGGCAACGGCGGGAATTGGGTGCGCAATTGTGGCTGGTGTAGTTGTTGGAGGTGGCCTTGCTGCGCTGAACTATCGTGTAAATACACCCAAATCGCAAAGATCCGTGGGCGGATACGTATCTGCAATGGCAGAAGGCACATTAGACGGATTGAAAATTGGTGGCGTGGGCGGGATGCTTGCTCGTCAATATACAAAATTGCACTCGATGAACTCGTTCTCTCGTGCCTCGCTGAAAACTGTAGGGGTCAAATTTACTACTCGTAAGATGTTTGGATTGCTCCCGCGTAAAGCTCCGTTTGAACAGCAACGGTATGGTTCAATGGGCAAGGTCGGGTTTGGCTTCAGGTATTTGCGGTATTTGTGGCGATCACGTTAGTAGCTTCCTCAAGTGATAAAGATAAACGGAGAATTCGTTAAACATGTCAGGTTTATGGGAATTCGCAGACAAGTACGCGGTATCTATATTGATATTTGGCGGCTTGCTCCTCGGTGTGCTCTTAGGAGCAGTCTCAATTATCTATGCAATCGTTCGCGACCGTATTAGGTCGATTTTCCCGCCTAAGCAGATCCAATTTTCAGTAATTCCTACGCCGTCTGAGATTATTGCATTGTCGGAGTTAACTCCTATCGATACCTGCGCGGTGGATCGCGTATATGCCCTGGGATGGGTCGATGAGTTAGAGCGTCGTCAACTCGAAACTAGTTGTAATGCTGCGCTTAATTCTTCACGATTGAATTTAGATGAAAGCGTTAAAGCGATTTTTCTACTGGCTGTATCTAGAGCCATTAGAGGCTGGGAAATTAGCCGGGATATGCGTTCTCAGTTAAGTCAGGTTGCTGGTGATTTGGGCGTTATGGGCCTCTGGAAGGAAATCAGTGAAAACTCTGGGACAAGGGAGAATTCTCGAGTTCTGAGAGCGTCGCTTGAACGTTGGCTCTAAATTGGACCCTTTGTTAGCGCAACATAATCGTTTCCTTGGTGGCTTGAACTTGTTTGAAATCGGTGGAGATCGATGCAGCATTGTTTCGCGTCCTTACAGTGCACTTGCTGGCGCAGTGACCGAAGTGCCGTCGCATGGGTTTGAGCGTCGTATGACTCGGAGGATCGTTACACCAAGAAGGTTCTCGCTGATGGCACCCAGTTGACCTATACGAGCAATGTGACGAAGCGCATCGTGCAGCGATCGGCGGTCAAGCTCGGTGATACTCCGGACGTGCACTGATATGGGTTTTCCGGTGGTGGAGGTTCGCCGGACTACATCTACGACGGAGATTCGAAGGTCTTGAATAAAAGGTGGCCTCGTTGACAAATTCTCAATTTAGTTATCGGAACTCAGCGTTTTGGGGGGAGCAAGGACGGTATGGCCTAATACGCAGGGGCCCCTATTCTGGACGGTATGTTTACGCTTACCCTGAGACAATTCACGGATACTACACATTAGTAGTTCATCCCTCTCCCTATGTGGATGTTCCTGGTGACATGTATCTGGATCGAGAATCAGATTTCTTTTCCTGTGTTGAAGACTGGAATGTCGAATGGATAGAACCGAATGATGCTCTAATCGAGCACTTGCGGAGGGAGATCGGGTGGCCCACATTAATATCACGAAAGCCCGTCAAATTTGGAAAATTTTGGTTGTGGATATCCAAGAAATGGCGAACAAAACATCGAAGTTCTGACTCCGATGATTAGAAAACGGATTACGTACCTAACTGGTAAAGTCTCGATCTCTTGGCTAGTTCGTTGGTCAAGCTCGACGTTTATGGACGTTCGATTCAGCGGTAATACCCTTGATGGTGCACCTTGGATTTCCAACCCGTTCAGGGGCGACAGTGTGTATACGCGCTTTCGGCCGAGCCTGCCGATCAACGATCGGATTGCCCGCCTTCAGAAGGTGGGCGTGCAGTTCTAAACATGGGGCTGTGCTGTACGGAGCTGGTCCGGCGATTTTTCTCCGGATCATCGCTATTTTTGTGCCCTTCCCGTGGGTCTGTGGGTTCGTCCGCGCAGTGTGGGATCATCAAAGGTCACTTTAGAGAATTGAGGAGTATCCCCATGCGTCGAGTACCGCACTCCGCCACCTTTTCGCGGGTGATGGCAATCTGTGTGGGGATTATCCCGCTCGCCTCGTTGATGCCGATTTCCACCGGGAACGTCCCGCCGCTGTGGGGGCTCATTCTGCTGATGGGAACGGGGGTCTGGTGCCTAGCGATCATTATCTTTACGGGGCTCTACGTTTCGGCGACAGAAATCCTGGTGGTGGGTATCTTTCGCGTTACTCGCCTGAGCAAGGAGTCGATTGCCGAGATTAGCCATAAGAGCTACGAGCCGCTGCTGTTTATCTCCACGGATGAGTGGGTGCTCGGGTTTTTTCCGCGAACGCTGGTGATTGTTGACACTAACGGGCGGACGCGGAGATTCAACTCACCGGTTTTCCGGCGAGTTCGCGGCCCCGAAATTTTGCAGAGTCTCGGTGGATTCCCCAGCCGATCTGGCTCGCCCACGGTGGCGGATGGTGAGCGCCGAGCACGGCACCGTCGCGTTCGGTGAGTGTGGGGCTGCATCGCCCAGCGGCACTGGGTCTTGACGGGCTTCGGACGGATTTTCTGGCGTGGCTCGGCGAACGGGTACTCGTGTCGACGTTGCCCGCGACGAATGAATAAAACCCGCTATGTTTAGCCTGTGAGTACGATGCCGAAAGCGCGCTTCCTGAGAGTGACGCGGGTGCGAAAGCTGGCCGGAACCGGTGCCGCCGCGCGCGGTGAACAGTTGATTTTGTTTCTGTTCCTGGCGGTGTGCGGGGTCGGTGGCATTCTGACCGCTCAGTACTCGCGTGCCGTCGACATCGGTGCGTTCGTGTTCGTGTCATGTGGCCTGCTGTATTTTTTGACGATCGGTACCTATATGGGTCCCCGCCACATCGTGGTGGTGAATCTGCCCGTAGTGCGCGTGGTTCGGACCGCCGAGGTGGCGGAGATCTTGGTGCGCAGGACGAATGTGACCTGGATGGTTCACGGCTCGTGGTGGGTCGACCGGATTGTGCTCGACTACGGACCCGGTCGGCGAGATGTTCATTTCGATGTGCGTCCTCGGTCCAGTCAGCGTGCGGTGGCTCGGGTGGCGCTGGTGTGTTCGAACCTGTGGCGATCCGATGCCGATCCGCTCCGGGTCTCGATGCGCTACGGCGGCGAGTCTCGTTATGGAAGCCCGGTTCGAGCGGTCCTGACCGTCGGAAATCCGGGTGCGAGCTGGAACCGGGTGAGCCCCGAACGCGACTCGCTAACCGTCCGTCAGCTGAACCCGGATGAGGAGCTTGGCGAGAGGTTTACCGACCTGAGCGGCGCACGCGCCGATGCCCTGGCTCGGGAAATCGTGACCGAATTTGATCCGAACCATCGCACCTGGACCGAACTCACAAGGCGGCGCCGGGCAGGGGAGCGCGGACTCGGGGTGGAACCGGCCTTGCTGCCACGGATGGAGACGGTTGCCGCCGGGGTTCTGCCGCATCGAGGTAGCGTGCTGGCGCTCTATCAAAGCCTCGGACTGCTGTGCATCAGGCACCGGGTGTCCGCGCGCATGCTTCTCTTCCGGGAGCCGTCGATTCGGCGGGTGTCCGGAGTGCTCCAGGAACGAGGACTCGCCCTCGCGTTGACCCGGTCTACGCGCATGCTGCCGGACGGATCCCTACACCTGGGCCGCGAAGACATCACCCTCTTGGACGAGAACTATCTCACCCGCGAGACGATGCTCACCCTGAAAAACTTGGCGCGAGAGTACGGATGGTGGACGTTGCTCAGTCGGCGGCTGCGCCGGACCCGGCCCGAGAACCTGGGGCTTCTGGCACTGTTCTCCGCGCTGAGCGGGGACGTGGGCGTGAGCCTCGTGATTGTGCCCCTCGGGGTTCCCTCCTCCGGGGTGCGCCTGCGGGCCCTCGGCTCGGGACCCGACCTTCCGCTGCGGATCGTCTGCGCCCTGGTGCGCATCGAAACCGTCGAATCCATCTGGTAAATCCGGACGGGCGAGTTGCTCCGTCCGCCGTCCCGATACCCGATACGATCACCGTTATCCCCGAATCCATTGGACATGACATGCACGAAGCCACCCGGCCCGCGAGCCCGAATCGGGTTCCTCGGAGCGCGCCCACTATGGTGAATCCTGACATGAGAAAAATCAGACACACGAACGCCTGGACACTGCTGTGGGCGGTGCCGATTCCCGGGCTGCTCCTGCTGGGCGTCGCCTCCGGAATCGTCGCGGATACAACCCTCGCCGCATTGGCTTTTCGAGGTGTCTTGATTGTGCTCCTGGCCACGGTCATCATCCGGTCCGCCCTGATGGGACTTTATTTGGATGGTTCGGTCCTCGTGGTTCGCCAGTTTTGGCGCACTCGGAGGTACGATCTTGCGGCGATCGATTGGTTCTCCTGTGTGCCCCTGCGTACCGCCCTCCTCGAGGGTGTATTCGATTCCGTACCGTTTTATTCGATGCCGGTGCTGGCTCTGAGCCCGGCTTCCGTGGAGGGAAACCGTGATCGGCAGCGACACCTGCCCTCGCTGGCGATTCGGACTAGCAAGCGCGCCGAGGTGGAGCGCGCGCTGGCCGCGTTGATCGGTTCCGAGCGGATTCGCCATGGCCACAACGTATGAACGGTGGCGTCCAATGTGACGAGGCAAGCATCTTTCTCGCCGAAACCTGGCTACCTGTGAGATGATGTATACATGTCTACAGACGTTCTCAGCGTGCGTCTTCCCGCTGAAATCAAAGCCCGCTTGGATGCGCTCGCCGCGTCCACCGGCCGGCCCGTGGCGTTTTATGTTCGTGAAGCGGTGGTCGAGCAACTGGCTGCTTTAGAGTATGCGTACACGCTGCGTAGTGAGGCCGAGCAAATCCGTCGTGGTGACGCGCGCACTCGCTCGCTAAACGCGGTCATGGAGGAAATCGAGCTCGACTGAATCGCGTCGAATGCAGGAGTATGAAGAAGACGCGCTTGACTGATCACCTGCAATCCGCTTGTGTAGCGGCGTTAGGGGGCGATGGTGGGATGGGAGATCGAACTATCCCAGCGTGCCGAACGATCCTTGCGGAAACTCGATCGGCAGGTTGCTCGTCGCATTCGAGATGCGTTGGTGCGCTTAGCCGCGGCGCAGGAACCGTGGGATGCGTGTAAGGCCTTATCCGGTCCGCTGACAGGTTTCTGGAGATATCGGGTTGGAGACTATCGAATTGTGCTCGACTTTGATCGGGGCCGCTTCGTAATCATTGCTCTCGATCTCGGGCATAGATCAGATATTTACACGTAGCGCGTTGTCCGGCGGTGGAGGTCGCTGCGATGGCCCCGCCAGGAATCTCGGCGAACCGTCGCTAGTATTTGCGTTATGCACTGCGCGAAGGAGTTTTTGGGGCGCGTGAATGAATCGATAATTCTCGCCCCAAACCTTCGGAGTACCACCCACTGAACCTCGCACGCGTGTGGCGGGGTGCCGGGTGCGCACCCGCAGTGCGAGTCCCCGCGAAGCCGCCGATATTTTTGACCTGAGTGATGTCGAGGCCTGGCGGCTCATGATCGAGCGTTTCGGGGTTCAGGTCGCCCCGTGAGTATTCCGACCAGGCGACCGGGACTATTTTGGGCTATTTCCGAACGCCTCACTAATTCCGAGTTGTTATCCGAATTTAATAACTGCGGGCGTGATCCGGACGTAGGCTGAATCCAGATCGCCGTCCCGAGACGCTTCGGGGCGGCAGAAGGAGAGGGGAACCATGTCCGACCTGGAAACCGCCATCGCCCGCATCGCCGCACTCGAAGCTGAGCTGGCCGAGCTGCGTGCGGAAAAGGAACTCGCGGCGAAAAACACCGAGCTGTTTGACCGGATGGACTTCGACGCCTACAGCACCCACGACTGGTCGCTCTTTCGAGACCTGCACTCCGCCGCACCCGACGTGGTGATGCCCGACGGCACCGCCGTGCACGACCTCGATGCCCACGTGGGAGACATGCAGCTTATGGTGTCGTTCATGCCGGATGCCCGGGTGCTTTCGCATCCGATCAAGGTCGCTCAGGGGGACTGGACTGCGGTGATCGGAGTGACCGCGGGCACCTTCACCGCGCCGATGATTCTCCCCGACGGCACCCGGATTGAACCCACCGGAAAGCGGCTGGAACTGCAGATGGCCACGTTCGCCCGCTGGGAGAACGGACGCATCGCCCAGGAAATCCTGTTCTGGGACAACACGCTCTTCAACACTCAGCTGGGACTCTAGGCGCACCCCTTACGGGGTTGCCGCGTCGCATCCGACTACCGTCATGCCATGAGAACCACCCTCCGTCGAGGCTCACGGAGCGGGCGGCACGCACGGGGCGCTCCGCCCTCGGCGAAACCGCGGAAAAATGCGGCGAGTCTGAGCGTGGAATATGAATTCCAGGATTCCGGGGGATAGGTGCTGGGATCAGCATATGTACGGTCTTAGACTGATCCTGTGTCAAACCTTGGAGAAAACCGCAAGCCGGCGGTAAAGCCGGATGGCGTATCGCGCGCGAGCGCTCCCGCGCCGAGCGAGAGTGTGACCGAATCGCTGCCCCGCGGTATTCGGATCGCCGGTGCCTGGTCCTGGCGTCTACTCGCCCTGGTGGCGATCATCGTGGTGGCCGTACTGGCCATTGTTGAGCTGCGCCTGATCGTGATTCCGATCCTGATCGCAATCCTGATCGCCTCGCTGGTGATGCCGCTGCAGAACCTGCTGCGCCGATGGCATGTGCCCCGCGTGCTGGCCACGATCATCACCCTGCTGATCACGATAGCCGTGGTGGTGGGCCTGTTCTACCTGGCAATCACGCAGATTTCGGCGCAATCGGGCGAGGTCAAGGACCGAGCGGTTGCGGGCTACCAGTCGCTACGCGAGTGGCTCAAGGTCTCGCCGCTGCACCTCGATGACACCCAGATCAACGAGTACCTGGGCCAGCTCTGGAACATCATCAAGGAGAACAATAAGGCGATCTGGACCGGGGCTCTCTCGGTCGGATCCACCGTGGGTCACGTGGCCGCCGGTGCCCTGCTGACTCTCTTCTCCCTCCTCTTCTTCCTCCTGGACGGACCCGGCATCTGGCGCTGGGTTGTCCGCCTGATGCCGCGCAACGCCCGCGCGGCCATCGACGGTGCCGGCCAGGACGGCTGGCGTGCACTCGCCAGCTACTCACGCACTCAGATCATGGTGGCTGCGATTGATGCGATTGGAATCGCGCTCGGTGCCTTCATCCTGGGCGTGCCGATGGCCATTCCAATCGGTGTGCTCGTTTTCCTCGGTGCCTTCATCCCATTTGTGGGTGCGATCCTCACCGGAACCGTCGCCGTCTTCCTCGCGCTGGTGTACAACGGCCCCTGGCAGGCGTTGGGCATGCTGATCGTTATTCTGTTGGTGCAGCAGGTTGAAGGTCATATCCTTCAGCCGGTACTGATGGGTAACGCCGTCAAGCTGCACCCGCTCGCCGTGGTCCTCGTGGTGACCGCCGGTGCGCTGGTGGCCGGGATCCCCGGTGCGCTCTTCGCCGTTCCGCTGGCGGCAGTGGTCAACGAGATGACGCGCTATATCGCCGGGGGACGCTGGCGTACACCACCCGCCGGGGACCGCTCCGACGGCGGTGACGACGGCGATGACCCCGCCATTACCGACGGGGCCGATTCCGAGTCGGAGAATCGCGAGCAGAGTGAAGACGATGCCGCGACCGTCCCGAGCGATGTATCCGCAACCGCCGATACATCCACGGAAAAGACCCCGGGCTCGGATGAGCCCAGCGAACGCTAACCCAACCTGTTGACGAAGTTAGGTGCGTCTACGCACCGGGAGAAATACGTTATGAGCACCATCCCCGGACCCACTCCGGCCGAACTCGAGGCAGCCCGCGAGGTTGTCAGCCGCGTCGCCGAGGTCACCCCGATGGAGTCCTCGCGCTTTCTGGCCGAGCTCCTCGGGTTCCCCGTCCACATGAAGTGCGAAAACCTGCAGCGCACCGGATCGTACAAGATCCGTGGCGCCTACAACCGCATCTCGGCGCTGACCGAGGAGGAGCGCGCCCGAGGTGTGGTCGCCGCCTCCGCCGGAAACCACGCGCAGGGGGTCGCCCTCGCCGCCCGCGAGCTCGGCATCGGGGCTACGATCTTCATGCCCAAGGGTGTGCCGCTGCCCAAGCTCCAGGCCACCCGCAACTACGGTGCCCAGGTGCGCCTGGACGGCCACAGCGTCGAGGAACTGCTGCGCGCCGCCGCCGAATATGCCGAGCAGACCGGTGCAATTTTCATCCCGCCCTTTGACCACGCCGACGTGATCGCCGGACAGGGCACCCTGGGCCTGGAAATCTTTGATCAGGTGCCCGAGGCCGAGACCATCATCGTGCCGATCGGTGGGGGCGGCCTCATCTCCGGTGTTGCCGCCGCGGCCAAGCATCGCGCGGCCGCCGAGGGACGCGAGATTCGGGTGATCGGCGTGCAGGCCGCCAACTCGGCACCGTATCCGGTGTCGCTGGAGGCGGGCGAGGTCACCACGATCAAGACCAGCCCGACCATCGCCGACGGAATCGCCGTCGCGCGTCCGGGCGCGCTGAACTTCGAGATCATCAAGGAACTCGTGGACGAGGTGGTGACTGTCACCGAGGACGACATCGCCCGTGCCCTGGTTGTCCTCCTGGAGCGCGCCAAGCTCGTGGTGGAACCCGCGGGTGCCGTGGGGGTGGCGGCGATCCTCGCCGGGCACGTGCGGGCTACCGGACCCACCGTGGTGATCCTCTCCGGCGGAAACATCGATCCGATGCTCATGCAGACCGTGGTCAGCCACGGCCTGGTGGCCTCGGACCGCTACCTGACGCTGAGCATCCCGCTGCCGGACCGCCCCGGTCAGCTAGCGCGCATCTCCGAGCTGATCGCCCACGCCAACGCCAACGTGATCGAGGTGCTGCACACCCGTCACGGTAGCGGCCTGCAGATCGGTCAGGTTGAGCTCAAGATCAGCGTCGAAACCCGCGGCTCCGAGCACCGCGATCTGGTGCTCGACACCCTGCGAGAGGCCGGCTACGAGCCGCGGATCGGCGATGCCGAGGCACGCCGCTAGGAACCACACGCACGCAAAAGGCGGGCATCCAGATCCTGGATGTCCGCCTTCTGTTCGTGGCGACCGGCCGTGGGGCTCGGCGGCCCGGTGAGCTTATTCGCCGGTGTAGGTGTCTACGCCGGTGATTTCCACCGAGATGTCGCGGCCGTTCGGTGCCTGATACGTGGTCTTCTCACCGATCTTCAGACCGATGATCGCGGCACCCAGCGGGCTGGACTCGCTGTAGACGTCGAGCTCCGAGTTTGCGGCGATCTCGCGGCTTCCCAGCAGGAAGCGCTCCTCGTCCCCGGCGATGATTGCCGAGATGACGGTGCCGGGCTCAACCACGCCGTTGGACTGCGGGGCTTCGCCCACGACGGCGTCGCGCAGCATCGCGGTCAGCGTGCGAATGCGCGCCTCCTGCTTGCCCTGCTCGTCCTTGGCAGCGTGGTAGCCGCCGTTTTCCTTGAGGTCGCCCTCTTCGCGGGCGGCCTCGATACGCTTGGCGATTTCCTCACGACCGGTGGTGGAGAGTGCTTCCAATTCAGCGGCGAGCCGATCGAAGGTTTCCTGGGTCAGGAACGAGACCTGAGTGTCGTCAGCCATCGTGAACTCCTCAATACATAAAGGGGCGCCCCGACAGTGTCGAGGCGCCAAGAACCAACCCGCGATATGGCGGGTTTTGATTGAGCCTAGGGGAGCCCCAGACTAAACGCAAGCCGTGTGCGCGAACACGCGGCGATTATGACGCTTCGGGAATCCAGCAGTTCTTGACGATGCCGGTGGTGGCCAACTGGGTCGTCTTCAGGTGCTGGGTGAACTGGCGAACCGGCACGGTTGCCGGGTCCAGCTCGATGATCTTCCAACCCACCACGGTGAACTGCGGATCCAGGGCCTGGAGTGCACACTCGACCCGGGTGTTCTCGGGGGCGGTGACCTGGAAGGTGATCTGAACGTTGTGTTCGTCGATCACGATATGCGCGGTATCGCGGGACTCCAGTGAGGCGCTCGGGCCGTCCAGCGCACCCCACACCACCCAGGCACCGAGCACCACGGCAAACGCGGCGGCGGCGATCACCAGGATGCGGCGGTCACGCTTTCCGGTGCGCTTGGTACGTCCATAGCGCTGATCCAAAGCGCTCTCCGGAGCACTGGTGGCCTGGCCACTGGGAAGACTCATCAACTCACACCCGTTCAAAGCATTAGTACACTTGATTCTAGGCTAGTCGCTTCCGGACCCGTGTGTGATCCACCGACCGACGAACCGGCCATTTCAGCGGAGGAGAGAACAACCCGTGGCACCACGACTTCTGGCGGTACACGCCCACCCCGACGACGAGTCCAGCAAGGGATCGGCAACCCTCGCCTCCTACCGCCATCGCGGGTACGAGGTCATGGTGGTCTCCTGCACCGGGGGCGAACGCGGAGATATCCAGAACCCGTACATCGAGCGCAAGGCGCTGGGGGAGCGCGATCTTCCGGGTCTGCGCCGCCTGGAGATGGCCGAGGCCGCCTCGATCCTGGACATCCAGCACCGCTGGCTGGGCTATTACGACTCGGGCATGCCGAGCGAGGACGGCACGGTGCCTCCGGGCAGCTTTGCCTCCATTCCGCTGGAGATCTCGGCCGAGCCGCTGGTACGTCTGATCCGCGAGTATCGTCCGCACGTCATCACCACCTATGACGAAAACGGTGGATATCCGCACCCGGACCACATCCGCACCAACCAGATCGCCGAGTACGCCTTCGAGGCCGCCGCCGACCCCACCCGCTATCCCGAAGCGGGCCCGGCCTGGCAGATCTCCAAGCTCTACTACGATCAGATCTTCAACCCCGCCCGGGTGCGCGCCAACCTAGCCGAGCTGCGCGCGGGATCCCCGGATCCCGACGAGCTTGCGGCCCTTGAGGAGCGGATGGCCTGGATCAGCGACCGTCCCGATCGCGCCACTACCCACGTCGAGGTGGGCGACTTCTTCGAGCGTCGCGATGCCGCCCTGCGCGCCCACGCCTGCCAGGTGCCGCCGGACTCGGGCTTTTTCTTCTGGGATAATGATTTACAGCGTCGCGCGTGGCCGTACGAGGACTTCGAGCTTGCTCGCAGCGTCGTCCCCACCACCATCCCCGAAAGCGACCTGTTCGCCGGAATTGAGGACCTCTCATGAGCCTGACATCGATCATCGTGAACCTGGCGACCACCCCCTCGCCGGTTCCCAGCCCCACGACCCCCGACGAAAACCTGGTGACCCCGGGTGTGGGCGGATTCCTGGTGGTGATCGGGATCATCCTGGTTGCGTTCCTGCTGATCTTCGACATGGTCCGTCGGGTCCGTCGGGTCAACTACCGCGCCGAGATTGTCGAGCGTCTGGAGGCCGAGAAGGCCGAGCTGGACGCCGCCGAGGAGGCCAAGCGTGCCGGCGCGATTCGCACCATCCCGGACGCCCCGGAAGAACCCAAGAACTAGTAACAACCACAAAAGCCCGGTGATATTCATCACCGGGCTTTTGTGGTTGTGGGGTATTACATCGGGGGCATCAGCACCGAGTCCACCAGGTACACGGTGGCGTTGGCGGTCTTGACGCCACCGCAGATGACCGAGGCGTCGCCAACCTTGAGGTCGTTACCCGAACCGGTCACGGTCAGGTCCTGACCCTCAACGGTCTTGTGGGTGCCGGCGATCTGGTCCGGGAGGATCTGGCCGGGAACCACGTGGTAGGTGAGGATCTTGGTCAGCAGATCGGAGTTGGTCTTCAGGGTGTCGATGGTTGCCGGGTCGATCTTGGCAAACGCGTCATCCACCGGGGCGAAGACGGTGAACTCGGAACCGTTCAGGGTGTCCACCAGGTTCACGTTGGGGTTCAGTTTGCCCGAAACGGCGGCCACAAGGGTCTTCAGCAGCGGGTTGTTCGAGGCGGCGACGGCCACCGGGTCCTGAGCCATACCCACGATCGAACCGGCACCGTCCGGAACGGCCTTGGCGTAGGCGGCGCAGCCGGGGCCCACGAGGTTCTTGGTCAGCGCGGCATCGGGGCTGGGGGTTGCGGAGGGCTTCTCACTCGACGCCGAGTTGGAAGCGCTCGGGCTCGCCGAGGGCGAGGAGGCTGCGGAACAGCCGGTGAGCGCGAACAGGGACAGGGCTGCGAGAGTGGTCGCGGTGAAAAGCGCGTTACGGGTCTTCATGATCGTCTCCTGACGGTTGATGTGGTGCGAGGGGCTCCCGGTGCTGTCAGCGGCGGGAGATGTCAGGGGTTCGGAGCCCCTCCAGATTCGGATGGGAAAAAAGTCAAAAAACTTTTTGACGCCCGGATTCTCGCGGAAAACTCGGACATCCAATCCGTTTGATGGTTGGTGCCGAACCACTGCCAGACGCTGCCCCATCCCCGGGGCACAGAAGGGGTGGGTGACATGCTCACATTGGCTTTGATCGGGGTGGTGGGAGGTCTCATCACCGGGATCTCCCCGTGCATCCTGCCGGTACTGCCGGTCATCTTTTTCTCCGGCGGCGCGCAGAGCGCCCGGAACCCCGACGGAACCGAGGGCGAAGCGGCCCCGGTTAAGGAAGCCTCACGCTGGCGTCCCTACCAGGTGGTGGCCGGACTGGTCCTGAGCTTCAGCATCTTTACCCTGCTGGGTTCGCTGATCCTGAATCTCCTCGGCCTCCCGCAGGACGTGCTGCGCTGGGCCGCACTGATCGTCCTGATCCTGATCGGACTGGGCCTCATCTTCGAACCGCTGCAGCACCTGCTGGAGCGTCCCTTCGCCCGCTTCCCGCAGCGAGCGATCAGCCCCAAGCGCCGCGGATTCGGACTGGGCCTCGCGCTCGGTGCCGTCTATGTGCCGTGTGCCGGGCCGATCCTCGCCGCCATCACCGTGGCGGGATCGACCGGGAAAATCGGCTGGGAAACGGTGGTTCTGACCGTATCCTTTGCGGTCGGTACCTCGATCCCGCTGCTCTTCTTCGCGCTGGCCGGACGCCGCGTGGCCGAGCGGGTCAAGGCGTTCCGCACCCGGCAGAAGGGCATCCGGATCACCGGCGGCGTGCTGATGATCGCGCTCGCCATCGGCCTGGTCTTCAACGTGCCCCAGGCCCTGCAACGCCTGATCCCCGACTACACCGCGGGGCTTCAGGACGGTTTCAACAACTCCGAGCAGGTCAAGTCCCTGGACCTCGGCGGCCTGGTGACCGACGAAAACAAGGACCTGTCCAAGTGCTCCAACGGTTCCGATGTGCTCCAGAGCTGTGGCCCGGCCCCGGCACTGCGCGGGATCGACCAGTGGTTCAACACCGCCGACGACAAGCCGATTGCGCTGAGCGATCTGCGCGGCAAGGTGGTACTGGTGGACTTCTGGGCCTACTCCTGCATCAACTGCCTGCGTTCGGTCCCGCACGTGAGTGCCTGGGCCAAGGCGTATCAGGATGCCGGCCTCACGGTGATCGGCGTGCACTCCCCGGAGTATGCGTTCGAGAAGGTGCCGGAGAATGTGGCGGCGGCGATCAAGGAGCAGGGGATCACCTACCCGGTGGCCCTGGACAACCAGCTCTCCACCTGGACCGCGTATCGCAACCGCTACTGGCCGGCCCACTACCTGATCGACGCATCGGGTACCGTACGCCAGATTCAGTTTGGTGAGGGTGGCTATGCGACCACCGAAAAGCTGATCCGTGAGCTGCTGACTCAGACCACCCCCGACGTGAAGCTTCCGGCGATGACCGAGACGGCCGACGACACTCCTAAGGCAGGCTCGACCACCCCGGAGACCTACCTGAGCCCCACCAAGATGGTGAACTTCGGCGGAACCGAACCGTACTCGATCGGGACCTCAACCTTCGCCTTCCCCGAGAAGCTCGCCAAGGATACGTTCGCGCTGGATGGGTCCTGGACCCTCACCAGCCAGGGCATATCCAGTGCCGAGGGATCGATCAAGCTGGCCTATACGGCGCAGCAGATCCGGATGGTCCTGGGCGGATCGGGCACGGTCACGGTGACCGATAAGAATGGGACAAAAACCATTCAGGTATCCGGGCCTCCGGGATCCTACGAGATCTTCTCCTCGAAGAAATCCGATACCGGAGAGCTCAAAGTCACGGTGGGAGCGGGAGTCGATGCGTACTCGTTTACGTTTGGATAGCCCGAGCTCCCCGCCCTTTCGGACGCTCGGATCGGAGGCACATTCGAGCGATTCCGTGCCGGTTCGGACCCCGCCCCCGGCGGCGGGGTCCAGTCCTGGCCGGGGAAATGTGACACCGATTCGATCGCGTGTCTCCCCGGAACGGGCCGATGTTTGGGAGACTAGCGACATGTCCCTCGAACATTCGGCCGCCGACCCCGCGTCGCTGCGTTCCTCCACAGACCGGGAATCCCTCCCGGATTCCACAGATATTGCGGTCAGAGCGCGCGGCTTCCTGCTCCGGGTGCAGGGTGGAGATCGGGAAGCATTCGCCTCCCTCTACGATCTCTTCGTCTCCCGGGTGCTGGGCCTGGTGCGGCATGTGCTCGTGGATCACGCCCAGGCGGAGGAGGTGACGCAGGAGGTGTTCCTGGAGGTGTGGCAGCGCGCATCCACGTTCGATCCCGAACGGGGCAGCGTGAGCGGCTGGCTGATGACCCTTGCTCATCGCCGGGCGATCGATCGGGTTCGCGCCTCCCAGGCCGGACGTAACCGGGATGAACGCATCGGCATCCGCGACCTCCCGATTCCGGTGGACGAGGTGGCCGAGACCGTGGAAACCCGGGTAGAGCACACACGGGTCGAACGGGCACTTGGACATCTGAGCCCTCCGCAGCGCGAGGCGGTACTGCTCGCCTACTACGAGGGCTTCACCCAGACGGAGATCGCCGAGCGGCTGAAGATCCCCCTGGGAACCGTGAAAACACGAATTCGCGATGGCATGATCAAATTACGACAGATTTTAGGCGAGGAGGTGACAGCATGACCACCACAAACATGACCCCCGAGGAGCGCGAAAGCCTCGCGGCCGGCTTTGCGCTGGACGCGCTGGACGCCGAGGAAACTCGTGTCGCCCAGGCACTCCTGAATAGCGACCCGGCCTTTGCCGCCGAGGTAGCCTCATTCGATTCCGTTACCGATGGGCTGGCCGCACTGGTGGCCCCCGCGGTGCCCTCCGCCGCGCTGCGCGGAAGCATTCTGGATGCGATTCAGGCGCTGCCGCAGCAGGGCGCGCAGGGCACCGAGGCAACCGTTGGTTCGGCGGCGCCGAGCGCGGCCCCGAGCGCAACCCCGACGGTAGCTTCGCCGGCTTCGGCTGCGGCTGTTCCCTCGGCCGACACCGCAGTATCCGGGACCGCATCATCCGTGTCGGCCGATTCGGTGGCCCCCGTGGTCCCGCCGACCCGTTCCGTCGAGTCCACCCCGGTGACCCGGGCCCGCGGGTCCAGACTGCGGGGGATTCGGCTGCTGACCGGCGTGCTCGCCGCGGTGCTGCTGGTTGTCGCCGGTGTGGGCCTCGGCCGCAGCGTGTTTGCCCCCACGGTCACCCCCGAGGCCAGCGATCACACGCTCACCTCGCTGTTGGCCTCGGCCGATCTGCAGCGTTCCTCGACCCCGGTTACCGGTGGCGGTACCGCGACCGTGGTGTGGTCACCCGATCATGCCAGGGCCGCGATCGCCACCAGCGATCTGCCCGAGCTGGGCAAGGACCGGGTCCTGGAACTCTGGCTGATCGACGGTTCGGGTGCCCGCGCCGCCGGGACCTTCACACCCGGAGACTCGGGAGTCACCTGGACCCTGCTGGATGGCACACTCAAACCGGGAGACAGCGTCGGCATGACCGTCGAGCCCAAGGGCGGCTCCAAGGCGCCCACGACCGATCCGATTCTGGTGGTGGGTACCAGCACCAGCTAGCCCCGGTGGTCGCGCACCGGATGCCCCGGCGCTCACGCACATGTGTTCGTGAGTGTCGGGGCGTCGTTGCAAACGGGTCTAGCGTAGGAGGGTGACTGTTGCCTCCCCGCCCCGTGCCCCTCGTACCGCTCGTCCCTGGCTCATGCTGGGTGTCGGAGTGTATGCCCAGGCGGCCGGGACGGTGGTCGCCGCAGCCCCCGCCTTCTTCATCCCGTTCCTGCATACCCAGCGCGGATTGAGTCTCGCCGAGGCCGGGGCGCTCGCCGCGGCACCCAACGTTGGACTGGTCCTCACCCTGGTGCTCTGGGGCTGGATCGCCGACCGTCGCGGAGAACGCGGAGTCCTGGTAGCCGGGCTTCTCCTCACAACCCTCGCGGTGCTCGGTGCACTATTCGTCTCGGGCACCTCGACCGGATCGCTCTGGATCCTCGGGGTCCTCCTCGGCATCGCCGGGGCGGGCACGGGCTCGGTGAACGTCGCCAGCGGGCGCGTCGTGGTCGGCTGGTTCCCGGCCAACCGTCGCGGACTCGCGATGGGGATCCGGCAAACCTGTCAGCCGCTGGGCATCGCCGCTGCCGCGCTGGCCATTCCCGCGCTGATCGCGGGTGGGTCACTCGCCCCCGCGCTCATCCTGTGTGCGGTGCTGGTCTTGATCGCGGCAATCGCCTGCGCCATCGTCATCGTGGACCCGCCCCGTCATCCGCTAACGCCGGGTACCACCGCGGCGCAGACCAACCCGTATCGCCGTTCGGGCACCCTGGCCCGCATCCACGCGGTCTCGGCCCTCCTGGTGGTTCCGCAGACGGCCCTGAGTACCTTCGGTCTGGTGTGGCTGATCGTGGATCAGGGATGGAGCGCCCTGGCCGCCGGTGCCCTGGTCGCCATCGCTCAGCTGCTCGGCGCCTTCGGTCGAATCGCGGTGGGTGTGCTCTCGGACCGGGTGGGCAGCCGGCTCCAGCCGCTGCGCTGGGTTGCCCTGATCGGGGTGGCAACCCTGCTGCTTACCGCGGCGGCCGGTGCCGTGCACTGGCCCTGGGCGGTCGCGATCACCTATGTCCTGGCCAGCTGCATCGCCGTTGCTGACAACGGTCTGGCGTTTACCGCGGTAGCCGAAATCTCCGGGAGCCGCTGGGCCGGACGGGCGCTGGGCATCCAAAACTCCGGCCAGTTCGCGGCCACCGCCCTGGTCGGCCCGGCCGTGGGCGCGCTGATCACGGTGATCGGCTACAGCGGAGCGTTTGCCCTGCTCGCGCTCGCGCCGATCATCGCGCTGCCCATCCTGCCCGGTCGGGAGGCCGAAAAGGCGCACGAGCCGGTGGAGACTACGCCCCGCTAATCGGATGCAGGGCGAGGAGCAGGATTCCGGTCCAGTGGCAGAGGAAGGCCAGCACCGTGCACACGTGGAAGATTTCGTGGAAACCGAAGTGCCCGGGGAACGGGTTGGGGCGCTTGAGTGCATACGCCACCGCTCCCACCGAGTAGAGCAGGCCACCCACGACCACGAGTACCATGCTGGCGAGGTTCGCCTGGATGATGTCACCCAGATACATCACCGCCGCCCAACCCAACGCCAGGTAGAGGAAGACGTAGAGCCAGCGCGGTGCGCCGATCCAGAAGACACGGAACGCGATTCCGAGCAGCGCGGCCGACCACACCGAGATGAGCAGGATCATCCCCTGCGGATTCGGCAGCGCCAGCAGCGCGATGGGGGTGTAGGTGCCGGCGATCAGGAGGAAGATGTTGGCGTGGTCGATGCGCTTGAAGATCATCTTCGTGCGCGGCTTCCAGTTGATGCGATGGTAGAGCGCCGAATTGCCAAACAGCAGCATCGAGGTGAGCATGAACACAGCCGACGCCCACTTCGCTACCGGTCCGTCGGCCAGCACGATGAGCACGATACCCGCGGCAATGGTCACCGGGAAGGTGCCCGCGTGAATCCATCCACGCCAGGTGGGCTTGACCTCCTCGGGAAGCACATCCGCCGCCTCGATCAGCGGAAGACCGTGGCGTTCATCCTCGCCGGGCACGCCCCCGCTCTCCGAGGAGTTGGCGGACGCTGAAAGGTCACGATCTGCTGGCATACTCCCAGACTACGCCAGCCAATATACGTCTGAACGGAAATGTGGACTACCGTAGGTCTGTGACGAATAGCGAACCTCGACCCGGACGTGGCCTCCTCTACGCGCTCTATCAAAAGATGCTGCGTCGAAACCTGGCTCCCGAGACGCTTCCGCACCACGTGGCCATGATTATTGATGGAAATCGACGCTGGGCGAAGCAGCTCGGGCTCGAGACCGTGGCCCACGGACATCGCGCGGGTGCCGCAAAGATGCAGGAATTTCTCGAGTGGTGCGATGATCTGGGAATCCGTACCGTCACCCTGTATTTGCTCTCGGCGGATAACCTCACCCAGCGTTCCTCGGAGGAACTGCGCGATCTGATCGTGATCATCGCCGACCTTGCCCGCGACCTCGCCGGCTATCGAGACTGGCGCGTTCAGCACGTGGGCGCGACCGCCGGTCTCCCCGAATCGCTGCGCACGGCCCTGCACGATGCCGAAGTGGCAACCAAGGACCGCTCCGGGCTGCACATCAACCTCGCGGTGGGCTACGGGGGACGCTCCGAGATCGTCGAGGCCATGCGCACCATTGTGCGGGACTATGAGGGCAGTAACGGCGGAACCATCAGTGGTCTTGCCGAGCTACTCACCCCCGACCTGATCGGTGCCCACCTCTACACCGGCGGTCAGCCGGATCCCGACCTGGTGATTCGCACCTCGGGAGAGCAGCGGCTCAGCGACTTTATGCTGTGGCAGAGTGCACACAGCGAGTTCTATTTTGTGGAGGCCCTGGGGCCGGACCTGCGTGAGGTTGACTTCCTCCGTGCCGTTCGAGACTTCTCGCGTCGTCAGCGTCGATACGGCGGATAACGTCCGGGAGTACCTGGCGTTATTCGCCTCCGGCATAGTAGTCTCCGAGCACGGCATAGCGAATGTCGTGAGTCCTCGGGAGGAGACAGAATGTCGGGAATCAGCGTGGTTGTGGGCGGTTTCGCACAGCGGGAGTACCCGCCCTCGCGTGCCGAGGTCAGCGCCACCATCGAGGTTGAGGGGTCCGAGCGCACGGATGTCGTGGCACGCGCGTCCCGGCTCCATGCAGAGCTCACGGTGGCCGCGCAGCAGCTGGCCGACCAGGGTGCCACGACCCGGTGGCATGCACAGTCGGTGGCCGTGGGAACCAGCCCGTTCTGGGGACCCGACGGGCAGCGCGGTGCGGATATTCAAAAGGCCAGCGCGGGTCTCGCCCTGCGCTTTCAAGATTTCGCCGCGCTGACAGACTGGGTCACCCGGCTGGCCGCCGAACCCCTGGTACGGGTGAGCGGGGTGGACTGGGACATCGCCGAGGCGGATCGCGCGGACCGGATCGCCGAGGTGCGTGCGGCCGCGGTGGCCGACGCGATTGCCCGGGCCGCCGTGTACGCGCGGGCAGCCGGCGCAGGCACTCCGGTCCTCGAGTCCCTATACGAGTCGGGACTTCGTCCTGCGGGGGGAGCCTCCGACGGAGGGTTTCGGCCCAAGGCTCGCTCTTTCGCGATGGCCTCGGCCGATATGGCCGGCGGCGACAACGGGTTTGATCTGACGCCGCGCCCGTTTGTGGTGTCGGCGGAAATCACCGCGGACTTCCGCGCCTAGAACAAACCCCTTCCTCCACAACCTCCCGCTCTGATCCGGTTATCCACCGTTTCCACCCCTCGAGCCTCGAGCTGACCGCCCGAGCATAGCGTGGGGTCATGCTCACCACATCGACCCCACGCCTCGCCAGTGTCCACTACCCGGTCCCCTTCGCGCCACCGCATCCGGGCCCCTTTGACGTGCCCTTTCCCCTGACCATCGCCGAACCCATCGTGCCCACGGTCAGCCTCGTTACCGCAGGCTCCGTGCCGATTCCCGCCATGCTGTGGCCCTGCCTGCTCTGGCTGCTGCTGACTACCCCCGGACTGATCCGGCTCGATGTGCGGGAGCGCAGGCTTCCCAACCGGCTGATTGTGCCGGCAGCACTCCTGCTGGTCGGGGGAGTGATTTTCGACGCAGTCACCGTGGCTTCCGGCGGTCTTGGGCCCAACGATCTTGGCCCCAGCATCGTTGGGTCCGTCGGTCGTGAGCCCAACGTCGTGGGGCCCGTGGACGTTGTCGCAGCCTCGGCGCGTGACGGCCCGGTGGAGGCCTTCGCGAAGCTGATCCCCGCTGTCATCCTCGCGATCGTGGCGCTCACTCTGGCGGCGGTGGGGTTTTGGGGAGGTGGCGATGGCAAGCTTGCGGCGGTGTGTCTGGGCGTGCTGGCGCTGACCACCGACCCAGTGGGAGCACTGAGCCTGTTTGCGCTGCTGTGCGGGCTCGCCACGATCGTCATCTCCTGCCATCGCGCACTGAAACGGATTCGAAGAAGGCGAGGGTCATCACCCCCGATCGCTCCCGAGCACCCGGACACACCTTCCGGCGGGATTCTCGCCCGCACGATTCCGCTCGGGCCGGTGTTACTGGGCGGGTTATGGGGCGCCCTGCTGACGCTGGTTATTACGGGGCTTCCGATGTAGGCCAGCGCGCGGGAGGCCGGCGCACAACAAAAGCCGCCTCGGGGGGCACATGGTGCCCGCCCGAGGCGGCGGTGGCTGCTGCTGTGTGAGGTTAGCCGGCGTGGGTCATCGAGAGCAGGTCGAGGGCGGCATCCAGCTGCTCCTCGGAGACCTCTCCGCGCTCCACGAACCCGAGGGCCACAACGGCCTCACGGACGGTGATACCCGCGGCGACCGCGTGCTTCGCAATCTTGGCGGCGGCCTCATAGCCGATGATCTTATTCAGCGGGGTCACGATCGACGGCGACATACCCGCCAGAGCGGCGGCGCGCTCCACGTTGGCCTGGAGACCATCCACGGCCTTATCGGCCAGCACCGTCGAGGCGTTGGACAGCAGACGAATCGACTCCAGAAGGGCGGTACCCATGATCGGAATCTGAACGTTCAGCTCGAAGCTGCCGGACGCGCCGCTGATCGCGATCGAAGCGTCGTTACCGATGACGCGCGAGCACACCATCAGCACGGCCTCGGGGATTACCGGGTTGACCTTACCCGGCATGATCGAGGAGCCGGGCTGCAGGTCGGGGATGTGCAGCTCGCCCAGGCCGGTGTTCGGGCCCGAACCCATCCAGCGCAGGTCGTTGCAGATCTTGGTGAGGCTCACGGCGATGGTGCGCAGTGCACCCGAGGCATCCACCAGACCGTCGCGGTTAGCCTGGGCCTCGAAGTGATCCAGGGCCTCGGTGATCGGCAGGCCCGAGTCGGCGGCGAGGCGGCGGATAACCTCCTGCGGGAAGCCCAGCGGGGTGTTGATACCGGTGCCGACCGCGGTGCCACCGAGGGGCACCTCGGCCACGCGCGGAAGAGCCGACTGAACCCGCTCGATACCCAGGCGGATCTGACGGGCGTACCCACCAAACTCCTGACCCAGGGTGACCGGGGTGGCGTCCATGAGGTGGGTGCGGCCGGGCTTGACCGCGTCCTTCCACAGCTCGGCCTTCTTCTCCAGCGACACGGCCAGGTGCTCGAGGGCCGGCACCAGCTGCTCGATCAGGGCACCGGTCACGGCCACGTGCACCGAGGTCGGGAAGACATCGTTGGAGGACTGCGAGCAATTCACGTGGTCGTTCGGGTGAACGGGGGAGCCCAGCGAGCGAGTAGCCAGGGTCGCCAGCACCTCGTTCATGTTCATGTTCGAGGAGGTTCCCGAGCCGGTCTGGTACACATCGATCGGGAACTGGTCGGCGTGCTGGCCGGCGATAATCTGATCGGCAGCGTCCTCGATTGCCGCGGCAATCTTGCCATCCAGCACACCCAGCGACGCATTCGCGGAGGCGGCAGCCTTCTTGATTCGGGCGAGGGCCACCACCTGGGCGGCTTCCAAACGCGAGCCCGAAATCGGGAAGTTCTCTACCGCGCGCTGAGTCTGCGCCCCATACAGGGCGGAGATCGGCACACGAACCTCACCCATGGTGTCGTGCTCGATGCGGTATTCGGCGGATGCGTTTTCAGACACGGTGTTCTGCTCTCCTCGAGGTGTGAACGCTACTCTGCGTTCGGGGTTTTGGTGCTTGTGGCACCCGTGGGATCCAGGTTACCCAATGTCACATCGGGAACCGCTGTGCCCTCCGTCAGACGGTAGTTGGCACCGACGACCGCGAGGGTTCCCTCGGCGACCGCACGATTAATCATCTCAGAACGAGTCAAGAGTTCGGCCACCGTGCTGCGCAGATGACTCTTTCCGACCTCGGCCGGGTCCGCGTGAGAGATCTCGGTTCCCGATACTCCCGCGACCTTGACCACCGAGGGCACGATCTGGCGGATCAGACCGGCAATGTTCGGCGGCAGCGTTTCGGCGTCGGGGGCACAGGAGGAAATCGCCGCCTGGACCGCACCACAGGCGTCGTGTCCGAGAACCACGATCAGCGGAACCTTCAGCACACCCACCGCGTATTCCAGCGAGCCCAGCACCGAATCGGAGATGACCTGTCCGGCGTTACGCACCACAAACAGGTCGCCCAGACCCTTATCAAAAATAATCTCGGCGGACAGACGCGAGTCCGAGCAGCCAAACAGTGCGGCATCGGGGGTCTGCACACTGGCCAGCTGGTGACGGCGCTCCACATCCTGGCGGGGGTGCAGCGGTTCACCGCTCACAAAGCGTTCGTTACCGGCGACCATTTCGGCCCAAGCCTGGCCCGGAGTCATGGTGGACATTAGCGGTTTGCCTCCTTCTCGATGTCCGGAGTCAGCGCGGTCGCGAGGGTGGTGAACTCCTCGTTCGAGGCGGACCCGAACAGAACAAAGTACGAGCTTCCAGCCTGGGTAGCCAGGCCGTAGTGCACGTTTCCAATCTTGTCATCCCGTGAATCACGGTTGTCGTATACGGTCCACTGGACCCCATCGATCGTGGTGGTGCCCGTGGGCACCGAGTTCTTCAGCATCAGCGAGGTCCAGGAGTCGTTCGCATTCAGGCCCTGGGCCATCCCGATGAACTTCTGATCCGGGGTCAGGAAACCAATCTCCCACGACTTCACCGAGGTCTTCGAGCGTACCTCGGCGTAGTTCGCGCTCCAGGTCTTGGGGAGCTTCGGGCTGGCCAGGTGGGCATCCTGAGACTCCTGTACCTGCCCGGCCACCACGGTGTAGTCCACCGAGCGATCGGTGGGCTTATCGCTGCGCGGCACGATGATGACCATGACCGCGACCAGCGCGACGGTGGCCAGCAACGAGTAGACCAGGTTGTTCACGGTCTTGCGCATCCGATAGTTGCGCGACTGGGTGGCCTTGCGCTCGGCGGTTTCCTCGGGCGTTTCCGGGCGACCCAGCTCGGCAACTACCCGCGGCTCGGTGGACTTCTTTTTTGCCACGGTTAGAAGATCTCCTCGCCGGAAGCGGATACCTCGCCGGTGTGATCGGCGTTCGCGGTCGAGGCGGCACGGGCCGCATCCAGCCGGGCCTTGGCCCCGATCAGCCACTGCTCGCAGCGGGCAGCCAGCGCCTCACCGCGCTCCCACAGCTCAAGCGAGTGCTCGAGTGTTGCCGAACCCTGTTCGAGTTCAGACACCACCCGAACCAGCTCGTCACGGGCCTCTTCATAGCTCAGGGCGTCGATTTCGGGGTTGGAAGACATGCCGCCATCCTATCGCGTCCGCACCGACCTCCCGTTCCCCGGGTTGGGTGCGAAACGGGTGAACTCTCCCGCAATCATGCGGGTCCTCCCGCCGAGACGCCGGCGGGCTAACGCTCGGTTTCTGTCGCGGTTGCGTGCAGCACACCCTCGGCGAGGGTGATCCGCAGATCGGTACCGGTCGGCGCCTGGGTGGTCTCGCGCAGTGCGGATCCGTCCGGGGTCTGCACGATCGCGTATCCGCGGCGCAGGGTTTGCTGCGGGGACAGGGTGCGCAGTCTCGCGGTGAGCTCGGCCAGTCCCGACTCTGCGCGCTCGATTCGGCGATCGATCATCTCGGCACCGCGCGCCACATAGCGGGTGACCTCCTCACTGCGGGAGGTCACGATCCACGCCCCGTCGGCCAGCGCCGGGCGGGTTCGGATCTGCTCCAGCCGGGAAATCTCGGTGTTGATCTGGTGCACCAGGCGGCCGGTCAGCCGCGAACGCGCCTCGGCGACCCCGGCAAGCTCCTCGCCCACATCGGGCACCACCCGCTTGGCCGCATCGGTGGGGGTGGAGGCTCGGAGGTCGGCAACATCATCAAGCAGCGGACGGTCAGCCTCGTGCCCGATCGCCGAGACGATCGGAGTGGTCGCGGCCGCGGCCGCCCGCACCACACGCTCGTCGCTGAATCCCAGGAGATTCTGGAAGTCGCCACCACCGCGGGCGACGATGATCACGTCCACCTCGGGGTCGGCATCCAGCGCCTCGATCGCGGCAACCACCTCGCCCACGGTGCGATCACCCTGAACCGCGGCGTGACGCACCCGGAACTGCACGGCCGGCCAACGCAGCTGGGCATTGCGCAGCACGTCTTTCTCGGCGTCGGAGTCCTTGCCGGTGACCAGTCCGATCACGTTCGGGAGGAAGGGCAGTCGCTTCTTGCGCTCGGGAGCGAACAGACCCTCGGCGGTGAGGCTCGCACGCAGGCGTTCGAGCCGCTCGAGCAGGTCACCCAGACCGACGTGGCGCATCTGCATCACCTGCATCGTCAGGCTGCCGCCCTTAACCCAGAAATTAGCCTTGATCAGCGCAACCACCCGGTCGCCCTGCTTGAGGTTCTCGGGCAACTTCGCTCGAACCGAGGACCAGATGGTGAAGGAAATGGTCGCGTCGGCGTTCAGATCCTTGAGCTTGCCGTAGACGTTGCCGCCGGACTGTCCCCACTGGGTAATCTCGCCCTCAACCCACACCGTGCCGAGCCGGTCGATGTAGTCGCGAATCTTGTTCCCCAAGAGCGCAATCGGCCACGGATCCTCCGCAGTAGCGGGCTGTGCGGGCATAGAAACGGCCATCCGGCAATCCTCTCACTCGGAGTCCAGCGACTCGGCTTACAATTGGTGACGTGAGTAACACGACGATTAGCCTGCCGATGCCGAGGATCCCCGGTGCTTCAAGCCGACTCCAGGATAACCCGGTCGCCGGACCCAAACGTGTGCTGCTGGCCGCCCCGCGCGGCTACTGCGCCGGTGTTGACCGCGCCGTTATTGCGGTTGAGAAGGCGCTGAACCTCTACGGCGCGCCCGTCTACGTGCGTAAACAGATCGTGCACAACGTCCACGTGGTCTCCGAGCTTGAAGCTCAGGGTGCCATCTTTGTGGACGAGGTGGACGAGGTTCCCGAGGGTTCGCACATCGTGTTTTCCGCGCATGGCGTTTCCCCGGCTGTGGTGAATGCGGCGGCCGACCGTCACCTGCAGGCCATCGACGCCACCTGCCCGCTGGTCACCAAGGTGCACCGCGAGGCCGTCCGGTTTGCCCGGGCGGATCAGGAAATCCTGCTGATCGGCCACGAGGGACACGAAGAGGTTGAGGGTACCGCCGGGCACGCCCCCGAGCGCACCACCATCGTGAACGGTCCCGAAGACGTGGACAAGATCACCGTCAAGGACCCCGACAACGTGGTGTGGCTCTCGCAGACCACCCTCAGCGTGGACGAGACCATGGAGACCGTGCGCCTGCTGCGCGAGCGCTTCCCGAACCTGAAGAACCCGCCCTCGGACGACATTTGCTATGCCACCCAGAACCGTCAGGTGGCGATCAAGAAGGTCGCCGTCGGTGCGGACCTGGTGATCGTGGTCGGTTCGGCCAACTCCTCCAACTCGGTTCGTCTGGTTGAGGTTGCCCTGGAATACGGCGCGAAGGCCGCCTACCGGGTCGACTACTCCAGCGAAATCAAGCAGGAGTGGCTCGATGGCGTGCAGACCGTGGGTGTGACCAGTGGCGCCTCGGTGCCCGAGGTACTGGTGGATGAGGTCCTGCGGGACCTCGCCGGTGCCGGATACGGTGACGTCCAGGAGGTCAAGACCGCCGAGGAAGACCTCATGTTCTCCCTGCCCAAGGAGCTCCGCAAGGACCTCGAGGGCAACCGTGACGAGCGCGCCCTGGGTGGCCGTCGCTCCTCCTAAATTCCGTTTGAGCTGTTCGAGAGGCAACGATGACCCCGCAACCCCGTTTTGGTGAATTCGCGACTCCCGAGGAGCAACGCGATCAGATGAACGGGCCCGACGCCGAAAAGGCGTCGGTCCCCGCCGTCAATCAGCCCCCGCGCCGTCCGTCGTTTGGCGAGCGGGTTGAGGAGGGGGATGGTGACGCGGCTGCGAGCGCCCCTGCAGATCCGGAATCCGTCTCTGAGCCGAAGGCATCCGATTCAGCCTCGTCTGCGTCGGCACCCGCAGTGCCCACCGCCCCGGCATCCTCCGCACCGCGTTATGGCGAACGGGTGACCGAAGGTGCGGCCCCGGCAGGCTCCGAGTATCCCGAGTCCGCCGCCGCAGACGGTTCGCCCACGCGTGCCGAGCCGCGTCGCCCCACGTACGGCGAGCGAGTGGATCCGGCGGATGCGCCGCAGCAGGCCCCTGCCTCACCCTCGGCTGCCCCCGCCGCAGGCGAGCGTGTGGCTGCCTCACAGCTACCGCCGCCCGAATATGGCGAGCGTGTGGCCGCGTCCCAGCTGCCGCCGCCCGAGTACGGTGAGCGTGTGGCCGCATCTCAGCTGCCGCCGCCCGAATACGGTGAGCGCACCACGGACGCCCCGGTGTATGCGCAGGCATCCTCGACACCCGCAGCCCCCGCCGACGGCATTCCTCGCTACGCCGCGGGATCCTTCAGCGGCGTGACCGTGGGAAACCGGCCGGCCTCCCAGACCTCGGCACCGTCGGATGCACGAGCAGGTTCGCAGGTCGGTAATGGTGTGAGCCGTGCGGGCGCGCCGTCGGGTGGAGCGCCCAAGCGCCCCGCCGCCGGTCGCGCAAACGACGGGCTGCCCGTACAGGCCCCGCCGGACCGTTTCATCTCGCTGATTCTGCTGGCGTTTGGTGCATTCTCGATTCTGACCAGCGTTCCCGCGCTGCTCAACCTGCGCGAGGCGTTTGTTGAGTACTTCAAGGAGCTCGGCATCTCGGGTGACTCGCTGGGGCAGTCGATCAACGTATCGGGATGGGTGATGGCGGCGATCATGATCGCCGTGTGGTGCCTGTCGGCCTGGTGGACGATGCGCCGGATCCGGGCGGGTAAGTCCTCGTGGTGGATTCCGCTGCTCGGGGCCGTGGTCGCCCTCCTGGTGATGAGCATGATCCTGGCCCCGGTCATGGGTAACGATCCGGCCTTCCAGGAGTATGTGCGTCGGTTCCAGCCGTAGCGATTTTGACACATAAAAACCCCGGTGATGAAGAACATCACCGGGGTTTTGTGTTGGGCGAACCTAGATGGTCAGCGACTTACCGTGCGAACCGAGCTGACGGGTCGACTCGATGACGCGGGCGGCCATGGCGGTTTCGGCGATCTTGCCCCAGGCGCGGGGGTCGTAGACCTTCTTGTTTCCGACCTCACCGTCAACCTTGAGGAAGCTGTCGTAGTTGCGCAGTACGTTGTCGGCGATGGCGCGGCTGAACGCGTACTGGGTGTCGGTGTCGATGTTCATCTTGATGACACCGTTGGCGACGGCCTCGCTGATCTCGGCGTCGGTCGAACCCGATCCACCGTGGAAGACGAGGTCCAGCGGCTTGGCGGCGGTGCCGTACTTGGCGGCCAGACCCTCCTGGATTTCCTTGAGCAGACCCGGCTGCAGCTGCACGTTACCCGGCTTGTACACACCGTGCACGTTGCCGAAGGTCAGCGCAGCCATGTAGCGGCCCTGTTCGCCCAGGCCCAGGGCCTCGACGGTCTGGATGGCGTCTTCGAGGGTGGTGTAGAGGTGCTCGTTGATGTCGTGGCTGACACCGTCCTCCTCGCCACCAACAACACCGATCTCTACCTCGAGGATGGCGTTGATGTTCTTGGTCTTCTTGATGATCTCCTTGGCGATCTCCAGGTTCTCACCCAGCGGCACGGCCGAGCCGTCCCACATGTGGGACTGGAAGATCGGGTTGCGACCGGCCTTGACCTCTTCTTCGGAGGCGGCGATCAGCGGGTACACAAAGTCGTCCAGCGCGTTCTTGGGGCAGTGGTCGGTGTGCAGGGCCACGGTGATCGGGTAGTTGTCGGCGATCGCGTGCACAAACTTGGCGAAGGCGAGGGCACCGGAGGCGCGGTTCTTCACGGTGTGGCCGGCGAAGTAGTCGGCACCACCGGTGGTGACCTGGATGATGCCGTCGGAGCCAGCCTCGGTGAGTCCCTGAAGTACTGCGTGAATGGTCTGCGATGACGACACGTTGAACGCCGGGAAAGCGAATGCGTTCTCCTTGGCGTTGTCAAGCATCCGTGCGTACTGCTCGGGGGTTGCGATAGGCATTACTTCTCCTTAAGGAATGTCTGCAGGGAACACTTCGAGTCTACCGACCGGGCTTCACGGATGTCTCGGTAAATCGTGCGGATACGTCTGGAGTGCCGGATGCGGTGTCGGATGCGGACCGGCACCGGGGCTCGTTGGGTGCACGTCCGTGCGGATCGATCCCATCGTCGGGCACAATTGAGGGTATGAGTGACTCTTCGACCGGGCCGCGCCCGGGGTCCGCGTTCTTCCGTCCCGCCGGTTCTCCGGCACCGCGTTCGGCAAAGCCTAAGCCCGCGAAGCCCGTGGGATGGCCCGGTGCCGAGACCCTACGCGGATTGCGTTTGGCAACCGTTGCGGCGGCCACCGCGGCCGCGGACCACGTGGGAGCCGGCGATCCGCTCGCCGTGGACGGTGCCGCCGTGCACGCGCTGCGCGCCGAGCTGGACACGCTCGCGCTTTCCGGCGTGGTCATTGCCGGGGAGGGCGAGAAGGACGAGGCCCCGATGCTCGCGGCCGGGGAAACCTTCGGAACCGGCGGCCCGGCGGTGGAGATCGCCGTGGATCCGGTGGACGGGACCCGCCTGGCAGCGGCCGGCGAGCCCGGCGCGATGGTGGTGCTGGGTGTTGCCGAGCCCGGCTCGTTTGCGAATATCGGTCCGGCCTACTACCTGTCGAAGATTGTGGCGGGCGCGCGTGCGCCCGAGGTGAGTCTGGATGCGCCCTTTGAGCAGACCCTCGCCGACATCGCCGCCCACCGCGGCGTCCCGGTCGAGGAGCTGCACGTGGCGATTCAGGATCGTCCGCGTAACGCCGAGCTGATGCGGATTGCCCGCGAGGCCGGAGTGCGCTGCGACTTCTTTGAGCACGGTGAGGTCGAGCGATCGCTTCGTGTGTTGCAGCCGGATGCGGATCTGGACCTGGTTGCCGGGATCGGTGGAGCCCCCGAGGGCCTGGTGGTTGCCGCCGCCGTGCGGGCGCTGGGTGGTTCGATGCAGGCCCGGTTCGCGCCGCAGTCGCGGTCGGAGCGTACCCGGATCGAGGCCGCGGGCATCAACCTGGACGAGCTGCTGGGTCTTGACCGGCTGTGTGGGGGACGGGCGGCGATCCTGGTGAGCGCGGTCACCGAGTGCCTGATTGTGCCCGGTGCGCCGCTGCGCGCGGCCGAGGGGCGTGGTCAGGATGCACGAATCTGGTCGTGGTCGGGAACTGAAATTCCCGCGTAAAACGTTCGATTCGTTAAGAACACAGCTTTTTAACAGCAGGATTGGCCCACACGCCGCGGCGTGTTTGTGGGCGCGGGGTTAGTGTGGAACGGTTCGCCTTGCCCAGATGTTGAGGAGCGTTTTTCATGAGTCAGCCCACCACCGAGTCCCTGTATTTGCAGCCCGGACGAAATCTTGCACTGGAGCTGGTGAGGGCAACGGAGGCCGCGGCGATTCGTGCCGAACCGTATATCGGTCGCGGCGACAAGCTGGGTGCCGACGGTGCCGCGGTGGATGCGATGCGCGCGTTCCTCGGCACCGTCAACTTTGATGGCACCGTGGTGATCGGTGAGGGCGAGAAGGACGAGGCCCCGATGCTGTTCAATGGCGAACGCGTGGGCAACGGACAGGGCCCGGCGGTGGACATCGCCGTGGATCCGATCGATGGAACCAGCCTGACCGCCGCTGGCCGTCAGAATGCACTGTCTGTCATTGCGGTGGCCGACCGTGGTTCGATGCTGGATGCGTCGACCGTGTTTTACATGGACAAGATTGTGACCGGTCCCGAGGGTATCGGTGTGGTGGACATTCGTCAGTCGGTGGCCGAGAACATTCAGGCGCTGGCTCAGGCGAAGAAGGTTCCGGTTTCGGACATCACCGTCGCGGTTCTGGACCGTCCGCGTCATGAGGGTCTGATCGAGGAGATTCGCGCCGCCGGTGCGGGTACCCGTCTGATGCTCGACGGCGACGTGGCCGGCGGTATCAACGCCGCCCGCTATGGCACCCGGATCGACATGTGCCTGGGCACTGGTGGTAGCCCCGAGGGTATCGTGACCGCGTGTGCGATCAAGGCGCTGGGTGGCCACATCCAGGGCCGTCTGCACCCCCGCGACGACGCCGAGCGTCAGCGCGGTATCGAGGCCGGTCTGAAGATGGACTATGTCTACGGTGCGGACGAGCTGGTGCGCAGCGACAACACGTTCTTTGTGGCAACCGGTGTGACCGACGGTGGTCTGGTCGCGGGTGTTCAGCACCGCGGCCCGATCATCCGCACGGAGAGCATCGTGTTGCGGTCGAAGTCGGGAACGATCCGCCGGATCGTGGCCGACCACCTGGTGGAGAAGTGGCGCTAAACCGCTGATCCTCAACCCGCCCACACGCGGGTCCTGAGCTGCGGGCGTACCAATGGCGGTGCGCCCGCTTTTTGCTGCCCGTTTAGGCTTGAGAGGTTTCCTCCTGATTCTGTTCCGCTTCGGTTTCATTCGGGGTGAGGGAGGCTGGGGAAGTGGAGGAGATCGGGGAAGTGGAGGAGACCGGGGACGCGGGGGAGCGGCTTTCTTCAAGGCCGGCAACCAGGTCAACATCGGTGATCTCGCGCAGGGGCTCTTCAATCGGGGTGAGGTCGGCGATGATCTTGGTTTTATCGATGCGGCCGAGTTTGCGGGCGCTGGGCAGCACCTGGTGTTCGAGGGATCCGATCACCACGTTGTAGTCCTTCACCGAGCGTTCGATCGAGCGCCCCAGCTTCTGCAGTCGTGTCGCGGTGGTGGCCAGACGCGAGTGGAGCTCTCGGCTCAGGTCGAAGAGTTCGGTGGCTTCCTTGGTGAGTACATCCTGCTGCCAGCTAAACGCGACGGTTTTCAGCACGGACCAGAGCGTCACCGGAGATGCCAGCGCGACCCGCTTGGAGAACGCGAAGTCGAGCAGGGTGCGATCGGCTTCCAGCGCCGAAGACACCAGGGACTCGCTGGGGATGAATGCGATGACCAGCTCGGGGGAGGCGGGCAGGCCCTCCCAGTAGGTCTTATTGCCCAGGGCGGTCACATGCTCGCGCACGGCCTTCACATGATCACGCAGAAGCGAATCGCGACGGGCGGCCTCGGCACCGGTCGCGGTGGCCGGAATCGCGCTGGCTTCCAGATATGCGTTGAAGGGCACCTTCGCATCCACGGCGATGTTCTTGCCCCCGGGCAGGTGCACCACCATGTCGGGGCGACCGGCTCCCGCATCGGTGGACACCGAGGATTGCACGCTGAAGTCCACTCGTTCGATCAGACCCGCAGCTTCCACCACATTGCGCAGCTGGGTCTCGCCCCAGACGCCGCGAACGTTATTCGATCGCAGCGCACCGGCCAGGGTGTCCGTGGTGGCGCGCAGCCGCTCCTCAGCCTCCGTGGCCGCTCGGAGCTGGGCGCTGAGTTCTCCGTGTTGGAGGCTTCGCTGGTTCTCGATCGCCGAGACGGCCGTCTGCATCGTGCGCAGGGTTTCGGCCACGGGAGCCAGCGCCTCGAGAACCCGCGCATCCTGGGACTCTCGTGCTCGCCGATTCGTGGCCTCTTCCTCACGACGTCGCTCCTGGTCGGCGGCAAACCGACGCTGGGCGTCGATCTGATCACGTAGCTCTGCCGTGGTCGCCTCGAGAGCGGCTAGCTCTGCACGCAGCGTGCCGCGAATTTCGGATTCTCGTGCACCCTGGGACATCAACTCGGCGGAATGCTGCGCCGTCAAGACCTCAACTTCGGCGCGGGCAGCATCGGCACGAACCTCCGCCGCGCGCAGTGCCGAGCTTGCACGGCGCTGTGCGGTCAGGCCGCCGAACACGCCGCCAAGGACCGCGCCGAGCACGAGGCCCAGCACGAGGCCGATGATGAGTGGGAGTAGTGAGTCCATACCCCAAGTGTGCCCGACACCGCCGACAGGCTCGGCTGAGGTCGAGTAACTGGGGATAACTGAGCTGCGGACGCCGCTTGTGGAGGAAACCCGACACGACTCCTGGCTCGGTTAGCGATGCTGGGCTAGCGACGCTCGGCCACGGACGCTCGGCCACGGACGCTCGGCCACGGACGCTCGGCTAGCGATGCTGGGCTAGCGACGCTCTCCGGCGGCGGAGACACCGGCGGCGGAGACGCCGATGGCGATCAGATCCCCTCGAAATGCGTGGATGCCCACGCTGACCGGTCGGCCCGCGGAATCCCGCGATATCCGGGTGCGCTCGAGGATAACCCCGTCCGTGCCGAGACTGAGTAATCCGGTCTCGGCCGAGGTCGGTTGACGGGAGATGAGCCGTTCGTCGACGCTGTGAATGAGGATGCCCGCGGCACGAAGAAGGGAGTATGAACCGGTGTCCTTCAGCCGGTGGAAGCCGGGAACATTGAGGTCGGCGGGCACATGGTTTGTGAGGACCGCAAATGGTGCCTGATTGCTGCTCAGAAGCCTGCGGAAATGGTGCACCGGCGTGCCGTCCGCACGTTCCAGGAGGGTGGCAATCAGCGCCGAGGCGGGTATCGTGCGTTGCTCGAGAACCTCGCTGTCGGGGCGGTGTCCGTCGCGCTCAAGCGACTCGACGATGCCCAGCGGCTCGATTGCGGTCCGGATACGCCTGTGCGCGACGCGTGTGCCCACACCGCGTCGCCGAGCGAGCAGGCCCTCTGCGACAACCTCCTGGATCGCGCGCCGTACGGTCGGTCGGGAAATACCCAGTCGGTGTGCCAACACAATCTCGTTGTCGAGTCTGCTTCCCGGGGGCAGCGTTCCGTCGGTGATGGCATCGCGAAGTTGATCGGCGAGTTGTCGATAGAGCGGAACGTCTCGGCCTCGGGCAAGGTCGAGCGAAAGGGGCGTGATGTTCCGGCTAGGTGCCTGCATGAGTTACCTCAGATTTCCCGGTGTGGGCGAGCATATGAAGCGCAGGCTAACAACGCAGCGTGTGAGAATAACGGATGCCCAGAACGTTCGCCGCGCGCGCTCGGCTGGCCCCGGTCCATCTGGCCGGGTACGATAGATCCTCGTGGCCCTCACTATCGGAATTGTCGGACTGCCCAACGTTGGCAAGTCAACCCTGTTTAACGCCCTGACCAAGAACCAGGTGCTCGCGGCGAACTACCCGTTCGCGACGATCGAGCCCAACGTCGGGGTGGTGAACCTTCCTGACGTGCGCCTGACCAAGCTGGCCGAGATCTTCGGCAGTGAGAAGATCCTGCCCGCCGCGGTCTCCTTCGTGGACATCGCGGGCATCGTGCGCGGAGCGAGTGAGGGTGAGGGGCTGGGAAACCAGTTCTTGGCAAACATTCGTGAGGCCGACGCGATCGCCCAGGTGGTGCGTGGATTCGCCGACTCCGACGTGGTGCACGTGGACGGCAAGGTCAACCCGGCCGGCGACATGGAGACCATCAACACCGAGCTGATCCTCGCGGACCTGCAGACGGTTGAGAAGGCCATCCCGCGTCTGGAGAAGGAGGTCAAGGGCAAGCGCATCGATCCCGCGGCCCTGGAGACCGCCAACGAGGTGCTCGCCGCGCTGAACGCCGGAACCCCGCTCTCCGCCACCAAGATCGACCTGGAGCCCGTGCGCGAGCTCGGTCTGCTCACCGGCAAGCCCTTCATCTACGTGTTCAACGTGGATGAGGAGGTCCTGCAGAGCGACGAGAAGCGCGCCGAGCTGGCCGCCCTGGTGGCCCCCGCACAGGCGATCTTCCTGGATGCCAAACTGGAGTCCGAGCTGATCGACCTGGACGAGGAGGACGCCGCCGAGCTGCTGTCCTCGACCGGTCAGACCGAGTCCGGTCTCGACCAGCTCGCCCGCATCGGTTTCGACACCCTGGGCCTGCAGACCTACCTGACCGCGGGTCCCAAGGAGTCGCGCGCCTGGACCATCCCCAAGGGTGCCAAGGCCCCGCAGGCCGCCGGTGTGATCCACACCGACTTCGAGCGTGGCTTCATCAAGGCCGAGATCATCTCGTTCGCCGACCTGGTGGAGACCGGTTCGGTCGCAGAGGCCCGCTCCAAGGGCAAGGCCCGCATGGAGGGCAAGGAATACGTCATGCAGGATGGCGACGTGGTGGAGTTCCGCTTCAACGTTTAGACTCACTTTCTGCACACGGTCCGCTTCCCTCGGGAGGCGGACCGTTTTTATGGGCTTGGCCACGCCCCTGAAAGCGGGTGCTGCGGATGGGTATCCTGATCGTCATCGGAAACCCCACTGGCATCGCGAGAACCTCGGTAGCATGTAACGTTCGTAGATTTTACCCCCGGTAGGGATGTGATGTCAGAGGGTCAATCCGATTCCCAAGCGGTGACGTTGCCGCGCGGAAAACGAGTCGCGCGCGCGATGGGGGCGTTTGGCAGCGCCCTGTTTGTGGGCCTAATTGTGCTGGTGTGTGCCATTCTCGTTGCGGTCTTAGCGGCCCTGGCCATCGGGGGAATAGCCTCGGCGAATGAGCCTCTGCGTTGGGGCACATACACGGAAACCTCGTACACATGCATTCCCGGCGTACGTAATGGCTGTTCAAGTTTTGGAACCTGGGTGAGCGAGGATGGCGCGACCACCCTTACCGATGTTCGGCTGGATGGCGGCGTAGAGACGAACGGTTCGATTCGCACTAGCTACCGTGAGGGCGGATTCAACAGCGATGCGGACAACCATATTGTCCACGTTGAGACCTTCTCATACGGTTTTGTATGGGCACCGATTGCCCTATTGATCGCTTTTTTCTTCATGTTTGGTGGCATGAAAACGATAAGAAAACATGTGCGGCGGCGACAGCGAGCCCGAGCACTCAGGCTAGCCCGAAAGCAATCTGCATGAGTGCGCGTCCGCAGTGGATAAACCACCTACGTGTGGTCGTCGTCGCGGCGTTTGCAAAGCGCCCGGTGGTCCTGGGCGGACTGAGCCTTGCGATTGTGCTGTCCGTGATTATGGGGGTCGGCGGCATCGCCGCGCTGAGCCTCCCGTTGCACTGGGGAACGTATACCGAAAGTGAGTGTACGCGTGGTTTTCTCAACCGGAATTCCTCGTGTTCAAGCAAGGGGTACTGGGTGAGCGATGACGGCACGATCAGCCTCCCGCACACCGGGCTGTCCGGTCCGCTGGACAGCGCCGACGGAACCGTTCGCGCGAGCTATCGAGAGGGCGGAATCACCACCAACGGCCTGTTCAATATTGTGACCGCGGAGGGGGAAGCCGACGGGTCAATTTGGCAACCCTGGACGGTAGCGGTCGTCCTGATTCTTGTGCTGACCTGGCAGATTTGGGTCAATCGCCCGCGCAGAATGCCCACCGGCCAGATCGGCCGCCACGCCCATCCCGGATAGGTGTCCACGGCCGATCCGCGTGGACTCGTGTCTGAGCCGGGGATCCTGGGTGAGTGATGACGGATCTCGGGTGGTGAAAAGCATCGACCTGGATGCTGGTTTTCGGCGCGATTGCCCTCGGCCTCGTCTCGGCCGGACCGGCCCTGTGGAAGCGGTGGCGTCGATCGCGCGCACGGCCCGAATTTTGACCACCCCACAACTGGTGTAACGTGACCCCGGTGACCCTGTGCGGTCACCCCGATCCCCGCCGCTCCTCGGGAGCGCCCCATTTTCCGACTGGAGAATCCCATGATTCAGGCCAATATTGCCGTAGATTTCAGCGCCGTTGAGGGCGAACGTGAAGACGTTTCGCTGAACAACGTGGTGTTCGAAATGGTCACGTCCACCACCAGCGTTGTGGCCGCCGAGCCGACCCTGTTCCGCTACTTCGAGAACGAGGGTGTGGTGTGGGGCGACTACACCGGTGACACCGTGATCGAGGGCCGTTTCTCCGGTATCCGCGAGGGTGACACCCTGCACATGTCCTACAACCACCGCTCGAAGAACGGCAACCTGGTGCACGGCAACGACACCACGATCATCTCCCGTCAGGCCGACGGCCTGCTGCGTCTGACCGAGTTCTACGTCGGTGCAGGCGGTGAGCCGCAGCTCAGCGTGTGCCGCGAGGTCGCCGCGAACTAGACCGCGCGGGCCCGATGCCGCCGCGAATAGCTTTCCGGCGGCGAGGAACATCTCGGGCCTTCCGCCCATTTTGGTGGGGGATGAGCTAGCGCAACGGTGCGCCCTCATCCTCCTCACCCGGCTCCGCGATCCGCAGGTGCCGGGTGGAACCCAGCGGGGATTCCCCCGCCCACTCTCCGGGCGAACGCAGCGCCCGGCCGGCAAAGCCAGCACCCAGGCTGACCCGATCCCACTGCTCATCCATCACAAACACCGTCTCGGTGGATTTGATGCAGGACCACTGCGCAAGATTCAACGCCACAAGCTCATGAATTGCCGCGACGTCCGCCGCACGCACCAACAGCATGCCGTCATGCTCGCCGGCGGTCACCGCGAAATACTCCAGTTCCGGCACCGTTTTCAGACGCTCACGAAACTCACCCCACTGCTGCTGTTCGAGTGACACAAACACCAGCGCGGCCACGCCAAACCCCGCAGCCCGGAAATCCAGGGTGGCGGTAAATCCGGTAATCACACCGGATTCAATCAGCCAGTCATAGCGCTGGTAGGCGTTCGAACGGGAGATCCCCAACTGGTCCGCCAGCGCCGCGATGGACAGCCGTCCATTGCGTCGCAGCAGGTCAACCATGCGGATGTGAATATCGTCGAGTTGCATTCTGTCTCCCCGGGGATGGAATTATTCTGCGGATCTTGGATGAAATGCCACATACTCGGCAAATCAAAGAACGAATATCGCATTTTTCTTTCGTATTTGACACAATAATCGCGAATCACATAACTTTTGTAAATAGTTATCCATCTCGGGTAACAAAGAGGAGGCCACAACATGAAGTTCTCGAGGAAAAGCGCCGCCACAGCCGGTCTGGTCGTCGCGGCCGCCCTCGCGCTGTCGGGTTGCGCCGGCGGCAGCAACGGTGCAGCCGGAGGGGGTGACGCAGGCAAGTCTCTCGTGGTTGACGCCTCGTTCGACCTGAAGACCGCCGACCCCAACCGTCAGTACGAGACCACCGGGTCGATCGTCGCCAAGGCGCTTTACCAGACGCTGCTGACCTTCGAAGGCAACGACGTCACCAAGCCGGTCGACGGCCTGGCCAGCTACACCATGAACCCCGAAAACACCGTGATGACCCTCACCCTGAAGCCCGGAGCCAAGTTCTCCGACGGCTCCCCGGTGACCGTGGACGACGCCGTGTTCTCGCTCACCCGCGTCCAGGGCGTCAAGGGAAACCCCTCGTTCCTGCTCGACGGGATCACCGTTGCCAAGACCGGTGATGACACCCTGACCCTCACCTCGGCCGAGCCCAACCCGGCCCTGCCCTTCATCCTGCCGAACCCCGCCCTGTCCGTGGTGAACAAGAAGGTTGTCGAGGCAAACGGTGGCTCGGACACCGAGAGCGACAAGGCCGAAGCCTTCCTCAACAAGACCTCCGCCGGTTCGGGCCCCTACAAGCTGGAGTCCTTCGACGCCGCCAAGCAGGTTGTGCTGACCGCCAACCCCGAGTACAACGGCCCCAAGCCCGCCTACTCGCGGGTCGTGCTGCGCAACGTGGCCGGTCCGACCCAGAAGCTGAACGTGGAAAAGGGCGAGTCGCAGGTTGCGCTTGACCTGAACCCGGACCAGGTTGCCGAGCTTGCCGGCTCCAAGGTGAAGATCACCTCGGACCCCTCGCGCTACATGATCTTCCTGCTGCTGAACCAGAACAAGGATGTCAGCCAGATCACCAGCAACCCGGACTTCCTGAAGGCCGTCAAGCTGGGCATTGACTACGACAAGATCGTCAAGATGGCCGGCGACGGATCCGTCCGCCCCGGTGGTCCGATCCCCTCGCTGTTTGTGGGCGCGATCGACGCCAAGCAGGGCAACCAGCGCGATGTTGAGGCGGCCAAGGAAGCCCTCAAGGCTTCGGGCTACAACGGCGAGAAGGTCACCCTGAACTTCCCCAACGACATCACCGTGCAGGGCCTCTCGCTGCAGAACGTCGCCGAGGCCGTGCAGGCACAGCTCAAGGATGTCGGCATCGACATCAACCTGGCCCCCGCCCCGGTGGCCACCGAGCTGGACGCCTACCGCAACGGCACCGAGACCGTGGGTCTCTGGTACTGGGGTCCGGACTTCCCGGACGCCTCGAACTACCTGGTGTTCTCGCCCGGTGAGCTCGTCGGTCTGCGCGCCGGCTGGCCTGCGGGTGCCGACCCCAAGGTGACCGAGCTGGCAAACGCCGCCAAGGCCGCCACCGGTGATGCCCGTGCCGCCGCCTACGAGGCCTGGCAGAAGGAGCTCAACGCGAGCGGACCGTTTGTGCCGCTGCTGCAGCCGGCTCAGAGCATCGTCACCGCCCCGAGCATCACCTCGGTGACCACCAACCCGGTCTGGACCGTGGACCTTGCCCTCATCAAGTAACACTGCCGCCGTCCAGACTCAGACGGCTGACCGTAGCGCACGGAGGGGCATTCCCCCCTTCGTGCGCTACGTCGCAATACGGCTCGGGCTGAGTGTCCTGCTGATGTTCGGGGTGACCGTGGTCACCTTTATCCTCACCAACCTGGTGCCCGCCGACCCGGTGCAGGCAGCCCTGGGTGAGCAGGCGGCCGCCGATCCCTCGATCGTGGCCAAGTTCCGTGCGGATAACGGCCTCGACCAGCCGCTCGTGGTGCAGTACTTCACCTACCTGAACAACGTGCTGCATGGAAACTTCGGTGTGTCCACGCAGACCCGGATGCCGGTGGCCGATGAGCTCGCCTCCGCGGTGCCCGCGACCATCGAACTGGCCCTGGCCGCGATCGTCTTCTCGACCCTGATCGGCATCGGCCTGGGACTGTGGGCTGCGCTCAAGCAGCGCACCATCATCGACCAGATCATCCGCGTGGTGAGCCTGATCGGTCTGTCCTGGCCGACCTTCTGGCTGGCCCTCGTGGTCTACTACGTCTTCTTCTTTGTGCTCGGGATCTTCCCCGGTTCCGGACGTCTGGATCCGGTGTCCATCGCCCCGCCGCAGGCGACCGGTTTGTACACCGTGGACGCGCTAATCGCCGGGCAGTGGGGCACCTTCTGGGATGCCGTGTATCACCTGGTGCTGCCCGCCTCGGTGCTGGCCCTCTACACGATCGGTCTGCTGACCCGCTTCGCCCGCTCGGCCGTGCTGGAGGTGCTCGACCTGGACTATGTCAAGGCTGCCACCGCCAAGGGACTCCCGCGTCGCACCGTGGTCTTTGGCTACGTGCTGCGCGGCGCGCTGGTTCCGATCATCACGGTCCTGGGCCTCGCGTTTGGAGCGCTGCTCTCCGGCACCGTCCTGGTGGAGAAGGTGTACTCCTGGCATGGCCTGGGTGAGTATTCGTTTGCCGCGGCGACCAAGCTGGACCTGCCCGCCATCATGGGTGTCGGTCTGATTGTGGGCTTTGTCTACATCGGGCTGAACTTCCTGGTGGATGTTTTGTACGGGGTCATTGACCCGAGAGTGAGGGTCGCATGAGCGCCGACATCCTGACCCAGCGCGCCAAGCGGCGCCGCTGGCTGAAGATTGCCCCGGCGTTCCGCACGCCGCTGGCGATCACCGGCATCACGATCGCCGCCCTGTGGGTACTGATCGCGATCTTCGCGCCGATCCTCGCCCCGTTCGACCCGCTCGCCCAGGACTTTGACCGGCTGATGCCGCCCGGTGGCGAACACCTGTTTGGTACCGACGCCGTGGGCCGCGATGTCCTCAGCCGCGTGATCAGCGGTGCACGCATCTCGATGCCGCTCGCCCTGGCCCTCGTGGTCGCCTCGATGGTGGTTGGTGGCACCCTGGGTGCCATCGCCGGCTACTTCGGACGTGCGGTGGATGAGATCATCATGCGGATCGCCGACCTGGTCTTCGCCTTCCCGACCATCATCCTGGCGATGGTGATTACCGCGGCCCTCGGCCCGAGCCTCACCAACGCGGTGATCGCGATGCTGATCGTCTCCTGGCCGGCCTATGCCCGAGTGACCCGCTCCCTGGTGATCTCCGCGCGGCGTCAGGAGTACGTGGTTGCCGGTCGCCTGCTGGGTAACAGCCCGTTCACCACGCTGCGCCGCGACATCCTGCCCAATGTCCTCTCGCCGGTCTTTGTGCTGGCGATGCTGGATGTGGGCACCGCGATCCTGCTGCTCGCGGGCCTGAGCTTCCTGGGCCTCGGTGCCACCCCGCCGCTGCCCGACTGGGGTGCGATGGTCTCCGACGGTGTGCAGCAGTTCTCCTCCTGGTGGATTGCCGCCTTCCCGGGACTCGCGATCTTCACCGTGGTGATGGCGTTCAACTTTATTGGGGACTCGCTGCGCGACTCCCTCGACCCGCGTGCACAGGATGCGGTGCAGGGGAGGGCAATGTGAGCCAGCTAGACAATCAGTACGACGGCGCTCGTCACGCGAACGCCTCGGATGGCCTGACCATCCGGGACCTGACCATTCGGATTGGCGAGAAGGAGATCCTGCACGGGATCAACCTCGACCTGATCCCCGGACAGATCACCGGCCTGGCCGGCGAGTCCGGTTCGGGCAAGTCGATCACGGGTTTGGCCATGCTGCGGCTGCTGCCGAAGAACGCCAAGACCGGCGGCGCGATCACCTTCGAGGGACGCGATCTGCTCACCATCCCCGAGCGGGACATGGGCAAGATCCGCGGCCAGCATGTGGGTATGGTCTTCCAGGACCCGACCGCCTCGCTGCACCCGATGCTCACCATCGAGCGTCAGCTGACCGACCACCTGCGCGCCCACACCGGCGTCTCCAAGAAGGAGGCACGGGAGCGGGCACTGGACGTGCTGCGCAAGGTGAAGGTGCCGCTGCCCGAAACTGCTCTGAAGAAGTACCCGCACCAGTTCTCCGGTGGGCAGCTTCAGCGCATCGCGATCGCCGTGGCGATCATCTGCGAACCGCGCATCCTGATCGCCGATGAGCCCACCACCGCCCTGGACGTGACCGTGCAGGCGGGCGTGCTGCGTCTGCTGCGTCAGCTGTGTGATGAGCTGGGCCTCGCGGTCCTGCTGATCACCCATGATCTCGGTGTGATGAGCAGCCTGGCCGACCGCATCGCGGTGCTGCGTCGGGGCGAAATCGTGGAGGAGGGGACCCGGTACAACGTGCTGCGGAACCCCCAGCACGAGTACACCAAGGCGCTGATCGACGCGCTGCCGAGCCACGAGGGTGCCGGTGCGGATCTGGCGTCCGCGACCGATGCCGCTGCCGCTGCCGAGGCAGTGAACGTTGAGGGTGCCGGAGCGGATCTGGCGTCCGCGACCGATGCCGAGGCTGCCACCGAAACCTCGACCGAGAAGGAGGCCAGCAATGACTGAGTCGCTGCTGAGCGTGGACGATCTGCGGGTGCAGTACAAGCTGCCCGGCAAGGGAACCCTGACCGCCGTGGACGGTGTGAACTTCGAACTCGCCCCTAAGCAGGTGCTGGGACTCGTGGGTGAATCGGGTTGCGGAAAGTCGACCCTGGCCCGTGCGGTGTGCGGGCTGGAACCGATCCACTCGGGATCGATCCATTTCAAGGGCGCCCCGATTCGCACCCTCGGGATGCGGACGCGTCCGGCCGAGCTGCTGCGGATCCAGATGGTCTTCCAGAACCCGTACGCCTCGCTCAACCCGCGGCGCACGGTGGGGAGCCAGATTGCCGACGGACTGCGCATCCACCCGCAGCGGGACAGCTGGACCGTCGCCGGTCTGTTGGAAGAGGTCGAGCTGCCCGCCGAGGTGGCCAACCGCTTCCCGCACCAGTTCTCCGGAGGACAGCGTCAGCGCATCGCGATCGCCCGCGCGATCGCCTCGGGTCCGGACCTGCTGATCGGTGACGAGCCGATCGCCTCGCTGGATGCCAGCCTGCAGGCGAAGGTTGCGCAGCTGATGCGTCGCCTGGCTCTGGAATCCGGCGCGTCGATGCTGTTCATCAGCCACGACCTCGCGGTGGTGCGCACCATCGCCGATGAGGTCGCGGTGATGAGCAAGGGTCAGATTGTTGAGCACGGTCCCGTGGAGCAGGTGTGGCGTTCCCCGCGCGACCCCTACACCCAGCGGCTGCTCGCCGCGATCCCCGCCGTGGACGGCCTCGGCACCCTGCCGGGTCTGCCCGAGGACTAGGGTCCGACCGAATAACCTCCGAGGGTGCTCCGCAGACGCGGGGCACCCTCGCAGTGTATGAGCGGGTTAGGATGACGGGGTACCGCGGTCGCGCTCTGCGACCAGTGCGAGAGGAGGCGGGGATCCTGACTCGGCAAAAACCAGAACCCGCAGGCCCGTTTCTTCGACGGTTAGACCCCTCGGACGCCTCCGCCGTCCTGTCCGCTTTTGCCGCGGACCCCGAGATGCAGCGCCAGGGTGCGGTAACCTCGCTCGCGGATGCCCAGCTCTATATCGCGAACCTGCTCGATCCGGCGCACTCCTCGGTTCCCTGGGCGATCGTGGTGGACGGGGTCGTTCATGGGCTGGTCTGTGTGCGTATTGACGCCGACAATCGCAGCGGCTGGGTGTCGTATTGGATGCATCCGCTCGCGCGCGGCGGTCATCGGATGAGAAGAGCCGTCACAACCGTCGCCAATTGGGCACTCTACGAGGGTGGTCTGGAACGGCTGGAACTTGGGCACCGGGTCAACAACCCGGCTTCCGGTACCGTCGCGCTGGCCGCCGGATTTGTGCGCGAGGGCACTGAGAGGGAGAAATTCCTCATCCGCGGCGAGCGGATCGACGTGGCCACATACGGTCGACTACGCACGGATCCGTGGCCGCAACACGAACCATTCGAGATGCGCTGAGCCGAGCTCAGAGCGATCGTGTCACCTGTGGGCCCGATGGACCCACCGGCGCAGTGAACCGGTAGAGTCGTGCTGGCCGATGCCGCCCGCCGGTCTGCACCTGCTCGGTCGCACGGACCAGGCCGCTGGTCTCAACCTGGCGTCGGAAGTTGGCCGGATCGATGCGCTTATCCAGCACAGCCTCATACACTTCGCGCAGTGCCGAGAGCGTGAAGAGTTCACCGACGAAGGCATGGCCAAGGTTCGAGTACTCCAGTTTGCCGCGGAGTCGACCAAGCGCGTACTCAACAATTTCCGCGTGGTCGAAGGCGAGCTCGGGCAGATCATCGGCGGGGAACCAGCGCACGTTTTCGGTCACCACCGCCTCGGCCGCCTCCTCCTCGCGCACCAGCGCCCAGTAAATAATGGACACCACGCGGTTGCCGGGGGAGCGTCCCACGTTACCGAACGCGTACAGCTGTTCCAGATAGCTGGGGGAGAGCCCGGTGGTCTCATTGAGGGTGAAGGCTGCGGATTCGGAGAGCTCCTGTGCGGGTTCCAGCGGGCCGCCCGGCAGGGCCCACTTGCCCTGCTGGGGCTCGCGGATCCGGCGTACCAGCGGAAGCCACACCGTGCGCCGACCGGAATCGTCCCCGGGACGCAGCGCAAAGATGACCGTGGACACGGCGAGTTCGATCGGTGCGGACGTGATCATGGTGGCCTCCGGACGTTTTGAGTGGTTCACCTCAGCTTAGTGTCATAGTGACACTAAGCAGTGCATAACACTCGGTGTTGCCGGTCAGGAGGTGGAAACAGTGAGAAGCGCGAGGGTCACGATGGTGACCGGACCGAGCGCGAGAAGCACACACGTGAGCACCCGGCGAGTCGCCCGATGCGGGATGACCGAGCGGCGACACCAGCATCCGTCCGCCGGGGACGGGGATCAGCAGCGTCGCGGCAAGCAGCGCCATCGCGACTCCATATGTGAGTGTCCATCCGCGAAGACCGTCGAGGTTGCCACCGGTGAATTCGTATAGCGGTTCCAGGCCCTTGGTCCACGTGACGATCGCGAGAACAGCAAAAACGTAGAGAGCCCCGGCCAGCAGTCGCGAGATGATCTCGAGTGGATCGAGGACGATAACCGGCGGCCGTTTCGCGGGCAATTCTTCGGCCACTAGAACCCCCGAGACACGGCGAGGAGCAGCGTGATTGTCTGGAGAACCAGCGGGAGCGCCACCATCGAAACGGCGAGTGCTTTCCGGGTCCGCGCGTGACGTGTGGCGCGCTGAACAAACATGATGACCGGAACCGCGATCATCACCAGTGCGGGCGTGAACAGGGCGAGTTCCGACGGCCAGTTATGGACGATCATGGGGCTCGTTTCGTCCCCGACGGGATCCGTGGGCGGCGTGCTCGTCAACACCACCATGACCAGAACAAACGCCAGATTGATCATTATCTGAGGAAGCCCCGCCACCCAGTGGATGAGCGCCTTGCCCGGTGAAATCGGGATCAGCAGGGCCAGCGCCATCACCGTGGTGATTGCCGTGCTTGTCAAAAACTCGGGGATGAGCGCAACGAGCGGGGCGGCATGAACGTTAAAGTGGACCGTCCACACCAGCACAAACGGGGCCAGCACGGCATAGCAGATGCTCAGGAGAATGCGCGCGACGAGACCAATCCGTTCGCGCATGACTCGCCTACTACTCAACGTCTGGTGTGGCTCTATCGAAGCGTGTGCCGAAAACATCTACGGGTGAACCCAACGCTGGGCAGACGTGCCAAGGAGCGCGAGGGTGATCATCGCGGCCGGCCCCAGCGACACCATCGTGATTGCCAATACCCTGCGCGTGATCTTTTCGCGGATAAACACCCGGATGAATCCAAGACCACAGATGACGATAACAATCACAAAGCGGGACTGCACCAGTATTTGGCCCCACCATTCCGCGGTGAGCGAGGGAGGGGCCGGGACGTTGTAGGGTTCCGATCTCGCCCCGTCTGCCAGGGCCGCCATGAGGAGGATGCCGAGCGCCGCCGCCACCATAACCGCGACCATCGCGGCGGGATGGATAAAACTCTTGCCGCGCGGATAATTCACAAGAAGCGCGGCGCCAAGCGCCGCGAACACCAGGGCATGGTAGGCGACCCAGCTGGGCAACGTGGATCGGTCCCCGCTTGCCAGCTGCCCAGAGGTAACGACGTACTCCGCGCCCAGCAGCGTATACGCCACCAGTACGAAAAACGCGGCACCCGCGAGTAAGCGAGCAAGGAGGTGTCCCCAACTGAATTTCACATCTAGGCTCGTCATCGTCCTCTTTACGATATCGCAGGTCAAAGTTTCAGCCGAAGCCGGAATGTAAAGAGTGGCCTCTCTAATTCAAACAGCCTTGTACATTTGGCTCAGGAACTCGACTACCAAGTCAGGCCACCTAGTTCAAGCAGCCGTTTTGCTGAGGCCAGGGTGAATTTAGTCAGTTCTTCATTGGTTGGTTCTGGCGCGTCGCCGAGAAATTGATAACGTGTAAGCCCAGCCATCGGCCATTCGATACCGACAAATATAGTGATGATTGATCTCTGGAGGTTGTACTTGGGGCTTATTCCGAAACGGCCGTAGAGAAACTGAGCTACTCGTGAAGTTGGTGTTTGGTATTGCGAATAAATCTCCCTCAAAGCACGATCTAGCGGCACATTTGAATTCAGCTGAGAGCCAAGGAGCCAACCGTCTGCATCGCCATAAACGTCGCCCAGTCCAAAACCTGTGCTTTCAACTTTGCCGAGGTTTGCTTCAACCCACGCCTCGATCGAGACACCGATAGGGCGTTTCGTGCAGGCAACCCATAGCTGGACTAGGTCGAGGCCCCAACCGCCGAGGTCTGAGGCCTGGAGTCGATCTTGATTTGCTGCATCTCCGAAGATAAATACCCCACGCGCAGTGGCCGCCATATGAGCTAGGTCATCCACGGAACCGTAAGCGCTATTTGCAGCTTCCAGCTCCGGGATGGTCTTCGAACGGAAGTTGTCCAAAACTTGCGGTGTATATGAAATTCGAGGATGTAGGACGTTTGGAACGTCTACGCCGATAGGTGCAAAGATGTTCCAGATCGTGTTGTTGTATTTCTGCCTCAATAGCCAGTCTAAGACTAGCCCTGATGCGTTCATGGGTAGATCGGCATTAGGAAACGACTCATTAGGCCCAGGCTGCGATATATACAGTTCGTTCTCCGCAATGACTAGCGCTCTCGTTAGCGTCCATGTCACTGGTTCATACACATAAGTCACTCCGGGGAGGGCATCGTAGTCAACGACCGGTCTGTATACAACGCTTCCTCCGCCTCCGGGAATTGGTTGACGAAGCGGCACCCGTTCTACATCTGCTCGGATGGCAGGACGAGCTCGTTTTGAAACCACGTTTCGATCTATGTTGTTCTCAGGATTTGTCGAATTGCTCTGACCGTGGATTTCTTGAATCTGGTTGTACATCCATTCGGCAGGCATTTTAAAGCCAAGGTTACCGCTATAGCCGATCGACATTCCGCTCACCCAGACGCCGGTCGCCAGGCTTGCGGAATGTACGATGGAGGCAACATTGCGGGTACCGTAGACACCCACTTGATATGACACGGAATTCGAGACTTTTAGTCCCTTTTTGACACCCCTAAAGTAGTTCAAAACTATACTTGAAGCTTCCGCCCCTGTTGCGTCATAGTCCACCGCAAAAAAGATGATGACGTTTTCGCGAATACCCAATTGTCTGGATCGGATAGCGGCCTCACGTCCGTGGTCATAGCCGATAGCTTCGGTGAAGAACGAGGCAGCGTTATTGTAGTTTTGAAAAACAGGCAACAATCGCATACCGTTGTTGAGGATTGCGTCCAGTTCCCCTGCCTTGAGATTCTTTTCATCGACAGTGAGATATCTCCCCGCAACCGTATATCCCTTGTTCACAAGCTGGAGTACCCGATCCTTGGTGAGCCGATCGGTAGTATCCATACCAGCAACTGAGCGGTTTGCATCTCCTGTGCTCACCAGGAGCGCAGCCCATGTTCCGAAATCTGCCTTTGAAGAGACATCGATTTCCATGAAGGTCTGAAAGGAGGTGACTTGGGAGCGTGTCGTTGCATCAAAGGTTCCGGAAACCGGGGTTGCATACCCATTGCACGATAGCGCAAGCTGAAATAAAGAGACGAAGTTCTTGAGCCCATCACTATCACCGAATTTCAACTGCGCGTTAGTTTTGATGCCTGCAATTGTGCCAGGCCCAAAGTTTCCGGTCGCGACGCCATCAGCCATTCCTAGCTCGTACTGAAGTGCATACATAAGCCCCTGTTGCATTTGTCGCGTAAAAAGACCGTCGCAGGGCACGATGTAGAAGTCCTTACGAAACGAATACCTGCGGTTGAGAGTCTGTTGCCCTGCGCGGATTGCATCGGATCCACCCCTGAGGAGGACGTATGCATCCATCGTGAGTAGCGATTTCATCAACTTCGCATTGACGCCTACTGGGTCTGCGGTTAACCCCAAATCGCTGCGAATCATAGCGACTGACGCAGCAACCTGTGTGTTCCATCCGTCGCCAACCTTTCCTCCGGTATACCCCTTACACCACAGTGCACACTGAAGAATTGCAACAATTTTTTTATTGCTTGTTTTATCGTTGATCATGCCGATCGAATTTACGAATGCGGCTTCCGTTCCTGGACCAAACGTATTGCTTGGGCCAGCTACTCCCAGCTCAATTTGGAGAGCTCGGATAAGAGAGAACATCGTTGGCCAGCCTGTGTTCCCGTCTGTGGGGGAATCGATATATCCTGATCTCCCTCTGTAGGTGGCATTGAGATACTCTTGTGAGGCTTGAACGAGGGGATCTGGCATCGTATGAAGTTCTTTCTTAATCCTGAAGCGTGACGGACTCGTGTCCGGTGATTCGTTGCATTGCGATTGCGGCGGGCGGGCCGGCAAACGAGACGGAAGCTCGAGTTCGATCTGCGCTTGAAGCTGCAGCTTTGGTGAGTTCACCCGTGAAAGACACGACAACCGATGCGCCGCTTGGAACGGCTGCCTGGAGGGTTGTGGCCAAGACCTGAAGTTCTGCCCGGCGTGCGCTGTTTGTTGCAGACGGTGCTTCGGTGACGGTGAGATCGTTGGGAGCCACGGCATCCACGCTTGCATCATTGATCACCTTGCGGTCAGTTGACAACGCGATGATCGAACCAACCGGAATTGGTCCGGGGCCCACACTTGTGACTTGAACAAGACGGGGAATCGCCGCCTCAGCGTCGTGAGAGGTCTCCGACGGAGGTTCCCAGAAAGCAGAAAGCTCAGCACCCCAGGCCAGGCCCGAAGCTGCGGCGTCGCTAGCTTTTGCGGTCATCGAGAATGAATCGGCCGGGTTTACACAGGTCACGTCAAGGGTCGTGGGGACAACTGCATCGATCCCATCGGATGGATAGAGTGCTCTGGCCCGGAGTGGGAGCATGACGGATGCGCTGCCTGCATTCCCGTCTGCGGCAAAGTCCGATGGCCAGGTGAACGCTATCTGTCCGTCCCCGCTCATTTCTGCGGCCACTATCGTGATGGAATCGCCGTGGGCAAGGATGACGTTCGAGCCGCTGACAAGTGCGAGCCGTGGGTCCCAACTCAGTGTGATGCGAGCGTCCGAAAGCTTGGCAAACTGTTGGGTTACGGACATGGAGCTGGGCACGATCCACTGCGACGTTTGCGTGAACGCAGTGTTGAAATGGGTTATCTCATTTCCAGCGAGGGAAACGGCCGAAGAAAGCGGCCCAGAAACTGTAGCCGAACTTGAGAGAGCCGGTGACAGCAGCGTTTGTGTTGTCGTCATCGCCAGGGTGAAGGCTCCGGCTACAAGCAAGAAGTTTCGACGGGAAACCGAGGCTTCGGGCTTTGGTGCTTCAATCCGTTCGTTCGTCTCAAACGACGCCATCGTATCTCCATCTCGTATGCCAACGAGGAGCGTATAGATGACAAAGCATCGCTCTATTCCCCCGTGCACTGCCCCCCACATGCGGCGATGCGGGTTCAGTATATTCACACACTGCAAGCAACACGCAAGAGCAAAATCTGTGATAGATATGCCCACTTTGTTATAAATACTTGTGTGATTTATAAACGAGTCGGACGATGTTTTGCATCGCGTTTGACGCGGTGGGGTTTTCCGTTATGCTCACCTCATAGCTGGTCGGGTGTGGCATCACGGAGGATGCGCGCGGACAGAAAATCCGAGGGGGGAATTTACTAACGACGTTTTGCGAGCATTGCAATTGGGGTGCCGCTGACCGCTGGTTTGGGCGGAATTACCGCTGCCCCGGCTAACGCGATACCGGATTGTCCCTGCGGGAGAGAACGGGTGAACTTTCTTGATGTAAGTGCCGCTGCGTTCAATTGCACCTCGTCTCCTGTCCGAATCAAGATGAAGATTTGGAACGAGGAGAACAGTACCTGGTTCTGGGATACCAGTCGCACTTTGGGTTCTGCTCAGCAGTGCGGAGGGATGACTGTCACTACTCCCTTCAAATACAAGTACATCGAGTTTGGTTACTGCTGACAAGAAAGTTCAGGAGGTGCACCGTCGACAGGGGGCGGCAGTGTAGATCGGGTGGGCGGACGATCTGTATCAATTATTGAGTGAAGTGGATTGGGATGATGAAAAAGAAACTGATTGGGTTGGCCCTAGGGCTGCTTCTGGCTGGAGGTTTGGGGAGCGCAACGGCTCCGCCGGCGTCTGCCGTACCGGAGGGCCCGTGCGTGACGGTGGGCGTGTTTTGGAACGTCAATGGGAGCAGCTATCTACAGAATTGCACCGCGCGTTCGATCAACATCAAGATGAAGATCCATAACTACAATTCGGGATTGTGGTTCTGGGACCAATGCCGGACGTTGGCCCCAGGCCAGCGCTTTGGCGGCATGATTGTGCCTCCCACTCTGACATACAGGGGTTGGGCATACTGCTAAGTAGCAATGTTTGAACGTTTCCGGAGTGCCCGGGATGCAGCGCATCCCGGGCACTTTCCTTTTAATTCTCGGTGTAGTTCAGGTGGAACAGTTCCAGGGCGAGGAGGAGGAATAGCGGTGTGGTGAGAAGGAGAACGCTCGTCAGTATCGTGCGGGTGCGGGGTGAGCGCGAGGCGTTGCGCCAGATTGCGATGATCGGCTGCCAGATGAACATGACTACGGCAGCGTAGTACTGGAGGAGCAAGTACCAGTAGGTGGGAAACATGCCGGGTGAAATCTCGTGTGGACCGACCGGGCTTGATGAGGAGAAGAACATCAGCAGGAGCAGGAAGACGGAGGTGGCGATGACGAGTTGCACCGATAGTGCCACGTTCCCGATCAGAGGGGTGCCTGCGGGGGTGGGGACTAGCAGGAGCAGGGCGATCGCGGTGAACACGATGACGTTGATCACGGTGCTGTCGAGTTTTGGCCCGAGTGGTCCGGCCATGCCGTCGCTGGGGAAAACCAGTCGCCACAGGCTGAAAAGGCCCCAGATATAGAGGACGCCCGCGACGCCACGAATCCAGCGATCGGCTCGCGGAGTCCGAAAGGTCGTGAGTGTCAACTTGGGGGCCATCATGGGTGCCATTCGATAGGGGGCGAAGCCGCTGAACGTTCGCCCGGGCTGCGTGTTATGGCTGAGTGTGGAGTATGGATCCGCCGGTTAGGCGAACGTACTCAGGAAGAATACTGTCAGTGTGCCCAGGGCAACCGGAGGCACGCAGAATCCGATCACGGAGAGCACCATTGTGGGCCTTGATCCTCGCACCAGTCGTGCGGCGAGGAGGACCAGAGCCTGCACCGAGGTGACGACCGGCACAGTCAGCGAGAAAAGGTTCTCAAACCAGTGCGGTGAGAATGATGGTGAGGGCAGTGCGGACGGCTCGTCGGACAGCACAAGGATGAGCAGACCCGCGAGGAGCGAAAATACGAGACTCCCGGCTGCCACCACCCCCAGTGCGATGGTGGGAGCGAGCGCACGCTTCGCGGTGCGAAATGCCCAGGCATAAATCCCGAGCAGGGTGAGCGCAACCAGGAAGTAAACGGTCCAGCCCCACACGAGTCCCGGATCATCGGCGAGGAAACGTTTCATCGGTAGGAGGTTGTACCCCTCCACGGTCAGCGCCGGCACACCCAGCACACACAGTGCCGCGGTGACGATCTGCACCGTAGTCCGCGATGTCAGCGGCACGGACGGCGCGGAGGGAACGGGGGAGCCCACTACTTGGTCACGCCGAAGACGCCCGGCCACCAGGCCAGTGCGAGCGGGAAGCCGACAAACGAGATGATGTCGATCAGGGTGTGCGCGAGCACAAGTGGCATGACCCGGCCCCAGCGGCGGTAGCACCAGCCGAAGACCACACCCATGACCACGTTGCCAAAGAAGGGGCCGATGCCCTGGTAGAGATGGTAGCTGCCACGCAGCAGGGCGCTGGCGATAATGATCTTCCAGGTACCCCAGCCGAGCTGGTCCAGCCTCTTATAGAGGTAGCCGATGACGATGACCTCTTCGAGTAGGCCCGCCTTGAGCGCGGCGAGGATCAGCATCGGGATTGTCCACCAGTACTGATCCTGCGGGGCCGCCTGGACTGCCACCGTAATCCCCAGCAGGCGACCGATTGCGTAGAGTCCGATGCCGGGAATGCCGATCACCGCCACCAGGAACAGGGCCCGGCCTGCATCCCTCCCGATCAGAGAGGGACGGATGTCCAGACCCAGTTCACTAAAGGGGTTGGTACGCGGCCGCCACAGAAGATAGAGGACCAGGGCCACCGGCGCGAGTCCCAGCGCAAAGCCCAGGAACTGATTGGCAAAATCGAGCCACTCCCGAGTGCTGGTCGCCTGGTTGAGGCCGGTGCTCTGGCTCCCCAGCGGTTTTTCGGCGGTTAGGCTGGCGATCAGGCTCAGGATCGAGTAGAGGGCCGACGCGCCGAGCGAGAGTGCCAGGACGATGCCGATCTCGACCCAGAGGCGTCCCCGATCCACCGGGTTAAGCAATGAACCATCACCCGCGGTCGTTCTACTCGCCGAAACATTTCCCCCAGGTTTGGGGTCTTGCGAGTTCAGAGGCATAGGGGTTCCACATCACGTTCGGAATGTTCTACGAGAGGGCATTCCAGGGCTATTGAAGGAAATTTGGCACGGTTATTCGTAATCTAGGCGAAATATGTTTCCGGTAAATAACATTTTCGCGCATGGTTTTGCTATCAGCATGATTCACCGCATAGTGTCGAGGTATCCAATAGACCGTTCGGTCTCTCAGGAACCCGAATCGGTCTCTCATCCATTTGCACAGGAGAAACATTGCTTTCCACCAAAACGCGCTTTAAGCGCTTTGCAGTCGCTGGTGCGATTGCTGGTGCCGTGGCACTCACTCTGGCTGGCTGCACCACCGCTAGCCCGAATGACGACTCGTCCACCGGTAACAAGTCCGGCGGTACCATCACGATCGCAACCACCAACGCTTTCACCTCCTTCAACGGCGACACCCCGCAGTCGAACCTCGACACCAACGGTATGGTCGGTTACCTGACCGGTACCAGCGGCGGCCTTGGTCTGGGAAGCTTCATGACCCTGGATGACAAGTACAACGTTGTGCCGGAGACCGACATCGGAACCTTTGAAAAGGTTTCGGACGAGCCCCTCACCGTGAAGTACACCCTGAAGAAGGACCTCAAGTGGTCCGACGGTCAGCCCATCACCGCCGATGACATGCTCTTCACCTGGGCATCCTCCTCGGGCTACTACGATGATGCCACCACCAACGACGCCGGTGAGGTGACCTCCGGTACCCGTTACTTCGACCTGGCCGGTAGCACCGCCGGTCTCGACGAGACCGCGTTCCCGACCATCAGCGACGACAACCTGTCGCTGACCCTGACCTACAGCAAGCCCTTCGTGGACTGGAACCTGGTCAACATGCTGGGCAAGCCGGCACACGTCATCGCAGAGAAGGCTGGCGTTTCGCTGGCCGACTTCGTGAAGACCCTGAAGGACACCCCGAAGGGTAACCCGGCAGCTCCGGCCGCCGTCAACCCGACCCTCGAGGCAGCCGCGAAGTTCTGGAACACCGGTTACGACGTGACCTCGATGCCGACCGACAAGTCGCTCCTGGTTTCCTCCGGTCCGTTCATCGTCTCGGACTTCACCGCCGAGTCCTCGATCACCCTGAAGAAGAACCCGGAGTACAAGGGCAAGAACGTGCCCGCGTACGACGAGCTGATCATCCGTTTCATCGGTGACACCAACGCTCAGGTTTCCGCTCTGCAGAACGGTGAGGTCAACGCGATCTACCCGCAGACCTCCGCCGACACCGTGACCGCCCTTGAGAAGGCTAACGCCAAGATCGAGCGTGGCGACCAGCTGGCCTACGACCACCTGGACCTGAACTTCAAGTCCGACGTGTTCAAGGACAAGAACGTGCGCGAGGCCTTCCTGAAGACCATCCCGCGTCAGCAGATCCTCGACTCGATCATCACCCCGGTGAACAACAAGGCCGAGGTTCTGAACTCGCAGATCTACGTTCCGCAGAACGCAGAGTACAAGGACGCCACCAAGGTTAACGGCTACGACGCCTTCGGCAAGCCCGACATCGAGGGTGCCAAGGCACTCCTGAACGGTGCAACCCCGACCGTGCGTATCCTCTACTCCTCGGTCAACCCGAACCGTGTTGACACCTTCAAGGCAATCCAGGCTTCGGCCAAGGAAGCCGGATTCAACGTCGTTGACGGTGGATCGAAGGACTGGGGCAAGGAGCTCAGCGGCGGAAACTACGACGCTTCGATCTTCGGTTGGGTCTCCCCGGGTGCCGGTAACTCCGCCCTGGCTCAGATCTTCGCCTCCAACGGTGGTGGTAACTACAACGGTTACAACAACGCCGATGTAGACAAGCTGGTTGCCGACGCCCAGACTGCTCTGGACCCGAAGGCTCTGGAAGACATCAAGATCAAGATCGACACCGCTACCGCTACCGACGCTTACGGCCTGCCGCTGTTCCAGCTGCCGGGTGTGTTCGCCACGAACGGTACCATCTCCGGTATCAAGTACTTCGGTGGACAGACCGGTCTGGTGTGGAACGCCCAGGATTGGAAGATCACCAAGTAGCCCTGTGACCTGTCGGAAACAAACGATAGGTATACTGTTACAACTAGAGTGAACTGTGTGGGGCGTCGCGGAAAATCCGTGGCGCCCCACACTGTGGGGTTACGGCCCGGAACACTACCGTGTTTCCGGGCCGCTACTCCACCGGACCCGAAGCCCGGCCGGGCAGAAAGCAACCGGGTCGTTCGATCCAATCGATCGAACGGTCTCCGAGGTAGACCACATGGCGAGTTATATCCTTCGACGGATTTTTGTATCCATCCTGATTCTGATCGCTGCCTCCTTCATCATGTATATCCTGACGGCAGGCTCGGGAGATCCGCTTCAGGATCTTCGAGGAAGTAGCGCGCCGAACAAGGAACAGCTGATTCAGGCACGAATCGCAGCACTTAACCTGAACGATCCGGTGCCCGTGCGCTGGCTGATGTGGCTCGGCGGCGCTGCCGGCTGTGTTGTCCCGTTCGCGAACCTCTGCAACCTGGGTGTGAATCTCTCCAACGCCCCGGTGACCACGCTTCTCCCCGACGCAATGTTCTCCACCATCCAGATGGTGACCCTGGCCTTCGTTCTGGCCCTGGTTGTGGGAATCGTCGTCGGTATCGTGACCGCCCTGCGTCAGCACAGTGGTTTCGACCTGTCGATCACCTTCCTGAGCTTCTTCCTCTTCTCGCTGCCGTCCTTCCTGGTGGCCGTGCTGCTCAAGGAATTCATCGCGATCGGCTACAACAACTTCCTCAGTAATGATCCGAGATTGAGCGTCGTGCTCATCGTGATCATCTCAGTGGTTTCGGCCGCCATCTGGCAGGTCCTGGTCGGGGGCAATGCCGCCCGCCGACTCAAGGTCTTTGTCATCTCGGGCCTCGCCACCGCTGCCGTACTCACCTACATGTCCCTGACCGACTGGTTCCTGCACCCGGGCCTCGGTCCGGTGGGACTGTTCGTTCTGATCGCCGGAACCGCCGTAGGTGTGACCGCGATCGTTTCGGGTCTGGCTAACCGTCGGGCGCTGATCGCCGCCGGTGTGACCGGTGCGATCGTCTACATCTCCTACTTCTTCCTGCAGGGGCTGTTCAACATCTCCAGCGCCGCGACCCTCGTCATCATCTTCCTGGTGATGATCGTGGTCGGTCTGATCATCGGTTTCTTCACCGGTGGACCCGACAAGGGTCAGGCGATGCGTGCGGCCGCGATCACCGCGGGTCTGGGATTCCTGTTTGTGATCCTGGATCGCTTCATGGCCGCATGGCCCGCCTACATGAACAACCCGCGCATCAACGGACGCCCGATCGCGACCGTGGGCGCAAACACTCCGGGTCTGACCGGCGATGTCTGGATCACCGGTCTGGACAGCTTCACCCACCTGCTGCTGCCGACCATCTCGCTGCTGCTGATCTCGTTCGCCGGATACACCCGGTACGCACGCGCCGGCCTGCTTGAGGTCTTCAACCAGGACTACATCCGCACCGCACGCGCCAAGGGTCTGCCCGAGCGCACCGTGGTGGTGCGTCACGCGTTCCGTAACATGCTGATCCCGATCGCAACGCTCGTAGCCGCCGACATCGGTGCGCTGCTGGGTGGTGCGATTATCACCGAGCAGGTGTTTGCCATCTCGGGTATGGGACGCCTCTTCTCCACCTCGCTTGCGCGGGTGGACGTGAACCCCGTCATGGGCTACTTCGTGGTCATCGCAATCATGGCGATCGCATTCAACTTCATCGCGGATCTTGCCTACGCCGCGCTCGACCCGCGTGTTCGGGTGCGCTAATGGCCAGGGTAATGATTCAGATTCGTACGAAGAACACACAGAGTAAGGCCAGCCGATGACTCAGACTACTAATTCTCCCGAAGGAGCCCCCGCCGCAGCGGTTGCTCCCGCCGAGGTCAAGGGCAAGAGCCAGGGACAGCTGATCTTCAGCCGCTTCCTGGAAAACCGCATCTCCGTTGTCTCGATCTTCCTCCTGCTGGCCCTGATCATCTTCGCGTTCACCTCGGTGGGCTTCGGTCCGATCCCCGGCTGGTGGAAGCACAACTACCGCGACCTCAACGACCTGGTCAACGGTGGAGCAGCAACCCTGTCGGTTGTACCCAAGTGGCTCGGCGGCTCCGGTATCCAGTTCGGTGACCACCCGTTTGGTCAGAGCCGAATCGGTGTGGACTACTTCGCCATGACCATGCGTGGCATCCAGAACTCTGTTGTGGTCATGCTGGTTATCGGTGGTGTGGGAACCGTTGTGGGTACCGTGGTTGGTGCCATCGCCGGGTACTACCGCGGCTGGGTTGACGCCGTCCTGATGCGCATCACCGACATCTTCATCGTGATCCCCGCGATCGTGATCGGTGCGGTTGTGGGTAGCACCGCAAACAACGCCGGAAGCTCGCTGGGTGTGTGGATCCTCGCCATCCTGCTGGGTCTGGTGTCCTGGATGGGTATCGCCCGTCTGGTACGCGCCGAGTTCCTCTCGCTGCGTGAGCGCGAGTTTGTGGAGGCCGCTCGGGTGGCCGGTGCAAGCGATGCCCGCATCATCTTCCGCCACATTCTGCCCAACGCCGTAGGTGTGGTGATCGTGTCGGCCACCCTGCTGGCCGCCTCGGCCATCCTCCTGGAGACCGGCCTCAGCTACCTCGGCTTCGGTATCAAGTCGCCGGACGTGTCGCTGGGTCTGCTGATCTCCGACAACCAGAGTGCATTCGCCACCCGCCCGTGGCTGTACTGGTGGCCCGGTGCCTTCATCGTGGTGCTGGCCCTGCTGGTCAACTTCATCGGTGATGGACTGCGTGACGCCTTCGACCCGCGTCAGAAGCGCTTCAAGCTGAGCCGGAAGAACCGCGCGGCCGAGTCCAAGTAATGATGATCAGGCCGAACCGGACACCGTTCTGGTCAGAGGGTGAAACCCACGATGACCAGAATGGCACCGCCCACCAGCACAATCAGGTTGGTCAGTCGCCATGCGACGCTAACCCGAGTGCTCCGGGCCTGTCCGGCTTCGATGCGGCCTGCCTCACGCAGTTCGGTCCAGCGGCCGCGCACCAGCGCGGCCGCTCCACCCGAATCGCTGGTGGGCAGGTCGCCCGGCCGGACGGACGAGCCCATGCCCGTCGCACGAAGCTGCGCCCGTTCGCGGCGCAGGGTGCGCTGGGCGGACATCGCTCCGGGGGCCGGTGCCACCCAGACCTCGTACTTGCGATCGGGGACATGCAGCGACAGAGCGAACTTGGTGTCCACGTGAATCAGCGCGGCCCAGGGTATCGTGATGGTGCGGCTCACATTGTGAATAGTGGTTCCCAGATCGTTCACCACGAGTCTGGGCGCCCACAGCACGATGAATACCGCGGCGGCAATGTAGAGCGGCAGCAGCACGGACCCAAGGGTTCGCGAGGTTTCCGGCATCAGGGCCACGATCACCAACAGCGCGGCACACAGCGTCCAGACCAGAATGGCCAGGACGCGATTAAAACGAGAATAGTAAACCTGGGTGCGGAGATCATCGTGCATCTCCCCATCCTCCCAGTACCTGGTGCGCAGCACCAAGATGAGAACACACAGCGCGGCCTTCTGGTCGCGTCGGGAAGGAAGCGCTCGTGAGCGACACACAGAAGCCGCCGGTCTTGGAGATTACCGACCTGAGCGTAGATTTTGGTGTAGATGGGGCCTGGGTTCCCGCCGCCAAGAAGCTGAACTACCACATCGCCCCCGGCGAGGTTGTGGCCGTTGTGGGTGAATCGGGTTCGGGTAAGAGCGCCAGCTCGATGGCGATCCTCGACCTGCTGCCCAAGAACAGCCGCGTCCGAGGCAGCATCAAGCTTGAGGGCGAGGAGATCACCGGTCTCAGCGCCAAGAAGATGCAGTCCATCCGCGGAAGCAAGGTTTCGGCCATCTTCCAGGAGCCGATGACCGCGCTGAACCCGGTGTACACCGTGGGCTTCCAGATCGTGGAGACCATCCGGGTGCACACCAACATGCTGCCCGCGCCCGCCGCCGAGCGTGCGATCGAGCTGCTGAAGATGGTGGAGCTGCCGGACCCGAAGAAGGCGTTCGACTCCTACCCGCACCAGCTCTCCGGTGGTCAGCGTCAGCGCGTGATGATCGCCCAGGCTCTGGCACTGGACCCGACCCTGCTGATCGCCGACGAGCCGACCACGGCTCTGGACGTGACCGTGCAGGCCGAGATCCTGGACCTGATCCGTAACCTCAAGGACCGCCTGAACTCGGCCGTCCTGCTGATCACCCACGACATGGGTGTGGTGGCCGACCTCGCCGACCGCATCGTCGTGATGCGTCAGGGTGAGATCGTCGAGCAGGGAGATGTCCACCAGGTATTCGCCGCTCCCAAGCACCCCTACACCCAGGCCCTGCTGGACGCCGTGCCGCACCTGAGCGTGAGCCCGGCCGTGATCGATCCGGACGCCCCGATTGTGGTGGCACCGCCGGCCGACACCAGCAAGCCCGTGCTGACCCTGGACAAGGTTGTCATCGAGTACGCCTCGCGCGGTAAGCTCGGTGCGTTCCGCGCCGTGGACGAGGTGTCCTTCGAGATTCGTCAGGGCGAGATCCTGGGTCTGGTGGGCGAGTCCGGTTCGGGTAAGTCGACCATCGGCCGCGCCTCGATCGGTCTGCAGCCCATCGCCGGTGGCCACCTCGACGTGGCGGACATCGACCTCAGCCAGCACAGTCGCGCGCTGCTAAAGAAGCTGCGTCGCCAGGTGGGCATCGTGTTCCAGGACCCGTCGTCCTCGCTGAACCCGCGTCTGCCGATCGGTGTGAGCATCGGGGAGCCGATGCTGCTGGCCGGTGTGGCCAAGGGTGCCGAGCTGGACCGTAAGGTCGAGTCGCTGCTGGACAGTGTGAAGCTGCCCCGCAGCTACCGCAACCGTTTCCCGCACGAGCTCTCGGGTGGACAGAAGCAGCGTGTGGGCATCGCCCGCGCCCTGTCGCTGAAGCCCAAGCTGCTGGTTGCCGATGAGCCCACCTCGGCTCTGGACGTGTCGGTGCAGGCCACCGTGCTGGAGCTGCTCAAGGAGCTGCAGGCCGAGATGCAGTTCGCCTGCCTCTTCATCACCCACGACCTGGCCGTGGTTGACATCATGGCCGACCGCATCGCCGTGATGCACCACGGAAAGATTGTGGAGATCGGTTCGCGCGATGAGATCCTGCGCTCCCCGAAGGACCCGTACACCCGTCGCCTGATCGCGGCCATCCCGGTCCCGGACCCCGATGCACAGCGCGCGCGTCGTGCCGAGCGTCGTGCCCTGCTGGACGCCGGAGACACCGCGGCCTAGGTCACAGCGCACACGCTCCGGCTCGAACACCCTCGGTGTTCGGGCCGGAGCGTTTTTGCGTGTCGGTGGGGAGGATGAAGGCTTGTAGACTGGGCGCGTGAAGCGATTCTTTCCCCGGCGTCCGGACAACCTGTTCATCATGCGAGGCCGTGGGGGCGTCGTCGCTTTTTATGCGTTTATCGCGGTGGCGCTCTACCTGCTGGGAGATTCAGCGGTGCGTGGAGCCTGGGACGTGGTCTTCTCGGCTCTGCCGTGGGTGCTGCTGGTGCTCTGGGTGCTCTATGTTGCCGCCTTCCAGCCGTATATCGGCTATTCCGATCGCGCGGTTGTGGTCTACAACGTGTTTAAGCGATATGAGTTTCCGTGGTCGGCGGTGCGCACCATCACCGATCATCAGCAGTTTGTTTTCACGCTGAAGACCGGCGCACCGATCAAGGCATGGGGCGGCCCGAATGCGAAGCGTCCGCGTGGATCTCAGGCGGCGTCCGGCACCGGTGCGGCCGCCCGCACTCCGCTCGAGCATCTGACCCATGTTTGGCATGAGGGGCGGGTGCGATCCCAGGGCGATTCCGCGCTGGTTACCTGGAATATCCCGGCGATCGCGGTTGGCGTTGTTCTCATCCTCTGGAGTGTCCTCAGCCTGATCTAGGGCTGCCACAGCCCGGGCATCGGCCCGCAACAGTATCACGCGGGTGTGGCTAAATCCCGAGTTTATTGACGCATATTTCCGTTCCGGGCACACCGCCTAAACCCAGTCATTTGCGCGTTTGATGGATGCATGACGAACCCATGCACTCGCGAACGCCGAGCCTGAACCATGCTCGGGTTTTTGGCACGCCGACTCGGCATCAACACGCTGCTGGTGGTCCTAGCCACCGCCCTCTCGTATGTGGTGGCGAGCCTTGTGATGGACCCCGGAGCGCGCTTTCGCCTCCAGACCCCGCCCCTGGGACCGGACGCGATCGCGGCCAAGCTGGCGGCCATCGGTGCGGACCCGCGGGAGCCGGTGCTGAGCCGCCTGGGTGCGTGGGCTCGCGGCATCCTATGGGAGGGCAACCTGGGCACGGGGCTCGCCGGGGAGAACATCACCCAGGAGATCGCCGGACGTGCGGGCACGAGCCTGCGGCTGCTGGTGATCGGATCGCTGCTGGCGGCGGTTGTGGGCATCGGCCTGGGCGTGTGGGGTGCCGTTCGTCAGTACCGGCTCTCCGACCAGGTTGTGGGGATCCTCTCCTACATGGTGTTCGCGACCCCCACCTTCGTGCTTGCGATCCTGCTGATGATCGCCGCCACCGCACTCAATTCGGCGCTCGGATTCCAGTTTCTGGAGTTCACCGGGGAGGGGGGCGAGGCGGGACAAACCGGGCTCGCGCTGCTCGGCGACCGGATCGGGCATCTGGTCCTACCCACCCTGGTGCTGGTGCTGATCGGGGCCGCCGGCTACTCCCGGGTGCAGCGCTCGGCGATGCTTGATGTACTGTCGGCCGAGTATATTCGGACGGCCCGGGCCAAGGGACTGCGGCGCACGCAGGCAATCTGGCGACACGGCGTGCGGGTGGCGATCATCCCGATGTCCACGTTCCTCGCCTACAGCCTGGGCACCCTGATCGCCGGATCGGCGGCCATCGAGATCGTTTTTTCCTGGAACGGGGTGGGCCGCTACCTGGTTTCCAGCATCGGTCAGGGCGACATCAATGCCATCGCCGGCGGCACCGCATTTGTCTCGGTTGTGCTGTTGATTGCCGCGAGCCTGTCGGATGTGCTGTTTGGGCTCCTGGATCCGCGGGTTCGGGGTGCCCGATGACCGCGCCGCTGCTGAGCGTGGATAGCCTCCGGGTCGCTTTCGCCTCCGCCACCCCGGTGGACGGTGTTTCGCTGAGTATTCGCGCGGGGGAGTGCGTCGCCCTGGTGGGTGAAACGGGCTCAGGGAAAACCCTCACCGCACTCGCCATCATGGGATTGTTGCCTGGTTCAGCCCGGGTCACGGGAGAGATCGTCCTGGACGGACTGCCGCTCCCGGTGGGCGATGATGCGGCCATGTCGCGGCTGCGGGGACGCCGGGTCGCGATGATCTTTCAGGATCCGCTGCTCGCGTTGAACCCGGTACGTCGCGTGGCCGCGCAGCTTCGCGAGGCCATCCGGATCCACGCGCCCGGTCTGGGACGGGCCCGGGTTGACGCGCGGGTGGCCGAACTGCTCCGCCTGGTGGATCTCGAACCGAACCAACAGAACCTGGCCGCCTATCCGCACGAGTACTCCGGCGGAATGCGGCAGCGTGCGATGATCGCGATGGCCATCGCTCATGATCCGGCCCTGCTGATCGCCGATGAGCCGACGACAGCGCTGGACATGACCGTGCAGGCGCAGATTCTTGAGGTCCTGCGGAGGGTGCGCGAGCGGACCGGGACCGCGATTCTGCTGGTCACCCACGACCTGGGAATCGTCGCGGCCGAGGCCGACCGCACCGTGGTGATGCGGGCGGGCCGGGTGCGTGAGAGCGCGCGAACCGCGATCATCCTGGGTGCCCCCACCGATGGGTATACCTCGTCCCTGGTCGCCGCGGCTTCCCGGTTTGCATGGGAGAGAGCGCGCGTCATACCGACGGCCGAGCCGGCCGTGACGGAACCGGTCGGCACACTGCTGCGCGTGGAAAACCTTCACGTACGCTATCCGCGTGCCCGCACCGTGCGGGGGACATCGGTGCATGCCGTGCGCGGGATCTCGTTTGCGCTCAACCGGGGGCAAACCCTCGCGCTGGTGGGTGAGTCGGGGAGCGGAAAGACCAGCACCGCCCGGGCAATCCTGGAGCTCCAGCCCCCGACCGGGGGAACCATCACGATCGAGGGGCGTGACGTGGCGACCCTCAGCCGCCGCGAACGTGTCCGGCTGCGTCCGGACGTGCAGATGGTCTTTCAGGATGCCTCGGGAGCGTTGGATCCGCGGATGAACGTGGAACAGTTGATCTCCGAGGCACTCCCGCAGATCCGCGACGCGTCGCAGCGCACCCGCGAGGTTGCGGAGCTCCTGGGCCGGGTCGAACTCCCGGCCGCCCTGCGCTCGCGCGCCGCCCACGAACTCTCCGGTGGTCAGCGTCAGCGTGTGCAGCTGGCGCGGGCGCTGGCGGCCACACCCCGGCTGCTGGTGCTGGATGAACCGCTCTCGGCCCTGGATGTGGGTGTGCGCGGGGAGATTCTGGACCTGCTGATCCGGTTACAGGAGGAGACCGGCATCGGATATCTGCTGATCGCCCACGACCTGGCCACGGTGCGCGAGATCGCCCAGCGCACGGCGGTGATGTTTCGTGGGGAGATTGTGGAGGCCGGGGCAACCTCGACGGTGCTGGGTACCCCACGGCAGGCGTATACCCGCAGCCTGATTGCGGCCATCCCGCGGGCCCCGGCACCGCCCGAGCATTCCCATCCCGCGGGCGCACCACCGAGCACCCACCGCGCGATCGGGGGCCGCCATGAGTGAGACCATCGCCCACCTGGAGAAGGCCGGCGGCGGGCGTTTCCTTGGTCGACTGATCCGACGTCCGAGATTCTGGGTGGGCGGCGGTGCACTGTTGCTGATCGCCCTGTGGCTCTATGTGAGCCCGCTGGTGTGGCCGGTGGATCCGCTGGCACGCGACACCCTCGCCCTCGGCGTGGGCCCGGACGTCGAACACTGGCTGGGCACCAATGACATCGGTCAGGACATGTATGCGCGGGTGGTCGTGGGTCTGCGCATCTCCCTTCTGATCGGACTGATCGCCGGTCCCGGTGCCACGCTGATCGCCGCGGTGCTGGGGGCCCTGGCCGGCTATGCCGGGGGATCCATCGACCGCCTCATCTCGGGGTTGATCCGGTTGCTGCTGGTGCTGCCCGGGCTCCTACTCCTCGCTCTGATCAGCCCGCTGTTTCGCGGATCATCCTGGTTCACGATGACGCTGTATCTGGCCGGGTTCGGCTGGATGATCATGGCCCAGGTGGTGCGCGGCCAAACCCGGTCGCTGCGCGAGCGAGAGTTTGTTGTGGCGGCACGCTATCTGGGAGTTCCGACACGACGGATCATCGCCCGGCATATCCTGCCCAACATTGCCTCACTGCTGATCATCGACGCGACCGTCGGGGTTTCGGTGGCAATTCTTGCCGAGGCCGGTCTGTCCTTCTTTGGTCTGGGGATTCAGGCTCCCGATCTGTCACTGGGCAGCCTGCTGGCGACCGGGGCCCCGGCCGCGACCACGCGTTCATGGCTGTTTCTGTATCCGGCCCTGGCGCTCATCATCACGGTTCTGGCGGTCTCGGTTGTGGGCGATGCCGTCCGAGACACCGTGGACACCGCCTCCAGCGTCCGCCATGACGGCGGATGATCCCACCCACCGCAGCACACACAATAAGGAGAAAATCGATGAACACCACTACCAAAACCCTCGGCGGGGGCCTCGTGCTCCTGCTGGCCCTCTCCCTTGCGGGGTGCAGCCCGGGCACCCGGGAGGCCCGGCCGACCACCGCCGGGGAGCTGCCGACAACGGACTATGACGCCGCCGAACCCGGCGAGCTCAAGGACGGGGGATCCCTGACCCTGCCGTTGGAGAGCTTCCCCGATAACTTCAACTTCTCCCAGCTCGACGGCTATACGGGAGATACGGCATCGGTGATCTATCCGACCACCGTCCGCCTGTTCAACGTCGACGACTCGGGCCAGCGCTCGGTCAACCCGGACTTTGCGACGTCGATCGAGCGGGTGCCCGGCGAACCGTTCACGATCGAATACGCGCTCAACCCCAAGGCGGTGTGGGAGGATGGCACCCCGATCGGGCTGGCCGATTTTGTCGGGACCTGGCAGTCGCAAAACGGGTCGAACCCCGACTACCTGCCGGTGGCCACCACCGGATACGATCGCATCACCCAGATCACCGCGGGGGAGAAGCCCAACTCCGTACGTGTGGTGTTTGACCGTGTCTACGCGAGCTGGCAGGCCCTGTTTTTCCCGCTGCTCCCTCCCGCCGTTACCGCGACGCCGACGGCGTTCAACGAGACGTTCCGCACCCAGGGACCGCCCTCCGCGGGTCCCTTCCGCATCGCCGAGTCCACCCCGGATAAGCTCACCGTGCGCCTGGTGCGCAATGAACGCTGGTGGGGAGCCCCGCCGCGGCTGAGTGAGATTGTGCTGCGCGGGGTGGACCAGTCGGCCTCGGCCCAGGCATATGCAAACAAGGAATTTGACGTCTTGGATATCGCCTCCAGCGTCGATGCGTTTAAGACCGCGCAGAGCCGTGCCGATGGCCAGGTGTTCGCATCCAAGGGGCTGCCCTGGACCCACCTGACGCTCAACACGGCGACCGGCCCGCTCGCCGATCTGGCCGTGCGCCAAGCCATCGGCAAGGCGATCAACCGGGAACAGATCCTGCGCTCGGTGGTTGAGCCGATGGGCCTCACCGGCAGCCTGGTGGAAAACTACCTGTACGTGCCCGGACAAAAGGGCTATCAGCCCAACGGCAAGGAGGCACTGAGCTACGATCCGGAAGCCGCCCGGAAGATCCTGGACCGCGCCGGATACACCGGAGAGAAGGTCCGATCCAAGGACGGGGTACCGCTGAAAATCGACATTACGATCCCCGCGGGCATAGCCACGAGCAGGCAGCGGGTGGATCAGATTGCCGCGGATCTGGCCGAGGTGGGGATCCAGGCCGTCGCCAATGAGGTGCCGACCTCCGGACTGTTCAAGGACTTTGTCACGCCCCGTCAGTTCAGCTCCACGATCTTTAGCTACTCGGGTGGGCTCGACCCGATCGTGGAAAGCCGCGACTCGTACGCATCGGTGGAGTCCCCGCAAAACTATTCGGGGATTGATGATCCGCGCCTGGCCGCACTATTCGAGCGGGCCGAGGGGGAGGAAGACCCGGAGGTGCAGCGGGCAACCATCAACGAGATTGATCGTGATCTCTGGGAGTCGTTACCGATCATCCCGCTGTTCCAGCGGCCCACGGTGGTGGGAGTTACGAAGGGGCTTGCCAATTTTGGGGCCACCCAGTTTGAACCCACCGATTGGACCCGCGTGGGGTGGCGGAAATAGCGGGGTTTCGCCCCGGTGCGCGAGGTGAACAAACGGGGGAGTTTCCGAGTTAGCCAGGAACCGGTTAGGCTGGATACTCCGTGGTGCGGTAAAATATAACGTTGGGCCGAGCCGCGCCCCACCGTTCACCTCGCCGCATGGGCCCTTCCGCCGCGGCGTCAACACCTGCGAAGGACCTCTTTCATGGCGCTTGCCTCGCGCGCGAATCTCCGAAACGTGGCTATTGTTGCCCACGTTGACCACGGCAAGACCACCCTGGTCGACGCCATGCTCCAGCAGACCAACTCGTTCACCGCCCACGAGCACGTTGAAGAGCGTGCCATGGACTCCAACGAGCTGGAGCGCGAGAAGGGTATTACCATTCTCGCCAAGAACACCGCGATCCAGTATGAGGGTGAGCACGCCACCAACGGCGCGATGACCATCAACGTGATCGACACCCCCGGCCACGCCGACTTCGGTGGCGAGGTGGAGCGTGGTCTGTCGATGGTGGACGGCGTGTGCCTCCTCGTTGACGCCTCCGAGGGTCCGCTGCCGCAGACTCGCTTTGTGCTGCGTAAGGCCCTCGAGGCCAACAAGCCGGTGATCCTGCTGGTCAACAAGACCGACCGTCCCGATGCTCGCATCGATGAGGTTGTCGCCGAGAGCCAGGACCTCCTGCTGGGTCTGGCCTCGGACATGTCCGACGAGCACCCCGACCTGGACCTCGACGCCATCCTGAACGTTCCCGTGGTGTACGCCTCGGGTAAGGCTGGTCGTGCCTCCAGCGTCAAGCCGGAAAACGGTAGCCTGCCGGACAGCGAAAACCTCGAGCCGCTGTTCGCAGCGATCATCGAGCACATCCCCGCTCCGCAGTACGACGACGAGGCTCCGCTGCAGGCCTGGGTCACCAACCTGGACTCCTCGCCGTTCCTCGGTCGTCTCGCGCTGCTGCGCGTGATCAACGGAACCATCCGCAAGGGTGAGACCGTGGCCTGGGTCAAGGCCGATGGCACCCACTCCAACGTGCGCGTCACCGAGCTGTTCATGACCCGTGCCCTGGACCGCTACCCGGCCGAGTCCGGTGGCCCCGGAGACATCGTTGTGGTGGCCGGATTCCCGGACATCACCATCGGTGACACCCTGGCCGACCCCGAGGACATCCGTCCGATGCCGGCCATCGAAATCGATGACCCCGCCATCTCGATGACCATCGGTGCCAACACCTCGCCCCTCGTGGGCAAGGTCAAGGGCCACAAGCTGACCGCCCGCATGATCAAGGACCGTCTGGACCGTGAGCTCGTGGGTAACGTGTCGCTGAAGGTTCTCGACATCGGTCAGCCCGACGCCTGGGAGGTGCAGGGTCGAGGCGAGCTCGCCCTGTCGATCCTCGTTGAGCAGATGCGTCGTGAGGGCTTCGAGCTCACCGTGGGTAAGCCGCAGGTTGTGACCAAGCGCGTTGACGGCAAGGTTCACGAGCCCTACGAGCACCTGACCATCGACGCCCCCGAGGAGTACCTGGGTGCGATCACCCAGCTGCTGGCCGCCCGTAAGGGTCGCATGGAGGGTATGTCGAACCACGGTACCGGTTGGGTTCGCATGGAGTTCGTTGTTCCGGCACGTGGCCTCATCGGCTTCCGTACCGAGTTCATGACCCAGACCCGCGGTACCGGTATCGCCAACTCGCTGGCCGCCGGCTACGAGCCCTGGGCCGGTCAGATCATCACCCGTAACAACGGTTCGATCGTCTCGGACCGCTCCGGTGTGGTTACCCCGTTCGCGATCATCGCCCTGCAGGAGCGCATGAGCTTCTTCGTACAGCCCACCGAGGACGTGTACGAGGGTATGGTCATCGGTGAGAACTCTCGCGCCGACGACATGGACGTGAACATCACCAAGGAAAAGAAGCTCACCAACATGCGTGCGGCTTCCTCTGACTCCTTCGAGTCGATGACCCCGTCGCGCATCCTGTCGCTCGAGGAGAGCCTGGAATTCGCTCGTGAAGACGAGTGTGTTGAGGTTACCCCCGAGGCGATCCGTATCCGCAAGCTGGTGCTGAACGCCGGCGACCGTCAGCGCGAGTACTCGCGTCTGAAGAAGCAGGCCGAGCAGAAGGGCTAGTCCCTCCGCTTCACCCGAACGCCCCGCGGCTCCGAAAGGAGTCGCGGGGCGTCGTGTGTTCTAAACAGGACGACAGGTGAAGCCGAAACTACCGCTCAGCAGGGTGCCAAAGTTCACGGTGATGCGGGTGGATTGGGCTGCGGACCAGCCCACCGTGTACGAGTTACTCGATGCGGGGACGAGCTGGACTGTCCGCACGTCAATATCGATGGGACCGGAACTACCCAGGAGTGCACCCAGGAGGGCAGAGAGTAGCCCCTGAGAAAGGTTGGTGAACCGTTCCTTCTGCGGGGCCAGCGTGGTGGCGTTAGCTCCGTTGCGCGACATGGTGACCTGGTAGCCAACGTCTGCCGGCGCGCCAGCTGGTTCGGACCAGGAAATCTGGGCACGGGCACCGGGTTCTAGCAGACCTCCATCGGGCAGCTTGCTACAGGTGAGCGGTGCGGGCACCTGGCCGTAAGTGACGGCGGTGAAGGTGGCACCGATGGACTCCCCGTCGGTCCAATCGGCCAGTGTTGAGCGGGTTGATGAAAGGACCATTGAGGCTAGTGTGAGCGAGGTAACCGCGAGGAGGACTCGAAAGTACCGGCGGGGCCGTGTGTGACGGGGGGTATGTGCTCCGCTCATGATGCTCGTTCCCCCTGGCGCAGACGGGCGATGCCGGCGATCAGGATGCCGCTGCCGATTGCGAGGAGCGCCAGCATCATGCGGGTCGGGTCGAGTGCGCCACCGGTCTGCGAGAGGCCACCGGCCGCACCGGGTGCGGGCGTGAGCGTGGCCTCGGGTGTTGCCGGATCGGTGCCCGGCGTGTGGGTACCGGGCTCTCCGGGAACCTCGATGGTGTTGCCATCGGGGTCGGAGATGCGCAGGACAACCTGGCTGGTTGCGGAGGAGGGGACTGCGCGGTCGGGGGCGGTCGGCATGGTGACGGTCATCCGATACCAGCGGGTATCACCGGAGGGAACATCGGAGAAGGTGCGCTGTACCCCGTCGAGAACCAGGGGACCCGTCGTCGTCACGCTGCGTGAGCCCTGCGGACAGACGGTACCCTGCCAGCGCTGCGCACACTCGCTGATTCCGGCGACCAGGCCCAGACGACTCTCACCGGAGGCCGTCATCGAGACCGTGAGTGGCCCGGTGGAGCGCGACTGCACACCCAGATCCCAGGTCACGGGTTCGCCCGGGGTGAGGTTGGCCATCCGGTAGGAATCAGCGACCGAAACCAGCGTGAACGTGCGCGCGGTGAGGGTCTGCTCGGTTGCTCCTTCGGCACGTACGGGTGACGCCGGAGCGAGAAGCGAACCGCCGAGGACGAGAGCAACGGCCAGCGCTGCCGATCCCGTTCCCACACGCGAGCCTATGCCCGCACCGTGCCGGCCACGGCGACGCGGGGGCGCGGTGTTTCGCGGCCAAAATGCCCAGGTCACCAGGGCCGAGAGTGCAATCGTCAGCCCGCCCAGGACCCAGGGATTCCCGAACCACACGATGACGTGGGCCAGGCCCGGCACCGATCCGAGCACGATGCGTGCGTGCAGGATCGTGTATGGGGCCGGGTCCTCGGTCGCGTTGGCGTCACCGCGCATGGTGATGGTGCGCGCCTCGGCGTCGGGTCCCGGGATGATCGAGGTGATGCGGTGGGTGATGGGAAGCTGACCCGGACGATCCACGGTCACCACATCGCCCACCTTCAGCTCGGCGGCCGGAACTTCGCGTACCAGGGCCACCGATCCCGCGGGAATCGTCGGGGCCATCGATCCGGTCTTGAACATGATCAGGGTGATATTGAAGAAAAATGCCAGGATGACCAGCAGAATACAGATCGCTCCGGCCACCGCGGCCAGATTGAGCAGAAGATTGCCCAGACGCGCACTCAGCCGCCGCGCCGGTGGACGAGGCGTGGTGGCACGAGTGGCACGAGTGGCGCGAGTGGGGGGAGGCGGGGTGAGGGTGCTCATCACGCTATCCGGTGGTTCCGCTGATACCCCACACCGCGTTCAGCGTGGTGCCCTGTGCGGCATTGGGGGCGGTTGAGGGAAGGGTGATCGCGAAGCAGTAGGTGATCGTCTGTGTTCCGGCACCGGCGACGGCAAACTGCTCGGAACCGCTGACGGTGGGTGAGCTACCGGCCGGAACTACCACGGTGCCGCCGGTGATTCCCGCGGCGGTGCAGTTCGCCGGCGTGGCCACCCGCGACACCTGGTAGGTGAGATAGGCCCCGAGACCGGTGTTGTTGGTGCCCGAGGCGATCGGGGTCAGCAGACCGCCGGTGCTCCCGGGTGCGGTTTTGACGCTGAAGGGAGCGTAGACGGTTTGCCCAGGCAGCATGGCACCGGCCGTGGGCACGAAGGTCAGCGTGGCACCGCTCCCCGTGGGATGGGAGGTGAAGTTGGTGCCGTCGGTGCTGCCGATAATGTCAAACGTACCGGCCTTGAAGGTCGCCTGGACCACCTCCTGATCGGTCCAGGCGGCGAGGGTGAGGGTTCCTCCCACGCCGAGTACGAGTCCGCCCGCAAGCAGCGCTCGCAGCCGGATCCACGAGGATCCGGCTGCGGCGCGTGAGTGCCGAGTGTGTCGGCCCATCAGAAAACCGACTACAGCGAGGTCGCGGTGATCTGCCAGGTCGCCGTGGTTGTGCCGCCCTGGACCAAGCCCGGAGCGGCGGTCACCACGAAGCACAGCAGTCGAGAGCCACCCGCGGTGGACGCATCAGCACCCTTGGTTAGGGTGATATCCGTAGCGCCGGAGACCGAGGTGAGGTTGGTGCCCGTGGCAATCGGGGTTTGGCTGGTCACGCCGGCGGCGTTACACGTGGCGGTCGGCGCCAGGTTGTACACGCTGTAGGTCAGGTTGGCGGCGTTGGCAGCACCCGAAACAGAGTCGGTGGCGCTCGCGTTGGCGATCCGTGCCGACGCATCGGTGGTGGTGCCCGCGGCCAGGCGCACGAAGTAGGGCGCGTAGGTTACGTTGCCCGGCGAGAGGTTAGATGCCAGCGGTGCCGTAAACGCCAGGGTGGGTGCGGCACCCGCGGTCGCGTGGCTGTCGTAGGTGCCGCCGGCGGTCAGCGATCCCTCAAGATCGAATTTACCGGAGCCGAAAATTCCCTGGACGAATTCGGAATCGTTCCAGGCTGCCAGGGTGACGGCCGCACCGACACCCAGGACGAGTCCTCCGGCCAGGACCGCGCGCACGGCCTTGCGCTTGGAGGTGCGGGGGACCGCGACGGTGTCAGCCGGCGTGGTCGAAGACGACTCGGTCATGGTGAGTTCCTTCGTTGAGCTATTGAGATGGGAGCGCATAACGGGTGCACTTCATCCCAGGCTAAAAAGGGTCAAACCGATAGACTAGCCCCGCTTCAGGGGACAATTAGACAGAAAAAATGCCCCCAAATTAGGGGGCTGACCGGCTAGAAAAGTCCACGTTCCTCGGTCAGGAGCTGGTCCAGGGTATGCCGGGCGATGCCCACCAGATTCGTGTTATCTGGGGCCGAGGAGAGGATCGCGGTGGCCATCAGCAGGGCCCATCCCTGGGCGCGTTCGAGCAGCGGTTCGTCCAGGTCATAGCTGGGCTCGAAGGTGTCAAAAAAGACCGCACGGTCTTCCTTATTCAGGGTCAGCCAGGCGGTGGCCACGTCGGTGGCGGGGTCGCCGGCGGTCAGGTCACCAAAGTCGATGACGCCAGTCAGGGCGCCGTCGAGGGCGATCAGGTTGCCGGGGTGGAGGTCGCCGTGCAGCCAGAGTGCCGGTCCGTTCCAGACCGGTGCGCGCAGGGCCTGTTCCCAGATTTCCAGGAGCTCGGGAGACTGCGGAATGGTGCCTCCGAGCAGTCGGCCGCGCACGTCGTGGTCACGGTTTTGCAGCGGCACCCCGCGGTACGCATTGGCGGGTGCGCTAGCCGGTGCCGCGCGCTGAAAGTCCGCCACAAAGCGCGCGAGGTCGGCGGCAACCTGGGAGCGTTCGGCCACCGGCAGCGAGGCGACGGTTTCCCCCTCGATCCAGGGCACGATCGACCACGGTCGCGGGAACTCCGCACACGCCTTGCCGGCGAGCAGTGCCACCGGAGTCTGGGTCGCCACGCCCTCGCTGAGAACCGGCAGCCAGCGCTGTTCGATCTCGATCAGATCCGCCGCGTGTGCCCGCCGGGGCAGCCGAACCGCGTGGGCCGGACCGACCCGATACATGACCGCATCAAAACCCTCACCCGACGCTACCGGCGCGTGGTGCGCCAGTGCGGGTGCGCCGGATCGCAGCAGCTCCGAGACCAGGGCCTCGTCGATGCGGATATCGGCGGCGGGAAGGTGGGTCATGAGGCGTGCGCGTGCGTTCCTTTTCGGGGTAGGAATAAAGGGCAGAAGTTTTTAGAATACGCCAGTGTGGGGCAACACGCCTCATCGACGCAGGGTTTTGCCCTATCCAAAAATGCCTGCCCCGATGTGCTCGCCGGGCTTCGCCCCCGGTGGCACGGCAAAAATCGCCGATCCAACATGACGAATGTACTCATTAAGTAAATCTGAGTGACCGAGCTGCTTTTGGATGGGGATGAACGCAGTCCGGGGGTCAGCCTGGAACGCCAGGAAAAACAGGCCCGCGTTGAGCCGGCCCAGCTGATCATTGCCGTCCACATAGTTATAGCCGCGACGCAGCAGTCGTGCTCCGTGGTTGTGGTCGGGGTGGGCGAGGGCCACGTGGGAATCCATCGCGAGTTTGCGACCATCGGGGCCCGCATGGTTGAACCTCACCGGGGTGAACTCGTCGCCACCGGAGAGGGGAGAGCCGGTGCCCTTCGTGCGGCCCATGACGTGCTCCTGCTCGTCGAGGCTCGTGCGATCCCAGGTCTCGATGATCATCCGGATCTTGCGGGCCACCAGGATGCTGCCCCCGGCCAGCCAGGAGTTTCCGCCGACCCAGACGTCCTTATTCACCACGTCGGTTTCCTCGGCGGTGATGTTGGCAGTGCCGTCCTTGAATCCGAACAGGTTGCGCTCGGTGACCTGCGCCTTCGAGGTTGAGGAGGTGCGCCCAAATCCGAGCTGGGACCAGCGGATCGAGGCGCGTCCAAACGCGATCCGGGACAGGTTGCGGATCGCGTGCACGGCGACTTGCGGATCGTTGGCGCAGGCCTGAATGCACAGATCTCCGCCGCTGGATGCCTCCTCCAGGGCGTCGCCGGCAAAGGTGGGGAGGTCCACCAGCTCGGCGGGCCTGCGGGACGCCAGACCGAAGCGGTCGTTGCCGTGCGCGTCGGTAAAGACGCCGGGCCCGAAGCCGAAGGTCAGCGTCAGTCCACTCGCGGGCAGACCCTGGGCTTCACCGGTGTCATCCGGCGGGGCGAGGGCCGGTCCGCCCACGGCACCGGTTTCGGAGACGTCGAGGCCGCGGGTGAGCCGGTCGGCGGCGGCCGTCCAGTCCTCCAGTAGCGCGATCAGATCGGCCCGGGTAGTGCCGGGGGTGATGTCATACGCGGCGAAGTGCAGTCGATCCTGGGTGGGCGTAACGATGCCCGACTGGTGCTCACCAAAAAACGGGTACTGCGTGTTGGTGTCGGCTGCGGCCACCGCGGTGGCGGTGATCGCGCCGCCGACACCGCCGAGCGCGAGCCCGCCCAGGGCGGCCCCGGCGAGGCCCAGCAGGCCTCGCCGGCTGACTCCGGACGTGGGTACAGCGGTTTCCGAGGGAGACTCGGAGGGGGATGCCGTCACGGATGCGTCGGCGGGTTCGCGCTCGGTGTCACTCACTTGGAGGAAACCCCGAGGACCGTGTGGGTGAGCTTGGACAGCGGCTCGGAGAGCGCGTTGATCGCGTCGGAGAGCTCCTTGACCTGATCGGTGGTCAGCGTGTTGTAGGCCACAAAGCCCGTATCGAGCGACCCGTAGGTTGCCAGCATCTTGTTGAGCGCGTCGAGCTTGGCATCGATCGACTCGACCAGCTTGGCACCGTCGGAACCCGAGGCCTTGGCGATGTCACGCACGTTGCCGTAGGCGACCGCCGCGCCCTCCACGTTGGCCTGGAAGTCGTATAGGTCGGTGTGCGAGAACTCGTCCTCCTCGCCGGTGATCTTCGAGGTGGCAACCTCGTCGAGCAGGCCGATGGCGCCGTTGGAGATGTCGTCCAGGCTCACGGTGAACTTGGGCTCGTGGACCAGGTCGTAGAGCTTCTGGATGTTCTGCTCCAGCCCGTCGGCGAGCTCGGCGCGTCCGGCCGGATCGCTCGGGGTGAAGCCCGCCGGGGCCCACAGGTCCTTTTCGATCCGGTGGAAGCCGATGAAGGGCACGCCGTCCTCGCTCGCATCACCCTCGCGGATGTCGATCTTGGGGTCGAGGTCGCCGAAAGCCTCGGCGGTGGGCTCGATCCGCTCGTAGTTCACGCGGGCCGGACCAAACAGGGCCCGAGCCTTCTCGTCGTCGCCGTTGCGGTAAGCCTCGGTGAACTCCTTGACCGCGGGGACCAGTGCGGCGGTGCGGTCCTTGATGTACCCGATGTAATTGGTCACGGCGGTGTCGATCTGCTGCTGCTTGCTGGCGTCCACCTTGGCGGACTTGCCGGTCACCGTGAACTTGGTGGTGCCCACACCCTCGCCAACCATGCCGGTCTTGCACTCGGTGTAGTAGGTACCGGGCTCCAGGTGGGTGACATAGTCGACGCTCTGACCCGGGGTGATGTTCTCCTTCTCGCCCACGATGCGCAGCTTATCGGCGGCCAGGATCTCAAACTCGTTGACCTGGGAGCCGGTGTTCTTGGCGGTGAACTTGACGGTGCCCGCCTGCGCCGTGTTCGCCGAGACCACGCAGGTGGTGTCGGTGATGTCCACGGTGAGCGCCTCACCCGATGTCGGGTTATTGGGCACGCAGCCGGCCAGGGCCAGCACCAGCAGGGCCGCTCCGGAGGTGAGGCCGACGAGGCGGGCGGGGCGGATGGTGGACACGCTCATGCGGTTTCTCCAAGCGGGGTAGTGGGAACGGGGGTGGGAGCTGGGCGTCGCTTTGAGCGCACCAGCCGGGTGAAAAGAATCAGGGCGATGACGAGATAGAGGACCCAGGCGATCACCTGGAGCGGGGTGGGGATCGGAGTGAACCCGAAGATGCCGCCCAGGACCGAGCCCAACGGGCTGGTGGGCGGAATCAGACCGCTGATGTCATAGAGCGGGGCACCCCAGCCGGGTAGCGCGCCGGCCTCCTGCAGATCGCCGATGCCATAGGCGAGCACACCCGCGGCGACCACAATCAGGGCAAAACCGGTCCAGGTGAAAAAGCGCGAGAGGTTGATGCGCAGCAGGCCACGATAGATCAGGATTTCGATCACCACGGCGGTCAGGATCCCCAGCAGCACACCGGTGAACGCCCCCCAGGCGGCCCCCGAGGTGGCATCGGTGCTGGGACCCACGGTGGACCAGACAAACAGGGCGGTTTCGATGCCCTCGCGGCCGACGCTGAGGAAGGCGAGCAGGACGATGCCCCAGCCCGCGCCCTGGGCGGCCTTATCGATGCCCGAGCGCAGGTTGCCGGCGAGCTCGGCGGCGGTGCGGCCCATCCAGAACACCATCCAGGTCACGAATCCGACGGCCACGATAGACAGACCGCCGCCGAGGATTTCCTGGGCCTGGAAGCTCAGTCCGTAGGGGCCCCAGGTGAGAATCGCGCCCACGCCGAGGGCGAGAACAATCGCGATCCCCACACCAAACCAGACCCGGCCGAGGAGGTCGCGGCGGTCGATTTTGACCAGATAGGCGATGAGAATGCCGACGATGAGGGCGGCTTCAAGCCCCTCACGCAGACCAATGAGGTAGTTAGCAAACAACGTGGTTATCAATTCACGAAGGGGCGGTCGAACGCGCCAAGGCGCGGATCCGAGGGCCGGAACGAGTGGGAATTACGGTCGCTCGTGGCGTCTACGGGTGCCGTGAAATGAAGGCTAGCATGCCCTAAGTAGACACGGAAGCCTGGTGTCCGAGATCGGCACCCGGCGCACCTCCCAGGGAAGGGCGGAGTAGACTAGCCGGGTGAGTAGTCCTGTCGATTTCCCCCAGCCCACTCGGAGCACTCCGAGTGGACCCGTGGTGACGACGCCCGCCTACGCCGCGGGCCCGGCCGAAACCGAGTCGAAGACCTCACGCATGCCGAGTATGGTGCTGGGATTCCTGCTGGGTGCGCTGGTGGGAGCAATCGGAACGGTTGCCCACCCCAATACCCTGAGCATTGCCGGTGCCGAGATCCCCTACGGACTCCTGCTTGGCCTCCTGGCCTCGCTCGCGCTGATGATGGGAATGCGTCTGCTCTATCCCGGCCGTGGGGCCGTGATTGCCACCGGCATCGGTCTGGTGGGCATGATCGCGCTGTTCACCCTGCCGGGCCCGGGCGGTGCGGTGCTGATCGACCAGTCGCTGTACTCGCTCGTGTGGACCCTGGGTCCCGTGCTGATCGCCACGATCGTGATCGCCTGGCCGCGATTCACCGCACCCGTGCGTCGCATCCCCGAGCAACCCGGGGTGCCCGGTAACTCCGAGCACCGCGCCTAAAACCTTTTCTATTCGTTCTGTTCTGAAGGGACCGTTTCACCGTGACCTACGTCATTGCCCTGCCCTGTGTGGATGTTAAAGACCGCGCCTGCATCGATGAATGCCCCGTCGACTGCATCTATGAGGGCGAACGGTCGCTGTACATCCACCCCGACGAGTGCGTGGACTGCGGTGCCTGTGAGCCGGTATGCCCGGTCGAGGCCATCTACTACGAGGATGACCTTCCGGACGAGTGGGCCGACTACTACAAGGCCAACGTCGAATTCTTCTCGGAGATCGGATCCCCGGGCGGCGCGGCCAAGCTCGGTACCCTGGACTTTGATCACCCGGTGATCTCCGCCCTGCCCCCGCAGGCGGGCTAACGGTGGCGCTGCAGCCGCTCCCGGATTACCCCTGGGACACGCTGGCACCGTTTATCGAGACGGCAAAATCACACCCCGAGGGGATGATTGACCTCTCGATCGGTTCTCCGGTGGACCCGACCCCGGATGTGATTCGGGCGGCGCTCGCCGAAGCCACCGACGCCCACGCGTACCCGACCACGATCGGGACCACGGATCTCCGGGTCGCGATTGGTGACTGGTACGCCCGTCGCCGCGGGGCCAGCGGGCTCGGTGTCGACGCGGTTCTGCCCACGATCGGCTCCAAGGAACTGGTGGCGCTGCTGCCCTTCCTGCTGGGTCTCGGGGCGGGAGACACCGTGGTGGGACCGCGCGTGGCCTACCCAACCTATGCGATCGGTGCGGCCATCGCCGGTGCCGAGTTTGTGGCCGCCGACGATCCGGCCGAGTGGCCCGAATCGACCCGCCTGATCTGGCTCAACAGCCCCGGTAACCCCGACGGCCGCGTGTGGTCCATCGAGGATCTGGCTGTGCGGGCCGAACGTGCCCGCGAACTGGGCGCGGTGATCGTCAACGACGAGTGCTACGCCGAGCTGGGCTGGGATGAGCCGTGGGATGAAACCCCGATCCCCAGCATCCTGGATGACCGCCTGGGCGACCGTACCGGACGCCTGGCCATCTACTCCCTGTCCAAGCAGTCAAACCTGGCCGGGTACCGTGCGGGCATCGTGGCCGGAGACAGCGCTCTGATCGCGCGCCTGGTCACCGTCCGCAAACACGCCGGGCTGATCGTGCCCGCGCCGCTCCAGCATGCGATGACCGTGGCCCTCGGCGACGATGCCCACGTGGCAGCGCAGCGCGAGATCTACCGCGCCCGCCGCGCGGTGCTGCTGCCCGCGCTCGAGGCCGCCGGGTTCACCCTGGAGGGAAGTGAAGCGGGTCTTTACCTTTGGGTAACAGAGGGTAAGCCAGCATTGGAATCACTCGGACACCTCGCCGAACTCGGTATCATGGCCGGGCCCGGACACTTCTACGGAGACTTTTCCCCTCAGCACGTCCGTCTCTCGCTGACCGCGAGTGATGCGGACATTGCCCGCGCCGCAACCCGGCTGCGTGCACGTTCGACCGAGGGGAACCAAACTCCGGCGGCGTAGCCGGAAAAAATAACGGGGAATCCCAAACGAACATCGAGATGGCGTAATTTCCATCTCAATACCCGATTAGGATGGGAGCGAACCTTCCCCAAATGAGGCCTCTACCCCGAGTGCCGTACCCCGGGCCGCCAGCGTAGACGACTGCGCAGGTGGCCACGAGCGAAAATCAACCAAGGAGGCACCGTGGGCGACAACGGAGCGCACAACGATCTTGCCGGGCAGAAAGCTACCCTGACCTTTGCGGGCGGCAGCGCCGAATTCCCGATCCTGGGCGCAACCCAGGGCGCGAGCAGTCTGGACGTGTCATCGCTGACGCGCCAGACCGGACTGACCGCACTGGACTACGGTTTTGTGAACACCGCGGCAACCAAGTCCAAGATCACCTATATCGACGGTGACGAGGGAATCCTGCGCTACCGCGGTTACCCGATTGAGCAACTGGCTGCCGGATCCACCTACCTTGAGGTGGCGTGGCTGCTGATCTACGGCGAGCTGCCCACCGCCGACCAGCTGGGCGAGTTTGACGAGCGGATTCGCCGTCACACCCTGCTGCACGAAGACCTCAAGCGCTTCTTCTCGGCTCTGCCGCACACCGCACACCCGATGTCGGTCATCTCCAGTGCCCTTTCGGCCCTGTCGACGTACTACGAATCCGGTGCCGACCCGCACGATCCCGAGCACGTCGAGCTGACCACCATTCGTCTGCTGGCCAAGCTGCCGGTGATTGCCGCGTATGCACACAAGAAGTCGCTGGGTCAGGCGTTCCTGTACCCGGACAACAACCTGAGCTTCGTGGACAACTTCCTCAAGCTCAACTTCGGCAACATGGCCGAGGACTACGAGATCAACCCGGTGCTCTCCACCGCGCTAGATCGCCTGCTGATCCTGCACGCGGATCACGAGCAGAACGCCTCGACCTCGACCGTGCGCCTGGTCGGCTCGACCGGTGCCAACCTGTACGCGTCGATCTCGGCGGGCATCAACGCCCTCTCGGGCCCGCTGCACGGTGGGGCCAACGAGGCCGTGCTGGAGATGCTTGGCCGTATCCAGGACTCCGGCGAGGGCGTCAAACGCTTCGTCGAGCGGGTCAAGAACAAGGAAGACGGCGTCAAGCTCATGGGCTTCGGGCACCGCGTCTACAAGAACTACGACCCGCGCGCCAAGCTGGTCAAGGAGAGCGCGACCGAGGTCCTCCAGGCCCTCGGCGTCAAGGACCCGATGCTGGATCTGGCCATGGAGCTTGAGCAGCTGGCCCTCGAGGACGACTACTTCAAGGAGCGTCGCCTGTACCCCAACGTCGACTTCTACACCGGCGTAATCTACAAGGCCATGGGCTTCCCGACCCGCATGTTCACCGTGCTCTTCGCGATCGGCCGCCTGCCCGGCTGGATCGCCCACTGGCGCGAGATGAACCTCGACCCGCAGAACAAGATCGGGCGGCCGCAGCAGTTGTACATCGGCGAGCCCGAGCGCGATCTGCCGCAGCGCTAACGAGGCCGCAGCAGCACTGTGTCTGCTTCGACAATCGGCGAGCCCGAGCGCGATCTGCCGCAGCGCTAACGAGGCCGCAGCAGCACTGTGTCTGCTTCGACAATCGGCGAGTCGGAGCGGGATCTGCCGCAGCGCTAACGAGCCCGCGCATAACAACGCCACCCTCTGTTGAGGGTGGCGTTGTTGTGTGTCAGGGGGCTATTTCGGTGCGGAGTGGCCTTCCGCGACGAATGCCGCGTCACCATACTCGTATGGTTTTTAGACGTGTGTACCGTGTCGCGACGCAGGCGACTGTTGGTCCATGTCTGGACAACGAATCGATAAACGACATTCGCGTGTTCGGATTGCGCTAACGTCTTGAATCACGCTTCAGTTCAACCAGGACGTTGATAGCCTGCGCCGCGATCCCACGACCAGTGGAACCCGCCCGTGCCAGAAGGGAGCCGTTGTGCGTTGCAAAGGCACAGGACAGGCCGGGAACCCTATGCTGGGGCCATGACGTCGATCCCTCCCAGTACGCACAGCGAGCCTGCCGTGCGGTCGAAACGCGCGCCTGGCACGCCGGAGTCCGCCTGGCTCAACATGGTGGGTGGCCTCGCCGCGCTCGTCATTCTGTTGGTGCCGCTGATCGTGGTCCCAAACTCCGGGTCGCGCTATTTTGAACCGCAGATCGTGTTCTTCGGGGGACCGTTGGTGGTACTCGGCTCCATTGAGGTCACCCGTCTGGTTGGGCATATCCGAGACCTCTCCCACGGTAACGTCATCCTGGTTGTGGCCGCCGCTCTGGGGCTGGGCGGTGCGTGGGGCATGCCGGGGCTCACATTTGGCCTGATCCAGTCGATCCTTGGGTTTGCCGACGGTCCGGTAAAACATCCGGTTCCGTTGCTGGTAGTGGACGCCTGCCTCATTCTGGTGTGGGTGGCGGTGGCGGTCATCGTATTGCGTACGTCCGGATGGGTGCCCCGGCCCCGCGCCACCAGGCTCCACCGAATCGTGGGGAGGGTGATTTTTGCCATCGGTTTGACCATCCCGGTGTTTGTTGGTTTCGGTGTCGGCGGTATCGGCGTGAGCGTCGTAGATGTGGGCGCTGCGCTATTGTCGGCGGTGGTCATCCCGCTGATGGCGCTATGGACCTACCTGCCCGGTTACCTTCTCGGGGTGTTGCTGGCGAGTGGATTGATTGGGATTGCGCGCGCCGGGGCACCGAGCCCCGAGGCGGCCGGGGGAGTCCCCCTGAGTACCCGGCGACGCCGAACACCAGTGATCCTGATCGGCGTCTCGCTCTCGACGACGACCCTGGGCTGGCTCCTCGCCCTGGACCGAGTCGCGAGTGTGATCTTCTCGCTCTCCCCGGGTGAGTATCTTGGATCGCCCTCCCCGAGTATCGCGATCACGGTCCTCATGCTGGTGGCGCTGAGCTGCGCAATCGGTGCCCTCACGATCCCCGCGGAATCGTCCACAATCTGGCTCGTCTCATCCGCCGCGGTGTTGACCGCTATTGCGCTGTTTGTCACGTGGATCTAATTCATTCGTTTTCGTGTCGATAACGATTGTCGCCTCATCACGTTATATCTCCACGATGATCCGGGCGCTGGGTAGGCTCGGGGGATGACTCTGGATCCCTCTGTCTCTCAGCACGCCCAAGAACCACAGCCGCACTCAACCGATCGCGTACCGTCGGATCGGCACTGGCGTGGAACCCGACTGCTGGCCCTGGGCATCGGTACCGGATTTCTTGTCCTGGTGCTGGGTTTTCTGGTGCCGGCGGCGTTCGGGATTGCCTCGGATGCGGCGAGTCTTCTCAAACTGATGTGGGTCCCCGTCATGGCCGGTGCCGTGCTCACCGCGTGTGTCGGCGAGGCCGTTCGGCGATGGACCTACTCGCATACCGCCCTGGTGATCGCCTCGGTTGTGGTGGTCGGTGTTTCACTGACCGTTCCCTTCCTCGCCCTGGGCGGGGTCCAGGCGGCGACCCGACTGATGGATTCCCGCCTCATCTTCATGAACTTCCAGACCCGGGCACAGGACCAGCTGCTGCTGACCCTGCTGGCGGGGGTCGTGGTGATCCTCATCGCGCTGTCGATTGTGTTGCTGAAGCGGACTCCCGTTCGGCCCACCCGTAAGGCGTATCGCCTCTGGATCACCGTGAACTGGGTGGCCCCGATCCTGATCGCCGTCCTGCTCCTGGTTGATCTGATGGGACCCGGAAGCCCTACGGAACAGCCGGCCAGCCTGCTGATGGGTTTCCTGACCGGTGGACCGATCTTCATGGTGTACCTGGTTTTCACCTCAGCACCGGGTTATCTGCTTGCGGCCGTCCTCGCGCTGGCATTCCTCGTTGCCGCCTGGGTGTATTCGGGCTGGCACGGGTTTGACCTGCGCCGCCGCACCTTTACCACAAAGCGCCGGGCCGCGTTTGTGCTGATCCTGCTCTCCATCCCACTCAGCATTACCGGCTGGATGCTGGCGACGGGCCGCATGACCGAGGGCTGGCTGAGCTCGGTTGCACCGCTGGCCACTCCACTCACCGCGGCGCAGATTCCTCAGATTCCGATCACACTCTGCCTGGTGGCCGCGCTGCTCTGCCTGGGAGCCGCGCTTGCGCTATGCCGCTCCGGTGCCGTCCTCAGCCTGCTGCTGATGACGGGGTTGCTCGCGGTGATCGCGCTACCGTCGATCTGGAGCGCCGCCCCGGGCCTGTAGCCCTGGGCGGAAGGCTAGCGGCCCAGCGCGCGGGCGATCTTCGAGTGCGAGGAGGCGGCGACCGCGCCGGCCTCGGCCAGGCGAGCCTCGACCGCTCCGAGTAGGGTGTTCGCCTCGGCTTCGGCGGCCTCGTCGTTTGCGGTGGCACCGGGCAGCGGCAGGAATTCGGCCTCCCACTCGCGCCACGAGCGGGTGATGTCCGCGGAAACGTCGTGGGCGATGACCGTGTCATCGGCGATCTCCACCCGAACGTTGCCGTCGGAGTCGCGTAGGGTCACGATGGTGCGGGTGGTGCGCAGGATCGCAATCGGGGCAAAGACCGCGTCAGCCAGGCCCAGTCGGGTGGCCAGCTCGGTACGGACGGCCGCGGGAATTGCCACCGGGGTCGCGTCATCGGACGCGGGATCGACCGACTCATCCAGTGGCCACTGCGTCTCGAATCGTCCCTGCGGGGTATCGGCCTTGATGTGCCAGCCCGCATCGTGCCCGCCCTCGCGGCGTCGCAGCGCGGTGCGGGCGCGAGCCAGGTCGCCATCCGCGGTGTCCAGATAGCTTGCGGCCAGCTCAAACGTGTGGGGAGCGTCGGCCAGCAAACCGGGCACGGCACCGGTCAGATCCGGCAGCACCGCCGCATCGGGGACGTCATACTTACGTTCGATCTCGCGGGCTTCAGAAGCAGTCATGATTCCAGTGTGCCGGGAAACACCGCGCCGCACCAAGGACGAACCGACGCGAGCGGACACACAACCCGGTGGGGCCGCGCGAGACCGGTGAAACACACAACCGGCCGGAGCGAATCGCCCCGGCCGGTTGTGTAGAAGATGCCTACGCGTGCAGCGCGGCGTTCAGGACGATGCCCACACCCGAGCGCGGCAGGACCTCCACGCCACCGCTCAGCGAGTTGCGACGGAACAGCAGGTTGGCCACACCGGAGAGCTCGGCGGCCTTGACCCGGCGCGGCTCGGCACGGTCGCCATCCAGCAGGGTGACCTTGGTACCGGCGGTCACGTACAGACCCGCCTCCACCACGCAGTCATCACCGATCGAGATGCCGATACCCGAGTTGGCACCCAGCAGCGAGCGCTCGCCGATGGTGATGCGCTGGGTTCCACCGCCGGAGAGGGTGCCCATGATCGAGGCACCACCACCGATGTCCGATCCGTTGCCCACCACCACACCCTGGGAGATGCGGCCCTCAACCATCGAGGTGCCCACGGTGCCGGCGTTGAAGTTCACAAAGCCCTCGTGCATGACGGTGGTGCCCGGGGCGAGGTGTGCGCCGAGGCGGACGCGGGAGGCATCGGCGATGCGGACACCGGCGGGGCTCACGTAGTCCAGCAGGCGGGGGAACTTGTCCAGGCCCACCGGGCTGATGCCCGCACGGGTCAGACGGGGACGGTTGGCGTCGAAGAATTCGGGCTCAACCGGTCCGGCGGTGGTCCACATGACGTTCGGCAGGAACGCAAAGATCCCGTCGAGGTTGATCGTGTTGGGGGCCACCTTGAGGTGGCTGAGCAGGTGCAGACGCAGGTAGGCGTCGCTCGTGCTGGCGGGTGCCTCGGACAGCGTGATCTCCACGGTCACGGCTTCCAGACGCACGCCGCGGCGCTCATCCGGTCCGGTCAGATCCTCAATCTCGGCGGGGGTGAACCAGCGCTCGCGACCCTCGGGCAGGGTGCCCAGCTCGGGTGCGGGGTACCAGGTGTCCAGGACGGTACCGGCGTCGGTGATGGTCGCGAGGCCATAGCCCCAGGCGTTGGCGGGGGTCGCGGCGGAATCAGTTGCACTCATGCTGTAAGGCTAGCGAATTCGGGCCGGATACGCGTCTGTGTGTCGCTGCACATGCTTGCGAATTCGCGGTTTCCGGCGATATTCACGCCGATATCCACGCATGGTCGGTGGCCCGAACACCCTAGACTCGAGGGTATGTCCACGCCTATCGCCCTCCCGTTTGACCTGTCCGCCGGAACCGTGGAGCTCACCCGTGAGATCTGTGATGAAGCCTCGGTGTCCGGTGCCGAAGCACACCTGGTGGATCGTCTGGTGGCAACCCTCGAGGGATTCGACCACCTGGAACTGATCCGTCACGGCAACACCCTGACCGCGCGTACCAACCTGGGCCGTGCCCAGCGGGTGATCATCGCCGGGCACGTGGATACCGTCCCGATCAACAACAACCTGCCGATTCGTCGCGAGCTCGTGGACGGAATCGACCACCTGATCGGACGTGGGACCGTGGACATGAAGGGGGGCGTGGCCGTGCAGGTGGCGCTCGCCGCCGAGCTGACCGATCCCGCGGTGGACATCACCTGGATGTGGTACGACAACGAGGAGGTCTCCAGCGACCTCAACGGATTGCGCCTGCTCGCCGAGGCTCGCCCCGACCTGTTTGAGGGCGACTTCGCGATTCTTGGCGAACCGACCCGGGCCGAAATCGAGGGTGGATGCAACGGAACCGTGCGGATTGAGGTGCGTACCCGCGGTTTGCGAGCACACTCGGCGCGCGCCTGGGTGGGGGAGAACGCGATCCACGCGGCCGCCCCGATCCTGGAAAAGCTTGCCGCCTATCAGCCCGCCCAGATCGAGGTTGAGGGCCTGGTCTACCGAGAGGGTCTAAATGCCGTGGGGATCACCGGCGGCATCGCGGGCAACGTGATTCCCGACGAGTGTATGGTGCACATCAACTACCGCTTCGCCCCGAATAAGAGTGCCGACGAGGCCATCGCCCACCTTACCGACCTGTTCGGCGAGTGGGATATCACCGTGGTGGATCGTGCCGAGGGTGCCCGTCCGGGCCTCGACGCCCCCCTCGCGAAGCGATTCCTCACCGCCCTGGGAGTGCCCGCGCTGCCCAAGTATGGCTGGACGGATGTGGCGCGTTTCTCGGCTCTGGGCATCCCCGCGGTGAACTATGGACCCGGCGATCCGCTGCGTGCCCACGCCGACGATGAGCGCGTCGCGGTGGCGGAAATTGAGGACTGCGAGCGGGGTCTGCGGGCTTGGTTGAGCACCTCCGATTTGGACTAAAAGCCACCTTCGACACCTCACCGAGCGAGGATATTCGGTCCAATTTCGGTGGTTTTTGCCGCACCGGTGATATTAACAATACGCGGATTTACTGACGCAAATTGCATGCCGATGTGTTTGGCGATTGGGATCTGCGCATCCGGCTAAACACCCGATCAGCAGATTGTTAGACGGCGGCTGCGGGCTTGTCGCGCGGCCGTTGAGAATGACATTCCATGTCCGTTATGTCGGGTTGTCTGGATCGTCATAAGTCGCCTTGGATTTCCACGGGTGCCCCAAATGGCTGATAATGGGAACAGGAAACCACGGAAGGGGAACCGAATGGCAGCGATGAAGCCCAGGACTGGGGACGGACCGATGGAGGCCGTGAAGGAAGGGCGCCTGATCATCGTGCGTGTCCCACTTGAGGGGGGCGGACGACTCGTGGTCTCCGTGAACGACGAAGAGGCGAAGGAACTTCACCAGGTACTCTCGGGGGTCGTGGCGCCCGCATAGGCTCACTCCCATCAACCGCCCCGGCGTCTGTGTTCAGACGCCGGGGCGGATTTGTCGGAGCCGTCGAAACGATTCGACCGTGTCGCCGATAAAGTTCATGGCGTGTATGCGGACGTGTTGTATCGTGTGGAAGGTAGCCGCGCCGACTCGTTTCGGCCCTGCTCCCGGGAAGGCCACCGCTCGCCTTGTGAGGCCCGGAATTCTTATTTGCGGGTGGCATCGCCGCTTTCCCGCACAGCTCTGAGGAGTCTTAGTGAACGCACGACCAGCCGGTCGGGCACCCAATATCCGCGATGTCGCGGCGGCCGCGGGGGTGTCCCACCAAACCGTGTCCCGGGTGCTCAATAACTCACCCAAGATCCGGGATAAAACCCGGCTCGCGGTGCTCGCCGCGATCGAGGAAATCGGGTATCGCCCCAATCAGGCGGCGCGGGTTTTGGCCAGTCAGCGCACCCGCATGATCGGGGTGTTATCCACCCATTCGACCGCGCTGTACGGTCCGCAGGCCATCATGATCGCGATGGAGCAGGAGGCCAACGCCAACGGCTACCGCCTGGCGCTGGTTACCGCGATGGGGATCGGCGTGGGTGTCGAGGACGATATCGAGCGCCTCCTCGCCCAGGGGGTCGAGGCGATCGTGGTGATCGCGCCCCAGGCCAAGCTGGTATCCACCGTGGCCGCGGCCGCCCCCGGGGTGCCGCTGTTTGTGGCGGACTCGCTGGATCGACCCGGTGCGTTCAACGTGGCCGTCAACCAGTATCAGGGCTCCTATCAGGCGGTTCAGCATCTGATCGAGCTCGGCCATACCGAGATTCTGCACGTGGGTGGTCCGCAAAACTGGATCGAGGCCGACGAGCGGATGCAGGGGTTCTTGGCGGCAATCGGCGAGGCCGAGCTGCGCATGCACCCGCCAATCCTCGGCGAACACACCGCGAGTTTTGGCTATCAGGCGGGCAAGGAGCTGCTGCGCGGTGACCCGTTCACCGCGGTGTTTGCGCTCAACGATCAGGTGGCGCTCGGGCTCATCCACGCGTTTCGGGAGGCCGGGGTGCGGGTACCCGAGGATGTGAGCGTGGTCGGATTCGACGATGTCCCCGACGCCGGTCACTTTTTCCCGCCGCTGACCACCGTGCGGCAGGACTTTTCAGCCGTGGGTCGGCGGATGGTGCAGGAGGTGATCGCGCAGCTCGAGGGGGAGGGTGCGCGGTCGGTCATTCTGCCGGCGCCGCTGCTCGTTCGCGAGTCCTCCGCTCGGGTTCCGACACGCCAGAACTGGCCCGAGAAGAACCGCGAAAACTCGCCAGAGTAGGCCCCCCAGAAGAATCGTTATCTCTCCGAGATTGACATCCTCACCGGGTTGGGCCTAATTTATTCATACCAAATGTGAACGGTCACATTTGGACCAAAAGCCCCACTCCGAGAGTGGGAGTGACAACGTTGTCCAGCGAAAGGGAGCCATGCTCACTGTCATCATCGCGCCGACCCGAATCCGGGAGGTGTTCCCCGATGGCCGCTAAGCCCAACATCCTCGAGATGGTGAACATCACCAAGGAATTCCCCGGTGTTCTTGCCCTCTCCGAGGTCAACCTGGCGGTGCGCGCCGGCGAAGTTCACGCCATCTGTGGCGAGAACGGTGCCGGGAAGTCGACCCTCATGAAGGTTCTGTCGGGGGTGTACCCGTTCGGAAGCTACAGCGGCGACATCGTCTACCAGAACGAGGTGCAGCGCTTCCGCGACATTCGCGCCAGTGAGGCCGCCGGAATCGTGATCATCCACCAGGAGCTCGCGCTGATCCCCGAACTCTCGATCGCCGAGAACATCTTCCTCGGCAACGAGGTCACCAAGCGTGGAGCCATCGACTGGGAGGCCACCCGCCTCGCCGCAGTCGAACTGCTCGCTCGGGTGGGCCTGAGCGAGGACCCCGACACCCAGATCAAGGACATCGGTGTGGGCAAGCAGCAGCTGGTGGAGATCGCCAAGGCGCTCGCCAAGCAGGTCAAGCTGCTCATCCTGGATGAGCCGACCGCGGCCCTCAACGAGACCGACTCGCAGCACCTGCTCGACCTCATCAAGGGCCTGCAGGGACGCGGAATCTCCTCGATCATCATCTCCCACAAGCTCAACGAGATCGCTCAGATCGCCGACTCGATCACCATCATCCGTGACGGCCACGCGATCGAAACCCTCCGGGTGGACGAGGGCGCGGTGGATGAGGACCGGATCATCCGCGGCATGGTGGGACGCAGCCTGCAGTCCCGCTTCCCCGATCGCATTGCGACCGTGGGGGAGTCCTTCTTTGAGGTGCATGACTGGACCGTTCAGCACCCCACCTCAAGTGAGCGTATGGTCTGCAAGGGCGAGACCCTGCATGTGCGCCGCGGCGAGGTGGTGGGCCTTGCCGGCCTCGTGGGTGCCGGCCGTACGGAGCTTGCGATGAGCGTCTTTGGGCGCTCGTACGGCAACTTCATCTCGGGAACCATCATCAAGGACGGCCAGGAGATCCAGATTCGCAACGTGGCCGAGGCCATTAGGCACGGCATCGCCTACGTGAGCGAGGACCGCAAGGCCCTCGGGCTCAACCTGCTGGATGACATCAAGCGCTCAATCGTTTCGGCAAAGCTCTCCAAGATTTCCCCCGCGGGCGTTGTCAACGAGGGTGCCGAGCACGAGGTCGCCGAGGACTACCGCGGGAAGCTGCGCATCAAGACGTCGAGTGTCGAAAGCGGTGTGGATACCCTGTCCGGTGGAAACCAGCAGAAGGTGGTGCTCGCCAAGTGGATGTTCACCGACCCGGACATCCTGATCCTCGATGAGCCCACCCGCGGCATCGATGTCGGTGCCAAGTTTGAGATCTACACGATCATCCAGCAGCTCGCCGCACAGGGGAAGGGCATCATCCTGATCTCCTCCGAGCTCCCCGAGCTGCTTGGCCTTTCGGACCGTATCTACACGATCTTCGAGGGTGCCATCACCAACGAATTCACGGCCGAAACGGCCGACCCAGAACTGCTCATGAAGAGCATGACCGCCACCCAAAAGAAAGCGAATGCAGCATGAGCGGCATCAAAGACCTGAAGAAGATCTTCGGAAACGGCAACACCTCGAGCCTGCGTCAGCTGGGTATCCTGGTCAGCCTGGTAGTGATCATCCTGCTCTTCAACGGTCTCACCGACGGCGCGACCCTGCTGCCCACCAACCTGAGCAACGTTGTCTCGCAGAACTCCTACATCCTGATCCTGGCGATCGGTATGGTCATGGTGATCATCGCCGGCCACATCGACCTGTCGGTGGGTTCGGTCGCCGCCCTGACCGGCGTGATCGTGGCCAAGATGATGAACGACTTCAACGTACCCTGGCCGCTGGCGATCATCGCCGGTCTGCTGGTGGGTCTGATCATCGGTGCCTGGCAGGGCTTCTGGGTGGCCTACGTGGGTATCCCCGCGTTCATCGTGACCCTCGCCGGTATGATGCTCTTCCGCGGTCTGCAGCTCATGATCGGTAACTCCACCGCCGTTCCGGTTCCGAACGACTACCAGTCGCTCCTCGCCGGCGTGCTGCCCGAGGTGGGCCCGAACACCGGGTTCAACAACCTCACCCTGCTGCTCGGACTGGTCGCCGTGATCGCGGTCATCTGGCGCGACCTTCGTGCCCGTCGCGCCGCCGTGCGCACCGGTGCCGAAGCCGTCCCGACCTGGGTGGTTGTGGTTCGCCTCGCACTGCTGACCGCGATCATCGGTTTCGCCACCTTCCTGTTCGCCGGTGCCGACGTGGGCAAGAGCTTCCCGAACTCGGGTATTGTGCTCATCGTCCTGATCCTGCTCTACTCGTTCCTGACTCGTCGCACCATCATCGGCCGTCACATCTACGCGGTGGGTGGCAATAAGCGGGCCGCCGAGCTCTCCGGTGTCAACACCAAGCGCATCAACTTCCTTGTCATGATGAACATGTCGATGCTCGCGGCCCTCGCCGGAATGCTCTACATCGCCCGTGCCGGTGCCGCCGGTGCCATGGACGGTACCAACTGGGAGCTCGACGCGATCGCCGCCGTCTTCATCGGTGGTGCCGCGGTGGCCGGTGGTATCGGAACCGTTCCGGGTTCGATCATCGGTGGTCTGGTCATGGCCTTCCTGAACAACGGTCTCCAGCTGATCGGTGTGGGCTCCGACAAGGTGCTCATCATCAAGGGCCTCGTGCTCCTCGCCGCCGTTGCCATCGACGTGATCAACAAGAACAGCGGTCGATTCTCCGTCATCGGTGCCCTCACCTCCCGTCGCAACCGCAACGGTGACGAGCTGGGCGTCCCGGTCAACAAGTCCTAAATTTTTCCTCGCATCACCACAATCACAAAACAGAAAGAGAAAGCTATGTTCCGCAAGACTGCACTTGCCACCGTCGCCATCGCGGCTGCTGCGGCACTCACCCTCGCCGGCTGCTCCAGCCGTGACGCAGGTACCCCCTCATCCTCCTCGAGCGGCGACGCTGCCGGCTTCGCGAAGGACTCGCTGATCGGTGTGGCACTGCCCGCCAAGACCAGTGAAAACTGGGTTCTCGCCGGTGACCTCTTCACCAACGGTCTGAAGGAAGCCGGATTCAAGGGCGACGTTCAGTACGCCGGTGCCTCGTCGCCGGTTCAGGACCAGCAGAACCAGATCCAGTCCATGGTCACCAAGGGCGCCAAGGTCATCATCATCGGTGCCGCTGATGGTAGCCAGCTCGGCCCGCAGGTCAAGGCGGCAAAGGACGCCGGCGTTACCGTCATCGCCTACGACCGTCTGATCCTCAACACCGAGGACGTGGACTACTACGTGGCCTACGACAACTTCAAGGTTGGCGAGCTGCAGGGTCAGGCCCTGCTCGACGGCATGAAGGCCAAGAAGGCCGAAGGTCCCTACAACATCGAGCTGTTCTCGGGTTCCTCCGATGACGCCAACTCGGCCGTCTTCTTCGACGGTGCGATGAAGGTGCTGCAGCCCAAGATCGACGATGGCACGCTGAAGGTTGTTTCGGGTCAGACCGACATCAAGCAGACCGCCACCGCCGGTTGGAAGGCTGAGAACGCTCAGAACCGTATGGACACCCTGCTTGCCGCCAACTACGCGGGTACCGAGCTGGATGGTGTGCTGTCCCCGAACGACACCCTGGCCCGCGCGATCATCGCGTCGGTCAAGGCCGCCGGCAAGCAGCTCCCGATCGTGACCGGTCAGGACTCCGAGGTGGAGTCGGTCAAGTCCATCATGGCGGGCGAGCAGTACTCGACCATCAACAAGGACACCCGCAATCTGGTCAAGCAGTCCATCGAGATGGTCAAGGAGCTCCAGGAGGGCAAGAAGGTCACCACGAACAACGACAAGGACTACGACAACGGTAAGAAGATCGTTCCCGCTTACCTGCTGCCCCCGGTCATCGTGACCAAGGCCAACGCGGCCGAGGCTTACGCCAACGACCCGACCCTCGCACCGCTCACCAAGTAACACCGAGTAGCGAACCCACGGCGGGCGGGATCTTCGGATCCCGCCCGCCGCGGCGTGTATCGGCACAAAAAAGAGGACCGGCCACCTGGCCGGTCCTCTTTTGTGCGTGGTTAGGCGCGGATGGTGAGCTGCAGCAGGCCGTCGCCCGCGGGGGAGAGGGCGCTGACCACGGCGCTGGATGCGGCGATCTCCTCCACCAGGGTGCGGAACGCGGTGGTGATGTCGTCGCGCTTGGCGGGGTCGGCCACGTGTCCCTGCCAGAGGGCGTGCGGGACCAGCACGGTGCCGCCGGGACGCACCAGGCGCAGCGCGTGCTCGACAGTTTCGATGACCTGGGCGGGATCGGCATCGACCAGCACGATGTCGTAGCTGTTCTCGTTCATCCGGGTGAGGACGTCGAGGGCCGGACCACCGATCAGGCGCAGGCGCGAGGAGGGGATGCCGGCGTCGGCGAAGGCCTGCTTGGCGGCGGCGAGGTGCTCGGGTTCGTGATCGATCGTGGTGAGCACCGACGTGGCCGAGCCCTCCAGCAACCACAGTCCCGAAACGCCGGCACCGGTGCCGATCTCGATGATGTTGGCGGCACGGCTGGCCGCCGCGAACACGGCGAGCTGAGCGCCGAGCGCGGGGGAGACCGGGGTCAACCCAAACTCAAGCGACTGCGAGCGTGCGCGCCCGATGGCCTCGGACTCGATAACGATGTCGTCGGCGTACTTCCAATTGGAATCCTGTTCGGACACGTGGCTCCCTCCCATGGAAACGATGTCCCCTACTTTACAGGGCGGATAGGGTGCGCGGAGTGCGACGCGGCGCGGTAAGCTGAAGGGGTGTTTGACCTCGGGTTATCGTTCAACAAGCTGCTGATCATCGGCGTGCTTGCGGCGTTCCTGCTGGGTCCCGAACGTCTGCCTCAGCTGGCCTCCCAGCTGGCCCGCCTGGTGCGCTCGCTGCGCGAGATGGCCACCGGAGCCAAGGATCGTCTGAAGGACGATATGGGCGAGGAGTACAACGAGGTCGACTGGAAAAAGCTCGACCCGCGTCAGTATGATCCGCGCCGCATCATCCGCGAGGCTCTGACCGATGAGATGTCGGATACGCCGGGAGCCTCCGTCTCGTCTGCTTCCCCCGGTTCCGCTGCGTCATCGGCGATGGGGGCCGGTGCGAGCGCCGGCTTCACTGCGTCGGCGGGTTCGGCGGGTAACCCGGGGGCCTCCGGGATGAGTGCTGCCGGTTCGGTATCTTCGGGCTCCGGAGCCCACGGTGCTGCTGGCTCGGCCGCTGCGGGCGGTTACTCTTCTTCGGGAGGCTATTCCTCGGGTCCGCGGATCAGCGCCGATGCGACCGCGAGACTGCGCGCAATCATGGCCGGCGAGCCCGTCCTCAACGCCCCGTTCGACCCCGACGCGACCTAGCGGCGAGCGGCCTCCCGGGTGCGCAGCGTGTGGGCCTCGGCGTGCCGATTGAGTGATTCCAGGACCTGGGCCCACTCCTCGATGACCTGTGCGCGGATGGGGGCCTCTGCCGGGACCGAATCGCCGAGGGTCCGGTATCGTTCCAGCGCCTCGTCCGCGCGATCCAGGCGCACCAGAATGCGTGCCTCGTGTACCCCGCTCGCCACCGCGGCACCGGGATCCTCGGCCTGCGCATAGGCGGTCCCCGCGGCTCGGGCGTACGGGAGCGCCTCATCCGCGCGATCCAGCGCGGTCAACGCGCGCGAAATCGAGTCGGTCACGTCGGCGGCGAGCCAGGTGCCATCGGGGATTTCGGCACGCAGAGCCTCCAGCTCGCTCACCCCGGCGGGATCGCCGAAACGCGCCCGGGCAAGGCCTAGCCGGTGCCGGGTTTCCAGGATTGGGCCCAGATCGTCCTGTGCGCGGGCCCAGACGGCGGCGCGCTCCAGACGCTCCACCGCCTCCTCATCCTCCATCCGCATCAGCAGGGCACCCAGGGACAATCCGGCCCGCGTCCCCACCGCGGCAGCCTCGGGGGTATCCACGTGATCGGCGATGTCCATCACCTGGGACCACGCCCCATAGGCAAGCGAGAACTGCTCGGCGTTCGCGGCCGCATCGCCCAGGGTAACTAGGATCTCGGCATCCAGCAGCGGCTCGTCCTCACCGGTCATCCGGTAGGCGGTATCCAGGGTTTCCACCGCGGTTTCCGCGGCCCCTGCCCAGTTCTGATAGCGGCCGAGACTCAGGTGGAGCGAGACCAACCGGTCATCCTCCGCCCGGCGTGCCAGGTCGATGGCGTAGGCGGTGCGAGCGGCGGCCTCGGCGTCACGGTCGAGGGTGCTGAGCATCTGGGCGGTGAAATCCAGCGCGGTGATCTCGATACCGCGATTAGCGCCCCCGCTGACGAGGGCAAGGAACGCCTCGCCATCGCGCAGCGCGGCCTCGGTCTCGCCGCGTTCGGCGTGCAGGGTCGCGCGCTGGAACAGCGTGTGGGCGCGGACAAACCCCGAACCCTGTTCGGCGAGCAGCGCATTCAGGATCCGCAGAGCCTCATCATCCTGGCCCAGACGGCGCTCCAGAACCGCCAGGTGCAGGCCGAGCGAGGGATGGAAAGCATAGGGAATGGGGTCCTGGGTTGCCAGGGTGTAGGCCTCGGCGGCGAGGGCACGGGCCTCGTCCAGACGATCCTCACGGCCGAGCACGTGAGCGAGCGAGGTCAGGACGTGCGCGAGGACGGATGCCGGAGCCCCCACGGCCCGCAGATCCTCGGCCTCCGATCTCAGCAGTGCGAGGTCCTCGATGCTCGCCGCACCGAACTGGAGCATCCCCATCCGCTCCTCGTTCTTGGCATGGTCGATAAAGCCCGCGATGCGCAGCTCATCGATTCGCGCCTCGAGGATGGCGGCTGCGGTGTCGGTCTGGCCCAGATCCCGGCGCATCGAGATCAGCAGCGAGGTGAGAAAAAGGCGTGAGGGCAGATCGTCCCGCGTGATATCCAGGGCGTGCTCGATTGCCGGCACCGCGGTTTCGGGACCACCGGTGAGCGCCAGGAATTCGGCCGCCGCCCGCGCCTGCTCGGGGGTCTGGGTCTCGGCGGGTAGAGCCGATGGCACGGGCTCATAACGTCCGGTGGTGCGGATCGGCGCCGGGAAGTCTGCTCCGAGCAGCGCCCGGGTCTGATCCAGCCGGTGGGCAAAAAACGCATTGCCATTGCGGGCATCAAACACCGTGGCGATGTCTTTCGCGCGCTCCCAGAGGCGTGCGGCCAGCGCGTCGGCCCGGGTATCCTCGCCGCTCAGTTCGGCACCCCAGAGCACTGCCAGGGCCGGATTCTGGGCACCTCGGACCCGTACGGCGCCGTGTCCCTCTGCGTTCAGGGTGTCCAGCAGGAGGGCGATCGCGGCGGCCAGCGAGAAGTGCTGATCCTGGTTGAGTGGATCCGGGACGATCGTCTCCAGCGCGCGCTCCAGCAGCGTCAGACCACGCTCGGCATTGCCGGTGACCGCGCAGAACACCAGTTCAAACGGCAGCAGCTCGAGTAGATCGGGGGAGCGCATGAGCGAGCGGATCGATTCCAGATGGATGGCGCGGGCACGCTCGGCGTTGCCGGTGAGGAGCAGCGGGAGCAGGATTCGGGCCTTTTCATACTCGAGTGAGCAGGTGTGATCCGTGAGCGAATCCTCAAGCAGCGCAACCGCCCCGGCCTGGTCGCCGGCGAGGTGCAGGAAGTAGCCCTCCTCGGCGGTCTGGCACTTGGCGCACCCGGTTTCGGGCTCAACCGGATACCGGTGGCGTTCGTGACGCAGGGTCTCGGCGGCGGCCAGGTCTCCCACGTGATAGGCCACCCGGAAACGAGCAAACACCGCGGTGCGGGGGCTCATGCCCGCGCGGGCATACCGTTCGGCCATCTCATCCAGGCAGCGGTACACCTCGGTGAGCGCGATCGCCGGAATCCAGGTGAGCACCTTGGCCGCCCAGTTGTATTGGAGCAGCAGGTTGAGTCCGGGCGCGTGTGGATTATCACCGAGCAGCGCGGGAAAGCGCTGGGGATCGGCCGCATGCTGACCCGCGCACCACGCAAACGAGGAGAGCATCGCATCCATATCGTGCGTCATGTATGCCGAGGCCGTGAGCCGGACCCGCGCCCGGTAGGCGAGCTCATCCGCACCCAGCTCCTCGGCCAGGAGCACCGCCTGCTCGATCAGGTTGCGTTCCTCCACGCCGACCTGCGTGCGATCGATCTCCTCGATCAGGGCCTCAAACCGTGCCGATTCCACCATTGGATCCTCCCAGAGCGTCACGACACCGAGCCGTAACGAGACCACGATACGGGCACGAGGCCGGGCGAGGGAAGATCCCGGCGCAGATTGACGGGCGCGACGTGCCGCGCCTAGCGCGGGCTGAGCCCCAGCTTCACGCCGGCCAGGCTGCGTCCGCCGGTCAGCAGGGTGTCGGCGGCCTTCAGGATCGCGATGCTTGCCGCGTTCTCGGGATCCGACAGAACCACCGGTACCCCGGCGTCCCCGCCGGTGCGCAGCTCGACGCTCAGCGGGACGGAGGCGAGCACCGGAACCGGTCGCTGGGCCACGGTCGAGAGTCGCTCGGCCACCAGATCCCCGCCACCGCTGCCAAACAGGTCCAGCACGGTGCCGTCGGGCTGCACGAGCCCCGCCATGTTCTCGATCACACCGGCGATGCGCTGCCCGGTCTGCACGGCCAGGGTACCCGAGCGCTCTGCCACCTCGGCGGCTGCCAGCTGCGGGGTCGTGACCACCACCACCTCGGCATTGGGCAGCAACTGCCCGATCGAGATGGCGATATCGCCGGTGCCCGGGGGCAGATCCAGTAGCAGCACGTCGAGGTCACCGAAGTAAACATCGGTGAGGAACTGGTTGATGGTGCGGTGCAGCATCGGTCCGCGCCAGGCGACGGCCGCCCGAGGATCATCCAGGAACATGCCGATCGAGATCAGCTTGATACCGTGCGCCACCGGCGGCAGGATCATGTTGTCCAGTCGGGTCGGCTTGACCGGTGACTCGGCGTTCTCTCCGATTCCCAGCAGACCCGGGATCGAGAACCCGTGCACGTCGGCATCCACGATGCCCACCCGCAGCCCGCGCGCGGCAAAGGCCGCCGCCAGGTTGGCGGTGATCGTGGACTTGCCCACGCCGCCCTTCCCGCTGGTGACCGCAAGCACCCGGGTCAGCGTGCCCGGACCAAACGGCATCTCGCGTGCGCCGCGGTCGCCGCGCAGCCGGGTGGTCAGCGCCTCGCGCTGGACCGGGGTCATCACGCCGACGTGCAGGTCCACCGCGGTGACCTCGGGCAGTGAGGTCGCGGCCGCACGCACGGCAGCCTCGATGGCGTTTGCCGCCGGGCACCCCACGATGGTCAGCAGAATGTGGATGTGGGCGATACCCTCGGCATCCACGTCGGCGGATTCCACCATGTCGAGTTCGGTGATCGGACGACGAATTTCGGGATCCTGGACCGTTCCGAGCGCACGCCAGAGTCCCTCATGCCGACTCGGTTCTGCCGCCGAGCCGCCGTTCTGGGAACCGGTGTCTGCGGGAACCTCGCTCACGGTCGCGGCTCCTCCTGGGTGGGGGAGGCCGCGGGTTCACGGTCTCGCTCCAGCTCCTCCAGCAGCGCACGCAGCTCGTGACGGATGAAGTCCTTGGAGGCCAGATCCTTCATCGCCAGGCGCAGCGCCACCACCTCGCGGGCCAGGTATTCGGTGTCGGCGAGGTTGCGCTCGGCGCGCTGACGGTCCTGCTCGATCTGCACGCGGTCGCGGTCATCCTGACGGTTCTGAGCGAGCAGAATCAGCGGGGCGGCGTAGGAGGCCTGCAGGGAGAGGATCAGGGTCAGCGCGGTGAACCCGAACGCCGCCGAGTCGAAACGAATGTTTTCCGGACCCCAGGAGTTGTAGGCGATCCACGCCACACAAAACAGGGTCAGGCCCACCAGGAACCCGGGGGTTCCCATCGCCCGGGCCACCCACTCGGTGAAGCGGCCGAAGCGGTCGCTGCTGTTTTTATCGCGGGATGCCAGGACCGCGCCGCGCAGGCCCTTGGGGGCGTCCAGGCCCGCATCGGTACGTCGCTGCTTTGCCATTATCGTCCCTCCCGAGGTGTGCCATTGGGGTTGCGTGCGGTGTGATGAAAGCGCGACGTACTTCGGCGCACGGGGATATCGGATTCCTGGGTACGCCAGTCATCCGGGAGCAGGAAGTCGAGCACGTCATCGATCGTGACCATGCCCACCAGGCGGTGATTATCGTCCACCACGGGGACGGACACCAGGTCGTAGCTGGCCAGGGTGCGCGCGACCCGCGCCGCCGAGGTATCGGTGGTCAGCGGTTCCAGGCTCTGATCCATGATCGTGCCCAGACGCTCATGCGGGGGATAGCGCAGCATCTTCTGGAAGTGCACCAGGCCCAGGTAGCGACCGGTGGGCGGCTCATACGGGGGCAGGGTGATACACACGGCGGCACCCAGCGCCGGGGCCAACTCGGCCTTGCGCACCAGGGCCAGCGCCTCGGCCACGGTGGAGTCGGCGGAGAGGATGATCGGCTCGGTGGTCATCAAACCACCCGCGGTATCCGGGGCGAAGGTCAGCAGCAGACGAACGTCCTCGGCCTCCTCGGGCTCCATCAGGTCCAGCAGCTGCTCACCGCGCTCCTCGGACATCTGACCGATCAGGTCGGCCGCGTCATCGGGCTGCATGTGGTCCAGCACATCGGCCGCACGCTTATCGCTCAGGCTCGCCAGAATCTGGATCTGGCTGGTCTCGGGCATCTCCTCGAGGGCGTCGGCCAGGCGGTCGTCGGAGAGTTCCCCGGCCACCTCGAGCAGGCGCTCGCCGGGGAGATCGAGCATCGTGTTGGCCAGGTCGGCGGGCTTGAGATCGGTGTAGGTTGCGATCAGGCGCTCGGCCGACTGGGCCTCGCCGTCATCATCCTTCTCACGGATTTCCCGCCAGCTGGCAAACGTGGTGACACCGCGGGCGAACGGGGAGGAGGAGGTCTTGGGGCGGCGCACAAAGTACTGGTTCACCGACCAGTCGCCGGGCCCCTGGGATTCGATGGCCACATCCTCGATGGTGGCCTCGCCGGAACCGTCGTGGAAGATGACCTTGCGGCCCAGCATCTCGGCGATCACGCGCACCTCGCCGCCGCGCTGCTGGAAGCGGCGCACGTTGATCAGGCCGGTCGTGATGACCTGGCCGGCGGAGATCGAGGTGACCCGGCCGATCGAGACAAAGACCCGACGCTTTCCGGGAATCTCCACCACCAGTCCCACCACGCGGGGCGGGTCGTTTTTTCGGTACACCACAAGAACGTCACGCACCTTGCCCACGCGGTCACCCGCGGGGTCAAATACGGTGCACCCAGCAAGTCGGGCGACAAAGACTCGTGTTGTACTCACCTCTCTAATGTAGTCGGGGTTTTGGATGGAACCTACCCGGCGCAGCTCCCGGCGCACATTCGTTCCGCGACCCGATGCGCTGTGGGCGAAAAAAGGGGGATTCTCGGGTCTGCCCGGCACGGGAATGCGAGAATGAGAGCGTGAGTATTCCGCAGACCGGCCGTGGCCGCAACCCGTTTGACGCCCAGCTTCCCGATGGGGAGACGGTGGCGATCTTTGAGAGCTATCAGGACGCCCAGAAGGCCGTCGCGGTGCTGGGCCAGAGCGACTTCCCGGTGCGCGCGGTTGCCATTGTCGGTTCGGACCTGCGCAGCGTCGAGCGGGTCACCGGCAAGATGACCTACGGTCGCGCCGCCGGCTCGGGCGCGCTGAGCGGAGGCTGGATGGGTATCTTCCTGGGCCTGATCCTGGTCATCATGAACCCCACCCTGAATCTCGGGATCGTCGCGGCCGCCGTGTTCCTCGGCGCCGGCTTTGGCATGCTGTTCTCCCTCTTCACCTTCTCCGCCCGCCGACGCCGCAAGGACTTCACCTCGGTGATGCAGATCGTCGCCGCCTCGTACTCGCTGGTGGTGCCCGCCGAAATGGTGGGTCGCGCGCGTAAGCTGCTGAGCGCCGCGCTGGAAAACGGCGGCACCGGCACCACAAACTGACGAGCATTTCGGGACCTCAGATGAACCCGGATGACCGTACATAACAAGACTGTTCTGTTTGATCAGCTCGGGGGATTAGGGTGTGACTACTCGCACCAGAAGGAGACCCCGTGACCTCGACCCTTACCCCCAAAAAGCTGGGGTTTGTGCATCTTGTGCCGATCGATCCGGCGGACCCCGCCCGGGGTTTGGCCGACACCATCGAGCTCTTCCGCTTCGCCGAGTCCCTGGGCTTGGATAGCGGCTGGCTGCGATCCCGGCACCTTCAGCGCGGGCTCGGTTCCCCCGCGGTGCTGTTTGGCGCGCTCGCCCAGCACACCTCCCGGATTGGACTCGGCACCGCGGTGATCCCGGTGGGCCACGAAAACCCATTCCGTCTGGCCGAGGATCTGGGCACCGCCGACCTGCTTTCGGGGGGACGGGTGCTCGCCGGGGTCAGTGTGGGGGCACCGAAGTTCTCCGATGAGGTCAACGACATCGTGTTCGACTCGGGTTGGCGCACCGAGGACTACGGCTACGGTCGAATCCAACGCCTGCACGATCTGATCGACGGCGCACAGGTGCGCGAAATCGAGGAGTACAACGGTATCGGCGGCGACCTGGACACCGAACGGGTGGAACCACACAGCCCGGGACTCGCGAACCGTATCTGGTACGGCGGTGGTTCGCTGCGCTCGGCCGAGTGGGCCGGACAGGCGGGCCTGGGCTGGCTGATGAGCAACATCAGCAGCACCGAAAACGGCGTGCGCGACTTCGGACTGGTGCAGCAGGCGCAGGTGGCCGCGTACCGCGCCGCCCACCCCACCCCCGAGACCTCCAACGCCGTGCTGGCCCGGGTTGTGGTTCCCACCGAGGGGGCAACGCCGGCGCAGCTGGAGCTCTACCGCGACTATGTTGAGCGGCGTACCCCGCGCACCCGTGAGGTCCACGGACCGCGCACGATCATCGCCCCGGACATCCTGGGTTCCACCGCGGAGATTGTAGACAGCATTGCCCAGGATCCCGGATTCGCCGCGGCGGATGACTACCTGGTCGAGCTGCCGTTCGAGTTTGGCCTGGACGAGTGGAAGCACATTCTGGAGCAGGTTGCCACGGAAATCGGCCCGGCCCTCGGCTGGACTCCGGGCGGTGCCGCATGAGCGGGGACGTGCTGATTCGGTTGGCTCGCCCGGACGAGTTTGAGGCGATCGACACCCTGATCCGTGCCGCCTACACCCACGACTACGGGGAGAAGGGCCACGCCACCGATGCGATGCAGTTCGCCTCGACCCGTGCACAAAACTACGACGTATGGGTGGCCGAGGACACCACGGGCACCCTGGTGGGCAGTGTCACCACGCGTCGGATCGGGGTCCCTCCGCTGCACGAGGATGTTCGTGAGGATGAGCTGGATCTGCGCCTGCTGGGCGTCGCCCCCGAGGCACGCCGACGGGGGATCGCCGCCGCCCTGATGCAACACGTCATCAACAACGCCCGTGGCCTGGGGTGGCACGGGGTGTTCCTCAAGACCGGGCCGGGTATGACCGGGGCCCACGGCCTCTACGAACACCTGGGCTTTATCCGCGTCCCCGAGCGAGACGGACTGTGGATTGGCGGGCGGAAGGTCCTCGACCTGTTTACCTACGTGTATCCACTGGTCGACGCGGCGGGTTCGGAGCGGCTGGCCAGCTAGCGTCGGCGCTCAGCCCCAACAGCTCGGGAATCGCGGTGATCCCGTCGAGAACCCGAACCCGGGGATCCGCCGACGTGCTCAACCCGGCCTCTCGAAAATCGGCCGCGGTATGCTCGCCACCGAGGATTCCCACCGCATGTGCGGCCCCGGCATAGAGACCCGCCTGCAGATCGGCCACCGAATCACCCGCGCTCAGGACCCGGGCAGAGTCAAGAACTCCGGTCCGCTCCATCGCCCGGTGAATCAGGTAGGGGGCGGGAGAGAGCTGGGACACCTCCTCACCACACACCAGCGCGTCGATGGTGACCGCATTATCCTCCCCGGGAGCGCCCACCCGCCAGCCCAATCGGGCGAGAATTGCCGTGGCTACCGGACGGGCAAGGGCCGTGGTGAGTACGATCCGGATCCCCGCCGCACGCAGGGTACGGAGCGTGGCCGCTGCCCCGGGGAGCGGTCGCGGCACCAGGCTGAGGGAATAGCTGTCCCTCAGCGCCAGATAACGAGCATATGCGTGGGCAACCACCGAAGCCGTGACGCTCCCGCCGCCGAGTTCGATCAGCGCGGCCAGGGCCGTATGTTTATCGGCGCTCATCCATGCCAGCAAATCGTGGGGATCCACGCCCACCCCGCACTCGCGCACGGCGTCCTCCAGCGCGCGGTAGACGGCCTGGCCGTCATCAATGGTGGTACCCGAGAAGTCAAAAACCGCGAGCTGAATCATGAGGTCTCCCAGCACTGGGGGATATCCGCCGCGGCCGATACCCGATCAGGTTGTGGCACTTACCGTGACTATAGGCTCGCTCATCTCGTCTTTTTGCGCAACCCGCCGGGATTCATTTGTCGTTCATGTGGGCGGGAATCTCGGCTACCGACGCGAGGATACTCACCCGCTGGTGAGATTCCCGGGAAAAACCGGCGTCGGCGAAGTCTTGAGCGGTGAGCTCCCCGGTGAGAACTCCCACCGTATGGGCGACCCCGGCGTTGATGCCCGCCTGAACATCCACCACCGTGTCCCCGGCGGTGAGGACCCGGGCCACATCCACGACGCCGGTGCACTCCATCGCCCGGTGGATCAGATAGGGCGCCGGGCGGCCCGCAGCCACCTCGTCTCCACACACCAGCGCGTCGATGCTGACCGTGTTGTCCGCGGTTGGTGCACCGATCTGCCAGCCCAACCCGTCCAGGATCCCGGTCGCCACCGCGCGGGTAAACCCGGTGGTCAACGCGATTTGAATCCCCTCGGCGCGGAGCTGCCGCAGGGTTTCGGGAATACCCGGCAGCGGTTTCGGGGGCCGAGCCGCGTAGTTCTCGGCCAGGATTTTGGCGAACCGGCTGTAGGCGGCGTCGATCAGTTCCGGGGTCGCGGTGCCGCCACCGAGGGTGATCAGCGCCGACAGCGCCGCATGCTTCTCGGTGCCCATCCAGGTCTGGAGGTCACCCGGGGCCACCGTGGCACCGGTCTCGCGCACCGCCTCGGCGAGCGCAAGATACACCGCACCGCCATCGTCGATCGTGGTACCGGCCATATCAAATACTGCGAGCTGAATCATGAGTCTCCGGGGTGTTGGGGGATGGGGGGAATTAGGGGAGGGCTGAGAGTCCCTCGGGGGCCGCTCCGACCACGGCGCGGGTGAGGGGAGTGCGGTGCTCGGCGGAGTTTTCCACCACGAAGGTGGCCATGCTGGGCAGGTAGCGATCATCGGCGGATTCCAGCACGTCGCCGTTCTGGTCGAAGGAGACTCGGCGAACCCGCAGCAGGGGCCCGCCCACCGGGACGCGCAGCCACTCGGCATCCAGCTGATGGGCGGCCACCGCGTCGATCACGTGCCGAGCCCGAACCGGGGAAATGTTGAGGGCGCGCATGTTTTGGTAGATGCTGCCGTTGTCGAGGTCGGCGCTGATCAGGTGTCTTCCGATTCGGAAGGGGAAGAGCGAGCGTTCAAGCATCGCCGGTTCCCCATCCAGGAGGCGCAGCCGGATAATCTCGACCACCTGCTCATCGAGTTCGATCTCAAGCTCCCGGGCAACCTCCTCCGAGGCGGGTCTGCGCGCGGCCTCGATCACACGCTGCCCCGGCGTGTAACCCAGGTCGCGCGCCCACTCGGTGAAGGACATAAACGTGTCAAAGGACTGCAGCGGAACGGCGCGGTTCACCCGCGGTGGGGCACCGCGACCGCCGACGATCATGCCCTCGGAGCGGAGGGCGGCGAGTGCCTGGCGCACGGGTCCACGCGAGGTCCCGAACTCCTCGGCGAGCTCCTTTTCACTCGGGACGCGCTCACCCTGACGCCAGTCTCCCGAGCGAATGCGCTGGATCATCGTGTCGTAGAGCCGCGTGTGCAGCGGTGTCGATTCGGTCATGACCACAAGCATAGAACCTGTCTTTACATCCTCTGTACAAGTCACCTGATAAGTGCATGAACGAAACGTGACTGATTGCCAACTAGACGGGCTTTTCGGTTAACTCCCGCGGAATTACGCCGAAAAAAGTTGTCATGACTAGTTTCGAGCGAGCAAGCTCGAACCATGACAACAACGCATACAACGCCGCACATCGTGATCGTCGGCGCCGGCATTATCGGTCTGTCCCACGCGGTGGCCGCGCTGGATGCCGGATACCGGGTCACGGTGCTGGAACAGGATGCCCGGGCCGTGGGCGCCAGCATTCGAAACTTTGGGCACCTGGGATTCGGGGCTCACGGTGGGCCCCTCGCGGGCCTCGCCGACGAGGCCCGCATCCTGTGGCCGAGTATCGCCGAGCGGGCGGGGATCGACATCCATCCCACCGGCACCCTGGTGCTGGCCCGGGACGAGGCCGAGCGTGCGGTCCTGACCGAGGCCCGGAGCCAGGAGCGCTTCGCCCACGCGGTTCCGGTGGATGCTCGTGGTGTCGCCGAGATGCTGGGCCGACCGGAGGTGGACCCGGAGTTCCGGGGCCTGCTGCTGCCGGGCGACCTCACCGTCAACCCGCGTGGGGCGGTGGCCGCGATCGCCGCCTGGGTGGATGCGCATGAGCGTGGAGCCTTGCGGTTTTCCACGACGGTGCACGCGGTCTCCCAGGGTGTTGTCAGCACCTCCCGCGGCGAGATTACCGCCGACCACGTGATCATCGCCGCCGGACACCTGCTGGGACGGCTCTTCCCCGACATCGCCGAGGAATACGGGATCGGCGAGTGTGCCCTGCAGATGCTGCGCGTCCGGGAACCCGAAGCCGAGCAGGTACGTCCCGCGGTCCTCACCGGAACCTCGATGCTGCGCTACTCGGCCTTTTCCGGTCCCGCAGTAGACGCGCTGCGCACACACCTGGAACGCACTCGCCCGGACCTCCTGGAGATGGAGGCCAACCTGATGCTGACCCGGCACCCCGACGGCACAATCCTGATCGGCGACACCCACGCGGCTCACCAGAGTGCCCCACCATTCCTCAACGAAACGTGGTCCGCCACGGTCCTCACCGAGCTGGCCGATGTACTCGGTTCCGGGCCGCTTGAGGTCCTCGAACGCTGGCAGGGTGTCTACGCCCAGAGCGCCAACCACGACATCGTGAGTGTGCAGCCGGCCCCCGGTATCACCGCGATCACGGTGACCACCGGCATCGGCATGACCCTGGGGCCCGCGCTCGGCGCGCGCACCCTGGCCGCCCTCAACCTTTCCCTCCCCGCAACACACAGCTAACCCCCTCTCATACCCATCCCTCCCAAGGAGAATCATGAAAAAGAATCCCGTCCTGATCGCCTCGGCCGCCGCCCTGGTGGCCCTGGGCCTGTCCGCCTGCTCGAGCCCCGCCTCCGGCGACAGCTCCGCCCAGCCCGAGGGTGCCTCGAACGTGTGCCCCAACGGCAAGATCCGCATGGGCATCCTGCCCTATGAGGACCCCGACAAACTTGAGCCGGCCTACCAGGTGCTGGCCGCGGCCCTGTCCAAGAAGCTGGATTGCCCGGTCGAGGTGAGCATCACCGAGGACTACGCGGCCGAGGTGCTGGCCATGGAGAACGACCAGCTGGAAATCGCCCAGTTCGGTCCGCTCGGTTTCGTGTTTGCCAGCCAGCGTGCCGACGCGATCCCGATGGTGTCCTTCGGCGATGCCGACGGCAAGCCCACCACCTACACCGGCGGAATCTGGGTACCCAACGACTCCCCGATCAAGACCCTGGAAGACCTCAAGGGCCACACCCTCGCCCTCGGCAGCCCCGGCTCAACCTCGGGTGATGCCCTGCCGATGTCCGCGCTGACCGACGCCGGAATCGTGGACGAGGTCACCGCCGACTACGCCGGTGGACACCCCGAGGCTCTGCTCGCCCTGGTTAATGGCACCGTGGACGCCGCCCAGATCAACTCGCAGACCCTCGCCACCGCCACCGCCAAGGGCACATTCGACGAGACCAAGTTCCGCCAGGTCTGGAAGTCGAAGGACATCCCCAACGACCCGGTGACCGTGCGCGGAAACCTCCCCAAGGAGTTCCAGAAGACCGTGACCGACGCCCTGCTGAGCCTCGACACCGCCGATGTGGAAAAGGTCAGCGCGTTCCTCGGCGTCAAGAACGCCGGACCGCTGATCCCGGTCACCAAGGACACCTACCAGCCGCTGTTTGACCTGGCCAAGACCATGGGTCTCACCGAGAAGGACGTCTAGTCCGATGAATACCCTCACCGCGCGCGGCACCACCGCATCGGACTCCACCGCCGAGGTTCTCCTGGATGTCCACGCGCTGTCCAAACGTTTCGGCGACCGGACCGTGCTGCGAGAGCTGAGCATGCGGGTCCACGCGGGGGAGGTGGTGGCTTTCCTCGGGGCAAACGGTTCGGGGAAGTCCACCACGCTGCGCGCGGTGAATGGGTTGATCGAGGCCGACGCCGGCGACATCACCATCGCCGGGGTCAACCTCAACGAGGCGAGCCCCCACCGCCGCGCCGAGGCCCGGCACACCGCCGCAACCGTGTTCCAGAAGATCCACCTGGTGGGTCGGCGCACCGTCTTACAAAACGTCTGTGCGGGCGGGTTTTCCCGGCTGCCCATCTGGCGTTCGATCCCGCCGCTGTTCGGGCGTGAACTGCGTGAGGAGGCGATGGCCTGCCTGGATCGGGTGGGCCTCGCCGACCGTGCACACGACCGTGCGGGCAGTCTGTCCGGCGGGCAGCAGCAGCGCGTCGCGATCGCCCGGGCGCTATGCCAGCGCCCGCGGATCATCCTCGCCGATGAGCCGGTCTCGGCGCTTGATCCCCGCTCCGCCGACGACGTGATGGCGCTCCTGCGTGCCCTCGCGGTGGAGGAGGGGCTCGGCATCGCCGCGGTGCTCCACCAGCCCGAGCTCGCCCAGAAATACGCCCACCGCATCATCGGACTGCGCGACGGGGTTTTGAGCTTTGATGCCCCGACCGCCGAGGTCGCCCCCGAACAGATCCAGGCGCTCTACCGATGAGCGGCCCGGGCACCCAACCAGCGAGGATCCCCGTGATCGACACCGATACACCCCACAGCCGCACCGACGCGCACGGTCCCGATCCCCGCCCCGCCGGCGAACGAACCCGCCAGCGCGCCGCATCCCGAACACTCGTGCGCACGCTTCCCGTCCCGCCGGATTCGCGAGCGCCGTGGCGCGCGGGATCCTGGACCATGATCATCGCGGTTTTGGTGGTCCTGCACCTGCTGGCCTTCCAGGCCACCGACTTCCGGCCCGAGGCCCTGGTGAGCGGTGCCCGCGGCATGGCGAACTTCCTCGCCGAGGCGATTCCGCCAGACCTCAGTCCCAAGGTCATCGGCGCGGGCGTCTCCGGCGCGCTGACCACCCTGTGGATCGGTTTGCTGGGCACCACCATCTCGATCCCGTTTGCGCTGCTGCTCGCGGTCCTCGGGGCGCGAACCACCTCACCCAACACCGTGGTGTATCAGATCGCCCGCGCCATCCTGTCCTTCTTCCGCGCGGTTCCCGACATCGTGTTTGCGCTGATCTTTGTGACCGCGGTGGGCCTGGGGCCCTTCGCCGGGGTACTCGCGCTGATCTGTCACAACACCGGGGTAATGGGCAAGCTGTGGTCCGAAGCCATGGAGGATGTGGATCCCGGACCCGAGCAGGCGCTGCGCACCGCGGGGGCGAACCGGTTCCAGATCGTCGCCAACGCAACCGTTCCCTCGGTGCTGCCCCAGCTCACCGGGCTGCTGCTCTACCGCTTCGACGTGAACGTACGCTCCTCGCTGGTGCTGGGTCTGGTGGGGGCCGGGGGCATCGGTCTGCTGATTAACAAGTCCATCAAGACCTTCCAGTTCGACACCATGTTGACCTATCTGATCATCGTCCTGATCCTCATCATCGTGGTGGATCTCGCCTCGGCCTGGATTAGAAAGCGACTTGCCTAATGGTCCTGCTCACCGAAACCATCCCCGCCGGACTACGTGCCGATGACCTGACCTTTGCCCGCGAACTGGCGGCGCTCGCCGATTCAATCAGCCTGCCGCGCTATACCGAATCAACCCTGAGTCACGGTCTCAAGGCCGATGGCTCGGTGGTCACCGAGGCCGATACGGCGACCGAGCGCGCGCTGCGTGCGGCGATTGAAGCGGCCCGCCCCGAGGACGGTTTCTTCGGTGAGGAGACCGGTGAACACACCGGCAGCGGCACCCGACGCTGGATCATCGATCCGATCGACGGAACCGCGAACTTCCTGCGCGGGGTTCCCAACTGGGGCACCCTGATCGCGCTGGAAATCGACGGCGAACCGGTGCTCGGCGTGGTGTCGGCTCCGGCGCTCGGCCTGCGCTGGTGGGCTCAGTCCGGCGGCGGTGCCTGGCGTCAGCACGGCACCGCCGAGCCCACCCGGCTGCGGGTCAGCACGGTGGAGCGCCTCGACCAGGTCTCGCTGAGCTTCCAGGCAGTCGAGTCCTGGGCCAAGACCGGTCACCTCGATGCGCTGCTCGACCTGTGCGCCGAGGTCTGGCGAGACCGCGCCTACGGCGACCTCTGGTCCTACATGCTGCTGGCCGAGGGGGCGCTGGATGCCGTCTGCGAGTTCAACGTGTTTGCCTACGATCTCGCCGCGGTGATCCCGATCGTGCGCGAAGCCGGCGGTACCTGCACCGACGTGAACGGCGTCTCCTCCCACAGCTCGGGCAATCTACTGGCCACCAACGGCCGCATCCACGAGCAGATCCGTTCGCGGATCACCCGCTAACCCCACAGTCCTTTCCTCCCCATACCCACCATCCCCGTCAAGGAGTATTACCCCATGAAATCGCATCCCCTTGGTGCGCCTGCGGTCGGATCGAATCAGGTCGGTTCCGAATCGTTTGCCCATCGCTCGATCTCCGGTCGCGGTATCCGCCGCACCGCAGCCGCCGCTGTCCTCTGTGCCCTCTTGAGCGGGTTCGGTGTGGCACCCGCTTTTGCCGCCAACCCGCTCGGTCAGGATTTTGAGAGTGCCGCCAATGCACAGACCGCCCCGGCCGGCTGGAGCGTCGACAATGTCAACACCGCCGGCATGAAGCTCGGCTGGGAGGGATGGAGCTTCCACACCGTTCCCGAGGTCACCACCGCGTTCCCCGGATCCGGACGACAGGGCGAGTTCACCCGGGCCTCGGGCAAGGTCGCCGTGGTGCAGTCGGACACCAACCGTCCCACCGCAGACCGGTTTACCTCAACCCTGTGGTCCGAACCGATGGCGCTGACCGAGAAGACCGGTGCGGCCAGCGTCAGTTTTGACTCGCACTACCGCCAGGGTGTGCAGCCGCAAAACGCGCGACTGGTGGCACGCTTTGATGGTGGCCCGGAGGTCCTGGTGGAGAATTTTGCCGGCGACCGATTCAACCAGGCCGTGACCGCCTCGGTCGATACCCCCGCCACCGCCTCGACCGTGGAATTCGGGTGGAGCTACCGGCAGAGCCAGGACAACTGGTACTGGATGATCGATAATGTGAGCATGCGTGAGAGTGCGCCCGCCGATGTGCGGCCGAGTGTGCGCGGGACCGAGAAGCCGGTGGTGGCACCCGGTTCCAGCGCCGTGATTACCCTGGCGGGACTGCGTCCCGGCCAGCAGGTCAGCGCGGTCCTGGGCACGGGCACCCCGCTGTCCGGCATTCCCGCAGTGGGTGCCGATGGCACCACCACGATTCGGGTGGCGATCCCCGCCGGTACCGCCAACGGTGTGCAGCCCCTGCGTCTGGGTGGCCCGGGCATCATCGAGACCACGATCCCGGTGACCGTCTATGCCTCCACCGGTGCGGCGATGGCCACGACCGAGAAGAAGGTCTGGTTTGACGGGTTTGAAACCCCCGAGACCTGGACCATCCCCGCCGACAGCGGATGGAACATCTCGACCCTCGACAACATCGTGACTCAGTGGGGAACGGACCGGCGTCAGGCATTCACCCTCGCCGATGGCAAGCTCGCAGCGATCGATACCGCCCGCGGTGCCGTTGCCGGAACCCTCACCTCCGCCGCGGTACCGGTACGCGCCGGGGACACCCTGGAGGCCCGGGTGGACAGTCACTTCCGTGCCCGCGGCACCGCAGGTCAGAGCGGAACCGTGGTGGCCGTGTACTCCACCGGGGAGCGCGAAACCCTGCGCACGCTGACCTCCACCGAGGAGGCGGCCGGGCTGCGTTTGCCGCTGCACATCCCCGCCGGGGCCACCGACGTCCGCCTGGAATTCGCCTTCCTGGGGGCCGCCGGAACCGGCTCCTGGATGGTGGATAACGCTCAGATCGTGCGCGGACTGGGAGACCTGCCCGCGGAGGCCGAATCCAGCGCCCGGGTCGATATTTTCAGCGACGTTCAGGGCGCCACCAGCCGCCTGCAGAATCAGGTGCTGCCCGGGTTCCGCAACCTCGGCGAGCGCGCCGACACCGTCGTCGCCAACGGTGACCTGGTACCCCACGGTTACGCCGAGCGGTACACCGAGTACTACAACGCCTATAACGCGGGCGGCGGAAACCGCTATCCGAACCAGTTCGCCACCATCGGCAACCACGAGTACTTCGGTACCGGCAACATTGACGACTTCCGTAACCGCTTCCTCGACACCACCGGCATGCGAGCTAAGGGTGGCCAGGGCGGTCTCTGGGGTGAGCAGCTGGTTGATGGCAAGCTGCCCATGCTGTGGCTGGGGAGCGAGTACTACGACGACAGTAAGTCGCGTGGATCGGGGCCGTTTGTGCGGATGTCCGACACCCAGTACGAGTGGCTGCGTGACCGCCTGGCCTACTGGAAGTCGCAGAACAAGCCGGTTCTGCTGATGACCCACCACGTGTTTGCCAACTCGGTTTCGGGTACCTACATCAACTTCTACCGCAACGACTACGATCACGACACCGCCCGGGTGGCCGCCCTGCTGCAGGACAACCCCAACGTGACCGTGCTCACCAGTCACACCCACTGGGCGGGAACGCTCAACGACTGGAGTGGGGAGAAGCGTTTTGATCCGACCCGGGCACAGGCGCCCACGATCGTCAACACCGTGGCGGTCACCACCCAGTACGGACCCAGCGGTGACTGGGAGGAGACCGGTAACAGCAATGCCGACCCGGTTGGCCTGCGTGTGGCCCTCTACGAGGACCGACTGCGGGTGAGTGCCTTCTCGTTTGATGCCCAGGCCGTGCCCAGCGAGATCAAGCACATCGACATCGCGATCCCCGGTGAGGAGCCCACCGGCCCGGCTGACCCCGGCCCGACCGACCCGACGCCCGATCCGACCACCGGGCCGACGGATCCGAGCACCGGACCGACGGACCCGAGCAACGGACCCACCGACCCGACCAACGGACCCACGGATCCGACCAACGGACCCACGGATCCGACCAACGGGCCGACCGATCCGACCGGTGCTCCCACCGCCGGTCCCACCGCGGGCCCGACCGGCACCCCCACCACGTCCCCGTCGCCCGGTACCCCCGGTGACACCGCATCCGGCGCACTCCCCGGCACCGGTGCCAGCACCAACGGCCTGCCGCTGTTCGCCGCCGGACTCGGCCTGATCGGACTGCTTCTGTTCGGCCTGCGCCGACGTCGCGGAACCCCCGAGGCGTAGCCGACAGAAGTAAGCCCCGAGGCGTAGCCGACAGAGGTAGGCCCCGAGGCGTAGCCGACAGAGGCAAGCCCCGAGGCGTAGCCCCGCAACCACAAACGCCCACGACCAAATCGGTCGTGGGCGTTTGTGCGTGCGCGGGGGAGGAGTAGGGGGCTAGCCCTTGACCGCTCCACCCATGCCGGCGGACTTCAGGAACAGGCCCTGGAAGATGATGAACAGCACGATCGGCACCAGGGTCGAGATGGCCAGGGCCGCCAGGTAGGTGCCCAGGTCGATGGTCTGCTGCAGCTGCGGCAGGCGCACCGAGAGCGGCTGAACCTCGGGGAGCGCGAGCACCAGCTTGGGCCAGAGGAAGTCCTTCCAGGCGGCAATCACCGCGAAGACCGAGACCACACCGATGATCGGCTTGGACAGCGGCAACACGATCTGCCAGAAGATCCGGAACGATCCGGCCCCCTCGGTGCGTGCGGCCTCGAAGATCTCCGGCGGGAGGTTTTCGAAGAAGCGCTTGACCAGCAGGATGTTGAATGCGTTGGCACCGGCGGGCAGCCACACCGCCCAGAACGTGTTCTGCAGCGAGATGCCCAGGAACGGCACATCGAGGATGGTCAGGTACAGCGGCACCAGCAGCACCACCGAGGGCACAAACAGGGTGGCCAGCACCAGGGCGTTGAGGACCTTGGCGTAGGCGGGCTTGAGGATCGCCAGCACGTATCCGGCGGTCATCGTGACCACCAGCTGCATGACCAGCACACCCAGGGCCACCCACACGGTGTTCATGAACTGGACGTCCAGCCCGATCGTGGTCCACGCCTTGCTGACGTTGTCCCAGGCGAAGCCGTTGGGGAACAGCGCCATCGGGGTGCGCAGGGTGTCCTGGGTGGGGGTGATCGCGGCCTTGGCGAGCCAGAGAATCGGGCCCAGCCCGCCGATGGCGAGCAGCACCAGGAGGGTGATCTGGATTCCGTTGGCGGAGCGACGAATGCCGCGCCGGCTCCACTCATTGGTCGAGATGATCCCGCGCTCATCCGAGGGACCGGCGGCCGCGGGCTTCTTCTTTCCGAAGCGACGGCGACGGGTGGGGGCGGGCACGGTGTCGAGCACCGCGTCGGCGGTCACCGCGACACCGGCGTCGCTACGGGTCGATGTGGTGGTCAATTCTTGCTCCAACCAGAGGTGAGACGGAAGTACACGAAGGACAGCAGGGCGAGGAACAGCGCGAGCATCACGCTCAGCGCGGTTGCCGAACCGTAGTTACCACCGAGGCTGTTTTGGAAGCCGTACCGGTAGATGAGTTGGAGCAGGGTGACCGTGGAGTTGGCCGGTCCACCATCGGTAAACAGGAATGGTTCCAGGAACACCTGCGCGGTGCCGATGATCTGCAGGATCAGGGTGATCAGCAGGACGCCGCGCAGCTGCGGCAGGGTCACGTGCCAGATCTTGCGCCAGATGCCCGCGCCGTCGATCTCGGCGGCATCGTAGAGTTCGGGGGCGACCCCGGTCAGCGCGGCGAGGTAGATGATGATGGTTCCACCGGCGGCGGCCCAGGTGGCCTCCAGCACGATCGAGGGCATCGCCATGGTGGCGTCCTGAATCCAAGGGAAGGGCCCGAGGCCCACCCAGCCCAGCATGGTGTTGAACACACCGTTGGGGCCCGCATCGTAGAAGAACTTCCACAGCAGCACGGCGACCACCGGCGGGATCACCACGGGCAGATACGCGAGTACCGAGTACAGGCCGCGCGCCCGTCGCACCTCGCTCATCAGCACGGCGGCGATCAGCGGAATCGGATATCCGAAGATCAGGGCCAGCAGCGCAAACCAGCCGGTGTTTTGTAGGGCCACCCAGAACACCGGATCCTCCAGCACACGCTGGAAGTTCAGCAGTCCCACCCACTGCGGGTCGGCGATCAGGTTGGTCTTTTGGAAGCTCATCACGAATGCGCGGATGATCGGGTAGAACGAGAACAGCCCAAAGATGATGATCATCGGGGCCGCAAAGAGGAGGTTGGAGAGCCCACCGCCACGCAACCAGGTGCGTGGATTCCGGGCGCGCCGACGCTTGGTCGGAGCGGGTTTGGTGAGGGTGGTCATGGTGGCGGCGGTGCCTTCCTGCACGAGGGAATAACGATGTGTGACCGCGGGGATGGACGGGCCATCCCCGCGGCCGGCGCGAGGGTTATGTCGCGGATGTGACGGGTGTTGCGGGGGAGGACCGGGGGTTAGCCGCGGTCCAGAACGGCCTGCGCGTCGGCGTTGGCCTGCTTGAGCAGGGCGTCGATGTCGGCGTTCTTATCGGTGAGCACGGCCTGGACCACCGGCGAGAGGATGCCGTAGATGTCCTGGGTGCTCTTAGTCGGCTCGATCACCAGCGGCTGGTCGAAGATCTTCGAGGTGAACGGTGCGACCTGGTCCTGGGGGACGTTGATGTAGTCCTTGATCCACTCGCGGGACTCATCCAGGGTGGCCTTGTCGAAGATCGGCAGGGCCGGGGTGCCGACGGCCTGGTTGGCGGCGGCAAGGGTCTTGGCATCGGTGATGGCCGCGTCCTTGTCCAGGTACTTCTGCAGGTAGTAGAAGTTGATCCACTTGACCGCGGCCTTCTTCTGAGCCTCGCTGGCCTTACCGTTGACCACCGAGAGGGTACCGCCGCCGAGCACGGCGCCGTCCTTGCCCTCAAGCGGCAGGGTGGTGATGCCGTAGTGGGCCGGGTCCATCTGGTTTTCGCGGATCAGCGCGGTGTAGAGGTCGCTTCCGCCGGTGAACATGCCGATCTGGCCCGAGGCGAATGCCTTGTTGATGGTTCCCCAGTCGTAGAGGAAGTTCGAGCCCATCGAGTTGTCCTCCCAGCGCAGGTCCTTGAGGAACTGCAGGGACTTCTTGGTGGCGTCGGTGTCGAGGGTCGCGGTGACCTTGTCACCCTTGATCTCCTCCATGCGTCCGCCGTGGGCATAGGTGGCCACGGTGGTCTGCCATCCACCGGTGGCGCCCTGGGTCATCTGCATGTAACCGGCGGCACCGGTCTTCTCGGAGATGGTCTTGGCGGCCGCGCGGACCTCTTCCCAGGTTGTCGGCGGCTTGTCGGGGTCCAGGCCCGCCTGCTTGAACAGGTCGCGGTTGTACTGCAGACCGTTACCGTAGGCCTCGCGCGGGACGGCGAAGATGTGCCCCTTGTCGTCGGTGCCGGCCGAGAGCACGTTCTGGTTGAACTTGTCGTAGAACGGCAGCGCCTTGACCTCTTCGGTGATGTCGGCGATCTGACCGTTTTCGATCAGGGTCTGACCGTCGGTGAAGGGGATGGTGTAGACGATCGGCAGGGTGCCACCGGCGAGCAGCGCGGGGAAGGTGTCGGCCTTCCACTCGTACTCGACCGGCTTGATCTTGATGTCCGGGTTGGCCTTTTCAAACTGCTTGACCTGCTCGTTGAACGCGTCAAACGCCGCCTGCTCGGTTCCGGGGATCAGGCTGACCACCGAGAGCTCAACCTTGCCGTCGGCGGATTCGCCGCCGCCCGGGTTGGCGCCGTTCGAGCAGGAGGCCAGGAGGCCGATTGCTGCCAGTGCGGAGACCGTGAGGGTCAACGCTTTAATGGGTGACTTCATTGTCATTGCCTTTCGTTGTGATTAGTTGGTGCGGGAGGGGTGCTGCGTGAGCCGAAGCCACGCGGTGGTGTCGGCGGGCAGGAGACCGCCTTCGAGGGGGGAACTGGAAAGTAGGAGCTGTGCACGCTCGGGAAGCGCGAAGGGTTCACCGGAGAAGTTGGTGACGCTGATGAATCCGTCGGCTCGGGCGAAGGCCAGCACCTCGGGGCCGAAGCCCGCGTGGTCGGCCGCGGTGAGCCAGCGGAAGGGGCCGTCTCCGAGCGCAGCATCGCGCTCACGGAACTCCAGCATCCGGCGGTACAGGTTCAGCATCGATCCGGGATCCTTGCGCTGAGCCTCAACCGTGTAGGTGTTCCAGTCGGCCGGCTGGGACAGCCAGGTCGGCGCGGTGGAACCCTCGGGTTCGAAGCCGAACGGGGGCTCCTGACCGGACCAGGGCAGCGGCACGCGGCAGCCATCGCGACCCGGGTCCACACCGTTCGAGCGGTGGAACATCGGATCCTGACGCTCCTCATCGGGCAGGTCCTCTACCTCGGGCAGACCGAGCTCGTCGCCCTGCCAGATGTAGAGGGAGCCGGGCAGCGCGGCGGTCAGCAGCGCGGCGGCGCGGGCACGACGGGTACCCAGGGCCAGATCGGTGGGGATCCCGCGACGCTTCTTGAGGAACTCGAACGAGGAGTCCTCACGGCCGTAGCGGGTGACCACGCGGGTCACGTCGTGGTTGGAGAGCACCCAGGTGCAGGGGGCACCGATCGGGGCGTGGGCATCACGCATCAGGTCGATCGAGGCACGCAGCTCCTCGGCCTTCCACTGCCGCGTCATGAAGTCGAAGTTGAATGCGGTGTGCATCTCATCGGGGCGCAGATACGCGGCGAAGCGCTCGGCGTCGGGCAGCCAGATCTCACCGATCAGCGCGCGGCCTCCCAGCGGTGCCCGGTCGCGGTACTCCTCGGCCACCCGGCGCCAGCCGCGGTAGATGGTGTGCAGCTCGTCGCGGTCGGTGTTGGGGTGCTCGCCGGGACCCGGGTTCTCGGGGATCTCGGGCAGGGCGGGGTCCTTAACCAGCAGGGCCGCCGAGTCGATCCGAATGCCCGCTACGCCGCGGTCGAACCAGAAGCGCAGGATGTCCTCGTGCTCCTGGACCACCTCGGGGTGGGACCAGTTGAGGTCGGGCTGTTCGGGATCAAACAGGTGCAGGTACCACTCGCCCGGGGTGCCGTCCGCATTGGTGAGGCGGGTCCAGGTGGGGCCGGCGAAGTTGTTGGGCCAGTGGGTGGGCGGCTGATCGCCGTTTTCGCCGAGTCCCGGGTGGAACCAGAAGCGGGCGCGCTCGGGGGAGCCGGGCTCCGCCGCCAGGGCCTGCTGGAACCAGCGGTGCGCGGCCGAGACGTGGTTGGGGACCACGTCCACGATCGTGCGGATGCCCAGGGCCAGTGCGTCCTGGATCAGTGCCTCGGCCTCGGCCAGGTCTCCGAATGCGGGGTCGATCCGGCGGTAGTTGGCCACGTCGTAGCCGCCATCGGCCAGCGGGGACTCGTACCACGGGGTGTACCAGATCGCGTTGATGCCGAGTTCCTTGAGGTACGGCAGGCGCTGGCGGACTCCGCGGAGGTCGCCGGTGCCGTCGCCGTTACCGTCGGCAAATGAGCGGGGGTAAATCTGATAGATCGTGTCCCCGCGCCACCACGAGTTGGTGGAGGGGGTAAGAAGGGTGCCGAGCGCGTCGATGGACGCCTCGGGGGAGTCGACCGCGGCGGTCGTGGGGTGTTCAACGGTCCTGGACAAACCAGCGCCTCTGTTTCCTGTGCGTAATCCGTGGCGTCACTCGTGTACCGGTTGGGGCAGGAACCCGACCAACGCCGTTGTTGAAACCTAAATGTAAGGGAAGCGACAGAATCACGCAAGAAGGACACAGAACGTAAGAAATTTACAAAGATTTACTCTCTTTTGCGCGCGGAGCGGGTGCGCATCGGCGCGGTGGAGCCTCGCACCACCAGTTCGGGCTCAAACAGGAACTCGTCCCGGGTGGCCGAATCCTCGCCGATCTGACGCAGCAGGAGCTCCACCACCATGCGTCCCATCGTCTCGATCGGCTGACGGATCGTGGTCAGCGGAGGTTCAACCGCGTTCATCAGGGCGGAGTCGTCATAGCCCACCACCGAGACATCGGCGGGCACGCTGAGCCCCGCCCGACGCACCGCACGGATCGCGCCGAGGGCCAGGAGGTCGCTCGCACAGACAAAGGCGGTGGCGTCGGTTTTCTGCAGCAGGCGGGTTGCCGCAACCTGTCCGGCCTCGAGTGAGTAGAGCGAGTGGATGACCCGGTTGCCGTTGAAGTCCACGCCGTTCGCGGCACCCCAGCGCAGCGCGGCCTGATACTTGCGCTGTGAGGGGACGTGGTCCTTGGGGCCCAGAATCAGGCCGATCTGGGTGTGCCCGAGCTGGTGCAGGTGGACCAGCGCCTGCTCCATCGCAACCGCATCGTCGCAGGAAACCGTGGCGACATCCAGGCCCTCGGCCAGGGCGTTGACAAAGACAAACGGCAGGCCGAGCTCGGTCAGGCGGTCGTAGTGTTCGTGGCTGGCGTCGGTCTCCGCGTAGGCGCCGCCGGAGAACACAACTCCGGAAACGCGCTGGGAGAGCAGCAGATCCACATAGTCGGCTTCGGAGATCCCGCCGGTGGTCTGCGTGCACAGCACCGGGGTGTAGCCGTTTTGAGCGAGCGCCCCGGAGACCACCTCGGCGAAGGCGGGGAAGATTGGGTTCTGGAGTTCGGGCAGGACCAGGCCCACCAGGCGGGCGCGTTCCCCGCGCAGACTGGATGGACGCTCATACCCCAGCACGTCGAGGGCGGTGAGCACCGCGTTGCGGGTGGTCTCGGACACCCCCGGTTTTTCGTTGAGGACGCGACTGACGGTCGCCTCACTCACGCCTACCTTGCGGGCTACCTCAGCGAGTCTTCGTGACATGTCGCCACACTAGCAAGTTCTTGCAACAAAAAGTAAGCCTTTTGCGTAGATTCGGTCCGGCTGGGTAAGTTCATCCCCGATTAGCCCCGGAGTGCGACCAAAATAATCTCAAACCGGTGCCGAGGACCGGCGTGGCGCAAGGGGGCGGTGCTTTCGAATGGGCTCGGCTAGCCCGCGCTGATCGGCGCGCCGGTTGTCAGGTACTCGATCAGTTCGGATGTTACTGCTGTAACTAGGCTGTTACAGCGATGCCGGCTACGCGGTGTGTGGGCCGCCGGCGAGGATCGGGTCGTGATCAAAAACCGGGATGGCCTCGGTGCGGACCACCGATTCCGGAGCCTGGGCGTAGACGGCGGCTGCGGCGAGGGTGCGCAGCAGCGGATCCTCCTGCTCGGCCAGGGCCAGGCCCACGAGCACACGAATGGCGGAGTCGGGCAGGTCGCAGCGGGCTAGACCTCGCAGAGCCCACACGCGCAGATCCTCGTCGGGGTCGCGATTGGCCACGCCGGCCAGGATCTCGCCGATCAGGTTGCGCGCGGCATCCAGCTCCTCATCGAAGAGGCGGCCGGGTTCCTCCCCATCGATCGCCGCGATCAGCGCCAGGGCGCGGGCGGCCTCGGTGCGCACGGCAGGATCTTCGGCGGTGTCTTCAACCAGGGTGATCAGGAAGTCGACCCGGTCGGAGTCGGCACCGGCTTCGCAGCCGCGCAGGAGTCTGGCGCGACGATCGGGGTCGGCGCTTCGGAAGGCATCGATCAGATCCACGGTGGCGGTCATGCCTCTATTCTGCGCGCTCGAATGAAATCTGGCCAGAGAAAGTCGCGAATTGTGAAACAATACATTGTTTAGTGTTTCTGGTAGTTACGAGGGAGTAGCAGTGGGTTCTCATTCTTTCCAACGGGTGGCGGTGATCGGCGCGGTTTCCGGGCTCGGTCTGGCCGGCATCCTTGCCGGAGTTGTGCCGGCCGGCGCCGCCGATTCGGCAACCTGTGACGCCGGCGGCGTCCCGATTGGCCCGGCGATCTGCGAGGTCACCATCAACGGTGGATCCTCGGCAACCTTCACCCCGACCGCCGAAATGACCTCGCTTGAGGCGCTGGTTGTGGGCGGTGGAGGAAGCGGCACCGTGAGTGACAACGGCGACTATTACGCGGGAGGGGGTTCCGGGGGCGTGGTGGAACTCCAGGGGTTTGATGCCGATCCCGCACGTCCGCTGGAGATTGCCGCCGGTAACGCCGGGGTCGTCAGTAGGGTGAGCCAGCCCGGTGTTCCCGAAGTTCTGGCTTATGCGGGCCCGCGCGGTACAAACGGCAACTCGGGTCTTGGCGCCTCCGTCGGGAACGGAGAAAATCCGAGAAACGGGGTTACCCCGGCCCAGCTTGCCGCTGCGGGATCACCATTCGCCGATGACACTCGCTGCTTCGGCGGCGGTGGTGCCTTCGTCGCCTCGACGGCGGTTGAGGCCAGCATTCCGGCCCTGTGCGGCGCGGGTGCGGTGAGCCTGAGCGGGGCCGGCTCGTCAATTGGCGTGGCCCTGGCAAACAGTGGAGCCGGCGGCGGCGCGGTTCAGGCGATCGCGGGGCGCGGGAGCACGAATGGGGGATCGGGTGTTGTGATCCTTCGGTGGAAGCAGCTTCGGGTCGTCAACGTTTCGTTTGACCTCGGTGGGCACGGCTCCGCCATTGAGCCGCGGGCGATCGCCATCGGCGGGCTGTCGGAGCGTCCGGCCGACCCCACCGCCGAGGGATTCACCTTCGAGGGGTGGTTCACCGATTCGGCGCTGACCCGGGAGGCGGACTTCTCGGCCCCGCTCACCGCGGATCGGGTCTACTTTGCCAAGTGGGCCCTGGTAGCCGTGGAGCCGACCCCGACCCCGACGCCGACTCAGCCCGAGTCGACGCCGACTCAGCCCGAGTCGACGTCGACTCCGACCGCGACGCCGACCCAGCCGGGGTCCACGCCGACCTCGACGCCGTCCGACCCGGCCTCCGTGCCCCCGGTTACAGCCTCACCGAGCGCACCCGCTCCGGGGGCCTCGACGAGTGCGGTGCCGTCGCCTTCGGCCGGTCCGGTGCAGGCCGCCGGCCTCGCGCACACCGGTGCCGACGCCGGCCCCACCTGGATCGCCCTCGCGGTGGGGGCGCTGGCAGCCGGACTGGCGATGACCGGGTTTGCCGTTCGCCGTCGTCGCGGATAGGTTGCCGGACACGGGGTGGTGTGGGGGTTTTCCCCCCTGCACCACCCCTTACGCGTGCAGCGTGGGGGCCGTCGGCGATTCGGAGAAACGCGCCGTGAGTTCCCGGCGCAAAACCTTGCCCCCGCCGTTGCGCGGAATCTGCTCGACGCGGACAATCAGCGTGGGCAGACCGTGGCTGATGTTTTCATTCAGGGACCGGACGAAGCCGTCCGCATCAAACCCCTCGCGGGGAACCAGGGCGAGGCCGAACCTGGAGACGCCCCCGCGATCACGATAGACAAATCCCGCGGCATCGCGAACCAGCGGATCCTCGAGAGCCCGGTGGTCCAACACCGTTGGGTCAAGCTTCACCCCGTCGGCGTTGAGAACCTCGGACTCCCGCCCGGCCAGGACAAGCTTGCCGTCGACAGTGAGCATCCCGAGATCGCCGGGGTAGTACCACCCGTCGGTGAAGGCCGCGGCGCTGGCTTCCGGATCGTTTAGATACTCGGTGGCCATATGGGTGTTTTGGTAGCGGATACGACCCACGACACCCGGCGCGAGCACCGAGTCCGTGGCATCCACGATTTCGATGCGGGCGGTGGGTGAAACCTCGCCGAGGTCGGTGGGATCGGAACTGTCTCGATAGCGGGCGCTCACCAGCAGGCCCTCGGTCGACCCATAGGCCATGTGCAGCTCACAGCCGTCGGCTACCGCGCGCATGCGTGCGGCCACGATCGGAGACAGTGCCGCCCCGGCGGTGAATACCGTGTCCAGCAGCGGGAGTCGTTCCCCGCGTTCCTCAAGCCTTTCCAGCACGGAAGCCACCTGAGCGGGGGAGCCCTTAAGCGCGGTGGCACCCGACTGGCGGGCAAGCTCGATGGTGTGGTCCGGATCGCCGGGATTCACCAGCCAGAACGTGTTCTCGGATCGGACGCTGGCGTAGAAGGCGGCAAAACCGAAGAGGGAACCCGGAGGCATCATCATCAGGAATGGTGCCCCGCGCAGCCAGGTTGTGTCGGGATCGGCGGTGAGGGTATCCAGGGCGCCGAACGATGTGGCAATGGCCTTGGGGCGTCCGGTGGTGCCGCTGGAAAAATGTATGCGGGCGGGGAAATCCCGATCGAATTCGATCACCGGATCATTCGAGGCGACGCGTGCCTCGGCGCGACGGAGAAGCTCGGCGTCAACGATGAGGGTACGCTCCCACCGACGGGTGTTGGAGGCCGTCACCAGCAGGATGCCGGTGGGAATCGAGTCGCTGGGAATGTGTGCGGCTAACGGGACCCCGGTGGCCCCCTCGTGCCAGAGGGCCAGGGTGAAGAGCAGGTCCAGCGTGGCCGGCAGCTCGAGGGCGACCAGATCGCCCGCCCGCACCCCCTGCGCGCGCAGTTCGGCCGCGATGCCGTCTACCGAGCGCAGGGCCGCGGCGCGTCCGATGCGGAGGGCACCGGTGTGAACGAACGCGTCGTCCGGGTGTCGCACGGCGGCGTTGCGAAACGCGAGATAGGGGGAGGGGATCTTCGTCGAACTCATTGCTACAGAATATCGCGTTTATCGAATCCGCGTGTTAACCAAACGTGGCGACCCCTCACGAATGAGGGATCGACACGTAAAGGTATGAGCCTAGGCGTTGAGGCGCGCGATCCACGCCTCGACATCGTCCGCGGTGCGCGGGATGTGAGCCGAGAGGTTTTCGGCACCGTCGGCGGTGACCAGGATGTCGTCCTCGATCCGCACGCCGATTCCGCGGAACTCCTCGGGCACGGTCAGGTCGTCGTTCTGGAAGTACAGACCGGGCTCGATCGTGAAGATCATGCCCTCCTCGACGATGCCATCGTGATAGAAATCACGGCGGGCCTGGGCGCAGTCGTGCACGTCGATGCCCAGGTGGTGGCTGGTGCCGTGCACCATGTATCGGCGGTGGTACTGGTTCTCGACCAGCAGCGACTCCTCGGCCGAAACCGGCAGCATGCCCCACTCGGCGGTCTTCTCGGCGATCACGCGCATGGCCTCGGCGTGGATCTCCTTGAACACGATGCCCGGACGCACGATCGCCAGGGCGGCGTCGGCGGCCTCGCGCACGGCCTCGTAGACCTTGCGCTGCACGTCGGTGAAGGTGCCGTTGATCGGCAGGGTGCGGGTGATGTCCGCGGTGTACAGGCTCTCGACCTCGACACCGGCATCCACCAGGATCAGCTCGCCCGGGGTGACCGCGCCGTCATTGCGGGTCCAGTGCAGGATGCACGCGTGGGATCCCGAGGCGGCGATGGTGTCATAACCGACGGTGTTGCCGTGCTCGCGGGCGTGGGCGTTGAAGACGCCCTCGACCACGCGCTCGCCCCGCGGGGAGGCGATGATGCGGGGCAGCTCGGCGATGAACGCGTCAAAACCGCCGGCGGTGGCGTTCACAGCCTCGCGCATCTCGGCGATCTCGAAGGAGTCCTTAACCAGGCGCAGCTCGGAGACGAACCGGGTCAGGTCCTCGTCGTGGTCGATGCGCAGGTCCGAGTCGGTGGCCACAAACTCATCCAGGTGGGCGGTGGCCAGGTTCAGGTCGGCGGCGACCTGGGCGAGGGAGGGGCGCGGGCCGATCCAGAACTCGCCGATCGCGTGGTTGGCGTAGAACTCATCGGAGTCGCGGCCGGCGCGCTCGCGGAAGTACAGGGTGATCTCGTGACCCTCGCCCGCGGGCTCAAACACCAGCACGGCGCCGGGCTCGGAGTCGGCACCCCAGCCGGTCAGGTGGGCAAAGGCCGAGTGGGCGCGGAACGGGTAGTCGGTGTCGTTGGAGCGCTGCTTGGGGTCGCCGGCCTCGATCACCACGCGCGCACCGGTGAACGCGGCGCTCACCTCGGCGCGGCGCTTCTCGGCAAACGCCGCCTGGACGCGCGCGGCGGGCAGCTCATCCGTGCGGTCGGCCCACTGGGAGCCGATGTAGTCCTGGAAGCGATCGGATCCGGGGGTGGTGGATCGGGCGTCCTTGGTCTCTTCGCTACTGGTAGTCATGCCTTACATTCTCGCACTGTTCGTGCCCCGGTTTAAAGCACCTGGCGTGTCTGTCTGCCTCGGGGCGCTCACCGCGGTGTCGCGCGTTACCGACTAGTCCGCGGCGGCCGGTTCCAGGCGCACGGTGATCGGGCGGTGATCGCTGCCCGCCTGATCGAACTCGCTGTGCACCTTCATGCCGGCGATGTCCCAGATCGGGGTGGCGAAGACGTGGTCGATCGGGGAACCCAGCAGCGCCGGGATGCTCGTGGGCCAGGTGCCGAGGGCGGCGGTGCGGGTTGCCTGGCCCGCGTCGTTGCAGCGGCCCAGGGCTGCACCGTCACGGCCGAGGCCGGCCATACTGTCCACGGTGGCGTTGAAGTCGCCGGCGATGATGACGTTCTCGGCATCACACTGTGCGGCCAGCCAGGCCAGATCCTCGCGCCAGTTGTGCATCTGCGGGGTCGAGGGGGAGACCGCATGGCTTGCGATGATGGTGGGTCCGCGCCCATCGGCGGGTCGGAGCACCACGCTGGGCACCACGAGCGTGTTCGAGGCACCCACACCGTTGCTGCTGGCCTGCGTGTATGCGCCGAGCGAGGGGGAGACCAAAACCGTGGTTGAGCTGGCGGCCGCAATCTTGCCGAACGACTCGGTAAACACGTTCATGGGTTTGCCGGCGGCCTTCATTGCGGCGGCCACCTCGAGTCCGGTCTGATTGCGTGTCTCGGGCAGGGCGACGATATCCGCCCCGGAGTCCAGCGCGAGCTTGGCGATGGTGGCCGAACCCATCGCGTTACCCTTGGTGTTCCAACTGAGCACGTTGATGCTGCTCTCGGTTTTTGCCGGCATCGCATTGTTGTCAAACCCGCGGTAGACCAGGATGCCGGTGTTGGCCACGGCTCCGAGGAACATGACCACGGCCATGCTGCCGGCGAATCCGCGCAGCGGGCGAATGATCCCGATGATTAAAAAGAGGATCAGCGCGGCGACGCAGCAGGCCACCAGGAGGCCGCGCATCGCGGTGATCTGGGCGACGATCACGGTGGTCTGGAGTCCAAACAGCGGGGGCCAGGTCACGATGAGCAGGCCCAGTGCAACCGCAAGGGTGAGGAGTGCGCCGAGGAACTTGAACATGACCCGGTCAGGATATCGGGCGAAATCTGGGAGTTCCCGGGAGGATGCTGAGCATGCGGCCTACACTGGTCAGTATGCCCCTGCAATCCTCCCTCCGTGGTCCCGCCGATCTGCACACTCATTCCAGCATCTCCGACGGCACCGAAACCCCCGGAGAACTGGTGCGGGCGGCGGCTGCGGCCGGATTGGGCACGGTCGCGCTGACCGACCACGACACCACTGCGGGCTGGCCCGAGGCGATGGTTGCGGCCCCTGAAGTGGGGGTGAACCTGATTCCCGGAATGGAGCTGAGCACCCGCCACAACGGCATGAGCGTGCATATGCTCGCCTACCTGTTTGATCCCTCCAATCCCGCGCTCCTGGCCGAAACCGAGCGCATCCGGGTGGCCCGCAAGACACGCGCGGCCGAGATCGTGGAAAACATTCGGGTGGACTATGACCTCACCTGGGAGGATGTCCTCGCCCAGACCACCCCGGGGGCCTCGATCGGGCGTCCGCACATTGCCGACGCGCTTGTGGCCCGCGGCCACTCGACCGATCGCAGCGCCGCGTTTGACACCATCCTGCACCCACGCAGCGGTTACATCATCCCGCTCTATGCGCCGGATCCCATCGTGGCCATTCGGATGATCCGTGAGGCCGGCGGTGTGCCGGTCATCGCCCACCCGGCCACCGGAACCCGGGGGCGCCTGATCCCCGAGGACGTGGTCGCCGAGATGGTTGAGGCGGGACTGTTTGGGATGGAGATCGACCACCGCGAGAACACCCCCGAGGGGAAGTCGTGGCTGCGGGCGCTGGCCGCCCGCTACAACCTGGTGCTCACCGGATCCAGCGACTATCACGGGGCCGGCAAGCCTAACCGGCTGGGGGAGAACACCACGCCGAGCACCGTTGTGGACGCGATCGTGGCCGAGGCCACCGGGTTCGCCCCGATCATCGCCGGCTAGCTCACATACACAACGCCCGCCCCGTCCGAGTCGGAGGGGCGGGCATTGAGTCTCTGCGGCTATTCGGCGGCGGGAGCGGCCTCGGCGGGAGCTGCACCCTCACCGCGACCGCGACCACCACGCGAGCGACGACGACGGCGCGGAGCACCCTCGCCATCCTGCGGTGCCGAGGCGGTAACCGGGGCACCCTCAACCGGGGTGACGCCGGCGGCGGGACCGGCAGCCGCGCCGCCACCGCGGGTGCGACGACGGTTACGCGAGGGGCGAGTGGAGTCTCCGCCGACCTCACCCGAGCGTGCGGGACGCTCGGCGCGAGCCTGACCTTCGCCACGAGCCTGACCTTCGCCGCGTGCCGGACGCGATCCGTTGCCACCGCGGGCACCACCGCTGCGGGCGGCACCCTCGCGCGGGGCCGCCGGGGCGGCGGGCTTCAGGCGGCCCTTGGTGCCGGCGGGGATGTTGAGGTCCTCAAACAGGTGCGGGGAGGAGGAGTAGGTCTCGGTGGGCTCGGGCTGACCGAACTCCAGCGCCTTGTTGATCAGGGCCCACTTGTGCAGGTCTTCCCAGTCGACGAAGGTGACGGCGATACCGGTCTTTCCGGCGCGGCCGGTGCGGCCCACGCGGTGCAGGTAGGTCTTCTCGTCGTCGGGGATGGTGTGGTTGATCACGTGGGTCACATCGTCCACGTCGATTCCGCGGGCGGCCACATCGGTCGCGATCAGCACGTCCTTCTTGCCCGCCTTGAATGCGGCCATGCCGCGCTCGCGCTGCTCCTGGCCGAGGTCTCCGTGCACGGCGGTCGCGTTGAAGCCGCGGTCGTTGAGCTCGTCCATCAGGCGGGCGGCGGCACGCTTGGTGCGGGTGAAGATGACGGTCTTGCCGCGGCCCTCGGCCTGCAGGATGCGGGCGATAACCTCGTCCTTGTCCAGCGAGTGCGCACGGTAGATGACGTGCTTGATGTTGGCCTGGGTCAGACCCTCATCCGGGTCGCTCGCGCGAATGTGGATGGGCTTGGTCATGAACCGGCGCGACAGGGCGACGATCGGACCGGGCATGGTGGCCGAGAACAGCATGGTGTGACGCTCGGCGGGGGTCTTGGAGAAGAGACGCTCGATGTCGGCCAGGAAGCCCAGGTCGAGCATCTTGTCGGCCTCATCCAGCACCATTTCCTGGATCTTGGAGAAGTCGAGCAGGCGCTGGTTGTTGAGGTCGATCAGTCGGCCCGGGGTACCCACGATGACCTGGGCGCCGGCCTTGATCTCCTCGATCTGACCCTCATAGGCCTTGCCGCCGTAGATGGCGGCGATCTTGGTGGGACGGTTGCTGGCAGCCAGCACCATGTCCTCATACACCTGGACGGCCAGTTCGCGGGTAGGAACCACGATCAGCGCCTTGACGCCGGGCTCGGGGTTGTCGCCGAGGCGCTGCAGTACCGGGAGACCAAAACCGAAGGTCTTACCGGTACCGGTCTTGGCCTGGCCGATGATGTCCTGGCCGGCGATGGCCAGCGGGATGGTCTGTTCCTGGATCGGGAACGGCGCGGTAATTCCCTTACCGGCGAGGGCGTCCACCATATCCTGGGCGACGCCGAGTTCAAGAAAAGTCACGATATTTAATGCCTGTCATGCAGTGATGTGGTCTACGCCAACGGATTCTGCGTGCGGGCGTAGGGTCCCATTCCAACGATGAGACACTCCCAGCTTACCGGGACGCGTAGACTGAGCGTGTGATTTCCTGGTTTCGGCGGCGTGGCCCCTCCTCAAACGAATCCCAAGTGGTACTGCGCGAGAGCACGGTTCCCACCACCCGGGTGGACTTTGCTGAGCTTGCCTCCGACACCTCCGACTTCCTCGGGCAGTCGGCCTACTTGCAGCTCGCGGTGTTCCAGCAGTACTCGGCGATCAGCCGCGACAGCGGTCGCCTGCTGACCACCGAGTTGATCGCGGGGCCCGCCGGGCTTGCGCTGCGTAAGCATCATGAGCTGGTGGGCGAGATTCGCCGTCGCGGCGAGGATCCGCAGCTGCTGATGGCCCCCTACGTGCCGGCGATCGACCGCCTGCTGGGCATTGCCCGCGGCGACTCGATCAACGAGGGGCTGCTGGGCCTCTACATCACCCAGGGCTTCCTGGACGACTTCTTCCGCGGCCTGGCCGCGCGCCTGCCCGCCGATCTGGCACCCCGGATGGAGCGCGTCCTCGGGGCTGATAACGGCTCCTCGGTGGTGGTGGGAATCCTGCGCGATGCGATCATCGAGGATCCCCGCCGCGCCCACCGCCTGGCCCTCAGCGGACGCCGCCTGGTGGGCGACATCATGCTGGTGTGCCATGCGGCGCTGCGCCTCGAACCGGTGGGCACCGACACCACCGATCGCGCGCCGGGAAACACCCCCGAGCGGGTCGAGCCGGTGTTCACCGAGCTGATCGGTCGGCACACCCAGCGTATGGATGCGCTGGGCCTGACCGCCTAGCCCCCGACCGCCCAGCCCGCGACCGCACATCGCCCGAAAACAGCGCAGCGCCCCACCGAAATGGTGGGGCGCTGCGCGGTACGGCGGAAGCAGGCTACCTAGCCCACAAAACCGATGCGACGGGTCTCTTCGCTGCCGATCTCAACATAGGCTACCGAACCGGTGGCCACGATGTAGCGCTTGCCCTTGTCGTCGGTGAGGGTGAAGTGCGGGGTGCCGGAGCTGATTGCGTCGCCGACAATCTTCTCGACGTCGGCCGCGCTCTGGCTGGATTCGAAGCCGAGTTCGCGGGGGCTGTTGATGATGCCGATACGGATATCCACGTTGGTGCCTTTCGGTTGCCGGGGAACGGATCCTGGGTTGATTCCAGCGTACGACACCGCCGCCCACCGAAACCCGTTATCCGCGCGTGCCCAGAGCGAACACGCGTCGCGCCGAGTCGGTGGTCCCCGCATCGGCGGTGTCTTCCGGGGGATATCGGTGGCTCACGCTAGCGTGGGAGCGTGAGCGAATCCGAACCCCTCGATCAAGACCGGTTGTCCGCGAGCCTGGATAACAGCCAGCGTGCCGTGCGGGATCTCCGCGACGGTGCCCACGCGGCGGTGCACGGTGCGCCCGGTTCGGGGAAGACGCACACGCTGACCGAGGTGGTGGCCGACCGGATCATCACCCGCGGCTATCCCACCGACGATGTAGTCGTCTTGGCAGCCGACCGCCGATCGGCCACCGCGCTGCGGGACACCCTGGCGCTGCGGATCGACCGTCCCACCCGGGGCCCGCTGGCGCGCACCCTGGGCTCGCTGGCCTTTAGCTTTGTGACGGCCGCCGCGGTGGCCGACGGGGTGACCGTTCCGCGGCTGCTGACCGGTGCCGATCAGGATACGATCCTCGCCGATCTGCTGGCCGGAGAGGTGGAGGACGAGGTCACCGCCTGGCCCGAGAGCCTGGGACCCGATGTGCGTGCGCTCGGCGGCTTCCGCACCGAACTGCGTGAGCTGATGATGCGGCTCGTGGAAACCCGCACCCGCCCCGCCGAGCTGGCCCGCCTCGGGCACCAGCACGAGCGTCCCGAGTGGGTGGCCGCGGCCGCATTCATCGCCCGCTATGAGCACGTGATGGACCAGTATTCGCAGCCCCGATTGGACGCCGCCGAGGTGATCGCCGAGGCAACCACGCTGCTGCGTGAGGGTCGCGTTTCGGCCCCGCGCCTGATCATCGTGGACGACTTCCAGGAGCAGGGACCGGGCACGCTGGGATTCCTGGCGGCCGCGGCCGCCGCGGGATCCACGATCCTGGCGTTCGGGGACCCCGACGTGGCCAGCGCAACCTTCCGCGGCTCCGATCCGGCGGCGCTCAGCGGACTCAACCTGATTCTGGGCGCCCCGGTGGAGACGTTCACCCTCACGCAGGTGCATCGGCACGGCCCCGAGCTGCGCGCCGTGATCACCGAGCTGAGCGACCGGGTGGGTGCCGCCGGACGGGTCGAGCATCGCCGCGCGGCCTCGGTGCTGCCCGCCCAGCCCGCGCCCGCCGCGGACACCACCGGCGACGCCGCCACACCGCCCACCGAGCAGTCCGCCACGCCGCCCGCCGATTTGGCTGCCGACAACCCCGTGGGCCAGGCCTCCGGGGTCGCCGCACAGGCCCCCGTCCACCCGGCCGACGAGTCCGAACGGGGACCCTGGAAGGTTCCGCCCACGCTGCCGGTGGTGCGCATTCGCGCGACCTCCCCGGCGGCCGAGCAGCAGGCGATCGCCCGGATGCTGCGCGAGCGCCACGTGTATCACGGGGTGCCCTGGTCGCAGATGGCGATCGTGGTGCGCTCCTCGGCGTCCATTCCCGTACTGGCTCGGGCGCTGGCGATGGCCGACGTCCCCACCTCGGCGGAGACCGCCGGCGAGGCCCTGCGTGACCGGTATGCGGCGCGCGCGCTGATCCTGGCGCTCGCCGTCGCCCTCGAACGCATTCCGGTGACCGCCGCCCGCTACACCGAACTGCTGCTGGGGCCCCTGGGCGGCTTTGACGGGATCGGCCTGCGCCGTCTGCGTCGCGCGCTGCGTCACGAGGAGCTGCTGGGTGGAGGGCATCGGGGATCGGATGATCTGCTGCTTGAGGCCCTCGCCGCCCCCGGAAGATTCGCAACCCTCGACACCCCCGGTGCGCGCCGAGCCCAGCGTTTCGCCGAAACCCTGGCGCAGGTGCGGGCGGGTTATGCGGCGGGCAACAGCGCCGAGGAGCTGGCCTGGATCGTCTGGGACCGCAGCGGGCTGGAGAAAACCTGGACCACGCAGCTGGGCCAGGGGGGCCTGCTCGCCGAGGAGGCCAACACCAACCTGGATGCGGCGGTCGCCCTGTTCACCGCGGCCAAGCGCGCGGCCGAACGCGACCCCGATGCCGACGCCGGTATCTTTATCGACTCACTCCTGGAGGCCGACCTGGGGGAGGACTCGCTGGCGCCGCGGGCGCGCGGGGAGGCCGTCTGGATCGGCACCCCGAGCGCGGTGGTGGGCCGCGAGTTCGACGTGGTGGTTGCCGCCCGGGTGCAGGCCGGTGCCTGGCCCAACCTCCAACTGCGCGGGGCGCTGCTGTATCCGCAGCTCTTCAGCCTGGTGGTCGCGGGCCTGCCCACGACCCTGCTGGATGCGCGGGCCGAACTCCTCTCCGACGAGCTGCGCCTCTTTGTTCTCGCATGTTCGCGGGCGCGCACCCAGCTGGTGGTGTCCACCACCGATGGCGATGACGAACAGCCCTCGCCCTTCCTCCGCTTCCCGACCCTCGATGGTGCGCCCGTGCGCACCGGGACCGGCGAGTATCCGCTGACCCTGCGCGGCATGGTGGGTGCGCTGCGCCGCCGCCTGGTGCGCGCTCACGAGGCTGGGCGTCCCGAGGAGGCTGCCGAGGCGGCAAGCCTGCTGGCTCGACTATCGGACGAGGGGATCGCCGGGGCCTCCCCGGATTCCTGGTACGGTCTGGCGGAGCCCTCCACCACCGAACCGCTGGTGGACTTGAAGGACCCCGACGCACGCGTGCGGGTCTCGCCCTCGCGGATGGAGGCGTTCGAGAAGTCGCCGCTGAACTGGTTCATCGAGGACGTGGCGCGGCCGCCAAGCACCGTGGCGGCGGGCATCGGCACGATCATCCACGAGGCGTTTGAGCGCGCGGGGATGATCCCCGCGGACCAGATCACCCCCGCCGATATCGCCCCCGAGCGGCTGTGGGAGCACGTCTCTGAGCGCTGGGGTGAGCTCAGGTTTGAGGCACCCTGGCTGGCTCAGCGGGAGCGCGCCGGCGTGGACGAAGCCCTGGTGGGTGTGGCCGCCTACCTCTCCGACGCCCTACGCGCGGGCAACGTGGTGCTGAGTACCGAGGGCGGGTTCCGGCTCGAGGTGGGTCAGATCATCATCGGTGGCTCGATCGACCGGATCGAGCGGCGTCCGGCCACCGGAGCGGACACCGAACCGGTGATCGTGATCATCGACCTCAAGACCGGGCGCAGCATTCCCACCCAGAAGTCGATGCTGACCCACGCCCAGCTCTCCGCCTATCAGCTCGCGCTGACCCGCGGGGCCGTGTATACCGAGGTGCCGGATGAGGCCGCTGCCGAGGCATCCACCGGTGCGGCTGCGGTCGCGGCTCACGTTGCTCCACTGGCCGATTCGCCAGCCGACGCGACCGCCGAGGCACCCGTTGCCCCGGTCGCAGCCCCCGCAGAACCCGCGGTCCGCCGCCACCCGATCACCGGGCGCTCGGGCGGCGCGATGCTGCTCTACGTGCGCACCCCCACGGTCAAGGCCTACGCCGAGCGTGTGCAGGAGGTCCAGACCGAGGAAGAGCTTGCGGCCTTTGAGGAACGCGTGGAAACCGTGGGCACCGGCATGGCCGCCGCGACCTTCGTCGGCGTCTTCGGCGAGGGCGAGCACGATCCCCTCACCCGCCTGACCTACCGTATCCACCTCATCGCGGCCGTCTCGGAGTAATCATGACCCAGTCGAATCAGACCCCCGCCCTGAGCGCGCTCGACATCGCCGCGCTGCTGGGGCTGCCCGCCCCCACCGCCGAGCAGATCGCGGTGATCGAGGCTCCGCTGGAACCCGCCCTGGTGGTGGCCGGCGCCGGCAGCGGGAAAACCGAGACGATGTCGAATCGGATCGTCTGGCTGCTTGCCAACGGCCACGTCCGGGTGTCCGAGATCCTCGGACTCACCTTCACCCGCAAGGCCGCCGGTGAGCTGGCCGAGCGGGTTCATCAGCGCATCACCCAGCTGCGTCAGGCGCTCGCGGATCGGGGCGGTCAGGGCGTCGAGATCGACGTGCTCGAAGCCCCCACCATCGCGACCTATAACGCGTTTGCCAGCGGCCTGTTCCGGGAGTATGCGGCGCTGATCGGTCGGGAGGCCGACGCCACGGTGATCGGTGAGGCCTCGGCCTGGGCGCTCGCGCGTCGGGTGCTGATCGAGAGTAAGGATCCGCGGCTGGTCGAATCCGCCCGCCCGCTGCCCGCGCTCGTGCAGGGGGTGCTGCGGGTCTCCCGCGGGATCAGCGATAACGATGCGCGCGAGCACACCGAGAAGATCGTCGCCCTGGCCGAGGAGTTCCAGGGCCTCACCCAGCTGCCGATCAACGATGAGACCACCGGCAAGCGCAAGCGCAGCCCGAATAAGGACCTGGTGGCCGCGGCCGCCGATCTGGCCGAGCTGCCGATGCTGATCGAGCTCGCCGATGAGTATGCGGCCCGCAAGCGCACCCGTGGGTTCATCGAGTTCTCCGATCAGGTCGCGCTGGCCCTGGAGATCGTGCGCACCCTGGAGCGGGTATCGGTCGAGTATCGGGCCCGCTATCGGGTGGTGATCCTGGACGAGTATCAGGACACCTCGGTCGTGCAGACCGAGCTGCTGTCGCGCCTCTTCGGTGGGCACGGGGTCATGGCCGTGGGCGATCCCAACCAGTCGATCTACGGCTGGCGCGGGGCCTCGGCGGCCAACCTCGCCCGCTTCTCCCGCGACTTCTCGGTGGCCCGGACCCCGGGATATCGCCCCGCGGACACCGCCGCGCGCTTCACCCTGTCCACCTCCTGGCGAAATCCGGGCCTGGTCCTGGACGCGGCCAACGCCCTGGTGGCGGCCCTGCCGGTGGCCGAGGGCGTCCCGGTCAAGACCCTGGCTCCGGCAACGTTCGCCGGTCCCGGTGGTGTGCGAATCGCCTTCGAGCAGACCGTCGAGGATGAGGCTGAGGCGGTGGCCGAGTGGTTTGCCGCCGAGCTGGATCGTCCGCGCGGAGACAAGGAGCGTGGCGAGAAGGCTCGCTCGGCCGCGCTGCTGTGCCGCTCGCTGAAAAAGGTGGATCCCTTCCTGCGCGCCCTCGAAGCCCGCGGGGTTCCCTACCATGTGCTCGGACTGGCCGGGCTGCTGGACCAGCCGGTAATCGTGGACCTGGTGTGTGCGCTGCGGGTGCTGCACGACCCGAGTGCCGGATCCGAGCTGATCCGTCTGCTGGCCGGCGGCCGCTTCCGCATCGGCCCCCGGGATCTGCGCGCGCTGGGCAACCTGGCCCGCTGGCTCGGGGAGCGCGATCACCGCCTCGCCCGGGTGCCCCAGGAGGTTCGCGATAAGCGCTTCGGATCCGCCGATGCCGAGGACAACCCCTCACTCGTGGACGCCCTCGACTTCCTGGAAAACGCCCCCGCCGATCACAAGGCGCTGGCGGATTTCACCCCGATCGCGCTGGAGCGCATGCGCGAGGCGGCAACCCTGCTGACCGGACTGCGTCGCCGGGTGGGCCTCGGCCTGCACGAGTACGTGGGCCTGGTGGCCCGAGAGCTGGGACTCGACCTCGAGGCCGCGGCGAATGAGCACCAGGTGCTGGCCGGGCCGAGTCTTGAGGCGTTCGCCGAGCAGATCACCGCGTTCTTGCAGGTGGATGAGACCGGCACCATCGGGGCGTTCCTGGAGTGGCTGGAACAGGCCGAGCAGCACGAAAACCTCAGCCCGCGCGGCGAGGAACCCGAGCCGGGGACCGTTCAGGTACTCACGATCCACGGGGCCAAGGGCCTGGAGTGGGACAGCGTCGCGGTCCCGCGCATGGTGTCCGGGGAACTCCCCGGAACCCCGCGCAGCCGCCGCGGCTGGACCGCGTTTGGCGAGCTGCCCTATGCGTTCCGCGGTGATGCCGCCGAGCTGCCCGAGCTCGCCTGGCGCGGGCTTGAGAGCCAGCCCGCGTTTGAGCTGGCCTATGCGAGCTTCGGCGATCAGATCGACACCCAGCACGCACACGAACAGCGCCGTCTGGCCTATGTGGCGGTCACCCGGGCCAAGGACACGCTGCTGCTCTCGGGATCGTTCTGGACCAATGCGGTCAAGCCGCGCGAGCCCGGGGCGTACCTCTACGAGGTTGCGCAGGCGGTGCCCGTGGCCTGGGGCGGGGACGCACGCTACGAGGATCCCAGCCTGCCCTCCTCGCCGCTGGAGGAGGAGAACCCGCGCACCGATCAGATCCGCAGCCTGGTGTGGCCGCGGGATCCGCTGGGGGAGCGACGCCGGGCCGTGACCGCGGCGGCCGCGGCGATCCGGAGCGCCGATCCGCGCCCGCTCGATCCCGAACACCCGAGCGAGGATGCCAGCAACGTGGATCTGCTGCTGGCCGAACGCCATCACATCCTCACCGGTGGACCGGCCCGGGTGGATCTGCCCGCACGCATCCCCGCATCCAGGTTCAAGGACTTTGTGGTGGATCCGATCCAGGTAGCCGCGCGCATTGCCCGCCCGGTCCCCGAGCGTCCCTACCGCCAGACCCGGCTGGGAACCCTGTTCCACGACTGGGTCGAGCATCGTGCGGGCCTGATGGGATCGCAGGAAACCATCGACGCCCAGATGTGGGAGATCGACGACGAGGAACTCGGGGGCACCCTGGCGCCCGTTGCCGAGGCCGAACGCGAACGTCTCGAGGAGCTGCAGGCCACCTTCCTGCGCTCGGAGTGGGCGGACCTGGCACCGATCGCGGTGGAAATCGAGATCAACTATCGCCTGGCGGGCAAGCTGATCATCTGCAAGCTCGACGCCGTCTATGAGCGTGAGGGGCGCATTCAGATCGTCGACTGGAAAACCGGGAAGGCGCCACGTTCGGACGAGGAGCTGCGCGAGCGTCAATACCAGTTGGCGCTCTACCGTGAGGGCTACGCTCGCTGGACCGGAACCGACCCGCGCCTGATCGACGCCGTGTTCTACTATGTGGCCGATGATCGGGTCCTGCGCCCGGAAAAACTCTCCGACGCAGACGAGCTGGTCCGGGCCTGGGAGAGGGCCGTGGCGACCCACTCGATGTAACCTGCGTATGGCCCCCAAACGGGGCCTATCGCGGGCCGAACGGGACCCCTATTCTGGGCACAGATGACCGGTCCAACCGGCACCGGCCGCAACCTGGTCAGGGGGACCAATGAGCGAACAGCGTCGAGATGTAATTATTTCAGCCGCGGGCACCATGATCGCGGAGTCCGGCCTCGCCGGCCTCAGCATCGCCGCGGTTGCACGGAATGCGGGATTTGGGCCCGCGACCGTGTACTCACTATTTCCAGCCAAAAATAACCTGATCGCCGCGGTCACGGTGCATGCGTATTCGGTCATGGCGAATCGCATTCGAGCGGCGATCGGTCACGATGATCCATTCCGCAGCCAGCGATCGGCCGCCGAACGCCTAGACACCGTGGTGCGCGAATTTGCCCGGGTTGTGCTGGGCGAGCGGGCGTTTGCCACGGCCCTGATTCATGAGCCCGCGGGCCCCGAGGTGGTGCGCGAACGCGTGTATTGCCGTCGGGACGCGGCAACCCTGGTTGAGGAGATCCTGCAGGACGGTGTTGCCAGCGGGGAACTGCCCGAGCAGCCCACCGCCCTGATCGCCGGGGCGATTGTGGGAGCCCTGATCGAGGGCCTGGTGGGTGGAAACTCACCCAGCTCCGCCGAACTCGCCGGAAATCCCGCGGGGGAGGGCGCCTGTGTGGATGCGCTCTCGCGGTTTATCCGGGGTGCCAGCGGGATCCCCGGAGAGCTGCTGGTGGCCTAGCCAGAAAAGCGTGAAGACAACGCCGCGGTCCGAGCTGATCGGACCGCGGCGTTGGTTGTCTACATCGCGGGTGAGTGGGCGGTTCGGATCGTCCTGAGCCGCCTGAGCCGCCTGAGCCGCCTGAGTTGCCTGGGCTGCCTGGACCGCCCGGATCTCCTGGCAGCCCGTGCCTTCGGGCAGACTGCGCCGTCGGGGAGCTAGCGCCCCGAGCCGCCTGTGCCCTCTGAGGTACCCGCGCCGCCCGAGGGAATCTCGCGGGTTTCCTCCTGATCGGGATCACCCGTCCCGGAGGCACCGTCGGCGTTTCCCGCGGATTCGGAGCCGTCCTCACCCAGGACATCCTCGGGCAGACCAATCGGCCCGGTCTCATTGGAGACCGCGGTTTCCTCATCAAAGTCGTAGGTGTCGGTTTCCATACCGATCTGCGCGGTGGAGGGCGTGGTTTTTGGGGTGCTCTTGAGCAGGGTCTCAACGTCCCCCACGGCAAGCACCGGGTCGGCCTCGGGATTGATCGGCTCGGAGAGGTTGCCCAGGACGCTGTCCACGAGCCCGTCGAGCAGCCCCACGGCGTCCTCGATGACCTCCTGGTTGCGGGTGTCCAGTCCGTGCAGGAGCCAGCGCGCCAGTTCGAGTTCGGCGTGCAGCAGCGCCCGCTGCCGGATAAACCGATCCGGGGTGCGGGTGCAGGACATCCGGTAGGAGGCAAACACATCATCGGCGGCCTCGGGGGCCGCGCTGAGCCAGTGCAGGTCGCGGGCGGGATCGCTCACCCGCAGGCCGCTCCACCCGACCAGTCCGCTGACCACCGGTCCCACCTCATGGTCGGTGATCAGGAAGGATTCTGCGCTAAGGGTGCCGTTGATGACCACGGGCTGGAACTGCCACAGGCTGTCATCGTTGGCGGCGTCGCTCCAACGCTGGCGGATCGCCGCGGGCAGACGCCGGGTGGAGGCCGCCCGTTCGATCACGTTCAGGGCTTCGTTACGGCACTGTGCGGCGGTCAGGGCGGGCAGTCCGATCTCGGTCACGAAGGAGGCGGGCAGGGTGTGGATTGCGGCGATGGCCCCGCCGATCGAGGTGGCGACCCCGTCCCCCGGGGGAATGTATGCGGCGGGCACATGGAAACCGGGCAAGAATTTGGACACCACGATCCGGCCGGGGCTTGCCGGTGCCTGGCCGATGACGGTGGGCACCTCGAACGGCAGACGGCTGCGAATGCCCGCGGTCATGGCCTGGAGGGCGATGAGTTCGATGGCCTGTTCGCCGGCCGCACGCTCGTTGCTGGGGATGCGCACCACGACGTCCTCGTCGGTGCCGGTACGCAGGAGCGCCGAGTCGAAATCTCCGGATCCATCAAGTGCCAGGGTCCCGCTTGCACGCACCTCGAGTCCGGGCACCGCAGCGGTCGCCAACGCGGCTAGAGTTAAATGCGATCTGACCATGTTCTCTAGGTTAGATCGCGACGACCCGTGATGCGGGCCGCCACGCCCGTTCACAGAGGGAGCCCATGTCCAATCATCTTCAGGCCGCAGCCGACAATTCGGACCGTTTCGGCATCCTCGCCGACCTTCCACTCTCCCGCAGCGAGATTGACCGCGACTATACAACCCGCGAGAATCCGGACCTGGCGATCGAGCTGCTCGCCGATGCCGACGCTCGGTATCTGCTGATGCGCGCGGGAACCACCGCGGTGGAACACGCCCGATTGCGCCTGTTTCGGGCCAGTGAGCTCCCCGCCGATATTGCGACGCTGCCGCCAACCTACCTGGGCCGTGCGCTCCGCGATGAGGCGGGTACCCCCGCCGGGGCTCGCATCGTGAGCCTGGATCTTGACGTGCTGAACGGCGCGGATGCCGCCGGAAGCGAGGCCGATGATGCCGCCGCCCGGGTGCACCCGGGCGGCGAATGGGGGAGCCTGCGGGACTTCGGAGCGGTGTTTGAGGCGCGCGATGCCGGGCTGCTCACCGAGGCTCTGGCCCTGGTGAACTGGCACCGGTCGAGCACCTTCTGCTCCCGCTGCGGCCACCCGACCGAGGTGCGACAGGCCGGGTGGTCGCGACACTGCCCGAACTGCGGGGCCGAGCATTTCCCGCGCACCGACCCGGCGATCATCGTGTTGGTCACCGACGCCGAGGACCGGGTGCTGCTGGGTTCCAACGCACTGTGGCGGGCGGGACAGTACTCGCTGCTGGCCGGCTTTGTCGAGGCGGGGGAGTCCCTGGAACAGGCCGTGGTGCGCGAAATCTTCGAGGAGGCCGGGGTGCGCGTGGTGGATCCGCGCTATCGCGGGTCCCAGCCCTGGCCGCTGCCGCGCTCGCTGATGCTCGGCTACACGGCGCGGGTAGCGGCGGATCAGGACCCCCGTGCGGTCACCCCCGACGGCGAGGAGATCCTCGATCTGCGCTGGTTCTCCCGGGAGAGCCTGCGCGCCGAGGCGGGCACCCTGACCCTGCCCGGAACCACCTCGATCGCTCGCGCCCTGCTGGATGACTGGCTGAGCGCCGACGGCGGAGGAGACATCGCCGCCGCCCAGGCCGACCGGTCGGGACCCGCCTGGGCATGAGCATGAACCTTCAACCGGTATCCACCGATCCCGAGGCCCTGCTGGCGGGGCTGGATCCCGACCAGCGTGTGGTTGCCGAGTCCCTCGGCGGCCCGGTGTGCGTGCTGGCGGGTGCCGGCACCGGAAAGACCCGGGCGATCACCCACCGAATCGCCTACGGGGTGGCGACCGGTACCTTCGCGGCGAACCGGGTATTGGCGCTGACCTTCACGACCCGGGCCGCGGCCGAACTGCGCTCCCGGCTCCGGGTGCTCGGGGCCCATGGAGTATCGGCGCGAACCTTCCACTCGGCGGCTCTGAGCCAGCTGAACTACTTCTGGCCGCACACCGTGGGCGGGGCCTTCCCCACCCTGATCAGCGGTAAGGGCAAACTCCTGGGTCAGCTCGCCGAGGCCCGCAGGCTCCGCCTGGACACCGCCGCGCTGCGTGATCTGGCCGCCGAGATCGAATGGCGCAAGGTCAGTGGGCTCAGCATCGAGCAGTATGCGGAGTCGGACCGGCCCGGTATCGGCTCGATCTCGCTCGAGCAGGTGGCGACCCTGCAGCAGGGATACGAGGATCTCAAGGATGAGCGCAAGCAGCTCGACTTTGAGGACGTCCTGCTCACCTGTGTGGGCATGATCCACTCCGAGGCCTCGGTGGCGATGCAGGTGCGCGAACAGTTCCGGCACTTCGTGGTGGACGAGTACCAGGACGTTTCTCCGTTGCAGCAGCAGCTGTTGGATGCCTGGCTGGGCCCGCGCAACGATCTGTGTGTGGTGGGTGATGCCAGCCAGACGATCTACACCTTCGCCGGGGCACGCAGCTCCTATCTCTTGGATTTTGAACGCAACTATCACGACGCGACCATCGTGCGTCTGGAGCGGAACTATCGCTCCACGGCCCCCATCATTAAGGACGCCAACGCCCTGATGCGGGGACGGGCGGGCGCCCTGGAACTGCGGGCCGCGGACACCACCGCCTCGACCGATACCGCGGGCCGCGCGGCCGCGAGCCCGGCACCGATCACCGCCCGCTTCCGCGACGATCTTGCCGAGGCGCGCGGGGTGGTCTCCCGGATCCTTGAGCTGCATGAGTCGGGAACCGAGCTCGCCGACATCGCGATCCTGTTCCGGGTCAACGTGCAGTCCTCGGTGTTTGAACAGGCCCTGAACGAGGCCGGTCTGGCATTCCGTATGCACGGCGGGACCCGCTTCTTTGATCGGCCCGAGATTCGTCAGGCCCTGATGGAGCTGCGCGGAGCATCGGTATCGATCGTGGGTGAGCCGCTGTTCAAATCGGTGAGCGACGTGCTGCGTGCCCACGGCTGGACGGTGGATCCACCCGAGCAGCCCGGCGCGCTGCGCGAACGCTGGGAGGCCCTGAACACGCTGATGGACCTGGTGGACCGCGCGGCACCGGGCACAACCCTGCGCATGTTTACCGATGAGCTCCTGGAGCGTCAGGCGGCCGGAGCCGAACCCACCCAGCAGGCCGTCACCCTGGCCACGATGCACTCGGCCAAGGGCCTGGAGTGGGAGACGGTGTTCCTGGTGGGACTCAGCGAGGGACTGGTGCCGATTAGCTACGCCACCACCGAGACGATGGTGGATGAGGAGCGGCGACTCATGTATGTGGGCATCACCCGCGCCCGCTCGCGCCTGATGCTCTCCTGGGCGGAGGGCGCACCGCGCGGTGGTGGGAGCCGAATGCCGTCCCGTTTCCTCACGGAAATGGGGCACTCAACCCGTTAGTCCCGGGTCCCGAGCCCGCGGGGTCGCCGGCACCGCAGGCGCACTCGGGGTGCGGGAAGATCTGTTCTCGCCGACCGCGGATCGAGGACCCATCCATCACCAGGATCCCCGTGCGGAGCTCTCGGCTATCCGCCCGCAGCCGCGCATGGACCGCAGCCAACACCGGCCCCACGGCCAGGGCCGAGAGCGGCGGTTGAGCGCTTGCTGCCAGGCTCCGATGTGCCTGAATCGCCAGGGATGCCCAGGTGGGATCGCGGGCCGCCGCGGAGCGCTGGACGCACCCGATGCACGGGCCGGTGCCGGGTTCCACGAGCGGGCCGATTCGCACCTGACGATCCCAGCACACCACGGCCAGGTGGGGGATCTCCTCGGAGAGCCAGGGGGCGTAGCGGTGGGGCGGAATCACAAAGTTATCCACCAGGACCACGAGCGCGGGGCGCCGGGTGGCCGCGAGCGTGGTGCGTGGAGGATCCAGCCGCACCGAATCCGCGGTCTGCGCGATCGCGCGTACCAGCGGGTGCGGATGCCCGCGGAACTGTCCCAGAATTGCCCATCGGGGAATGCGCGATCGGCGGCGGTCCGGACCCGCGTCGGGATGGTCCTCGAGCGCGGGATCGAGCACCCTGAGCAGCGCATGAACCTCCGCGATGGTCAATCCGCCCCGTGCCCCGAGCTCCTCCAACAGGGACACGGTGGCACCGGCGCAGAGCGCCCCCAGCAGGTGCTCAACCGCGGGCGTCACGGCGGTGAGGGTGATGGCGGCGGGTGGGTCAAAACCGATCTGAAACTCGGTTGGGGTGCGCCACAGCAGCGGAAGGGTGGGGTTGAGTTTGATCATCATGGATCGAGTGTGCGCCCCGGCGCTCCGGATCACCCGGACATGCGCTGTGCGAATGGGGCGGACTCGGGACACAGCTCCCGCCGCCTGACCGGTCTGTCCGGTGCAGCCCCCCCCCGAACACACACATGCGCGAGATCCCGAGGGATCTCGCGCATGTGTGTGTTCGCCTTGATTAGGCCGTGGGGGTGTCCGGACCAGGCTCGGTCGAATCGGTCGAGCTGCCGTCGGTGCTTCCGAATTCGCCGCGCAGCAGCGCATCCAGGGCGTCATCCATTTCATCGCGCTCGGGTGCCTCGCCGCGGGCCAGCGCGGTGAGGCGGGCAATGAAGCCCTCGGGGTCGTCGATGTCCGCGGCGGTCGGCACCAGATCCGGGTGTGCCCAGAGTGCGTCGCGTGCCTCGGTACCCACGGCCTCGGTCACGGCCTGCCACAGCGCCGCGGCTTCGCGCAGTCGGCGCGGACGCAGTTCCAGACCCACCAGCGCGGCGAAGGCCGATTCGGCGGGGCCGCCGGTCGCGCGACGACGACGCACGGTTTCGGCGATAGCCTGAGCCCGCGGCAAACGCACGGTGGCCTGGGCCGTGACCACGTCGACCCAGCCCTCGATCAGCGCGAGGGTGGTTTCCAGCGATGCCAGCGAGGCGAGCTGAGACTCGGTCTTGGGCGGAATCAGCGAGCCGTTGCTCAGCGCGCTGCGCAGCTGCTCGGGGTTACTCGGGTCAAAGTCCTCGGCCAGGGATTCCATCGCGTCGATGTCGATCGAGATACCGCGGGCAAACGCGGTAATCGCGGAAATCAGGTGCAGGCGCAGCCAGCGGGCATTGCGGAACAGGCGCGCGTGCGCGAGTTCGCGCACGGCCAGGTAGAGCTGAACCTGATCGGTGGGGATATCCAGGCCCTCGCCAAAGGCGGCGATGTTCTGGGGGACCAGGACCGCGTGGTTATCCTCCATCAGCGGGATGCCGATGTCGCCACCGGACACCACCTCGCTGGAGAGCTGACCCACAACCTGTCCCAGCTGCATCGCGAACAGGGCACCGCCCACGCTGCGCAGCATCTGGCTGGCACCGGCGATCATGCCTCGCAGCTCCTCGGGTGCCTGCTCCTGCAGGACCGTGGCGAGCGCATCGGAGATGCTGCTGGCAACCGGCTCGGCCACCTCGGTCCAGACCGGCATGCTCAATCGGGCCCATTCGGCACGGCTGACCAGGGTCGGGGAGGCGCTCAGCTCGGAGAATGTGGTCGCATCGGCGAGCCACAGCGAGGCCACGTTGAGAGCCTGTTCTAGAGCATGGCGCTGCTCCTCGGGGGTGTCCACGCTCTGGGCGTTGGCGATCTGGCGTGCCTGATCTCCGGCCACACCCCAGTTGACGCCGCCATCGGTGGATCCGCGCATCGCGTTTTGCAGCTGGCTCAGCATGGCCGAGAGCGCGGCGGGATCGGCGGGCAGACCGGCGGCACCGGCGAGCTGCGACGGGTCGATACCGCCCTGCCCGGAGATGAACCGGTTCAGCATTTCGCGGAACTCGTCCTCGGGGTTGCCTGCGTTTTCGTCTGGCACGTGTGCCACCTTTCCGAATGCTCCAAGTAGCCCTTTCTACGCTACAGGTAGGTCCCGAAGCGGCATCGGTTTTTCGGGCAATTATCGTCCGCCCGCCGCGAACAGTGTGCGTGCCGAGCCGAAAACCGGGCCCCGGACAAATTCATGGTTGGATGGAGGAGTAACATCCCCGAAGGAATGGACCCGAGTATCAGCCCGCACACCCCGGATCATGACGCTGGCGACCCGTCGGCGTCGTTCCCGCATGAGGTGAACGAGGTGGATCCGGCCCAGGCCCTTCCCAGCTTCCCGGCGCCGCTGGACCGTGCGGCCCCCGAGGCTACCGATGCCGAACCCGCGCTGCTCCGTGAGACCGAGGTGGTGCCGCTGCGTCCCAACCTGGCGCTGGCGATCACCGGAACAATTCTGTTTTTCCCGGTCGGAATCTTTGGCCTCTGGCAGTGCATCCTGGCCCGGCGCGGCCTGGCCACCGGTGCCGGCGCGGTGGCGATTCAGCGCGCCGGACGCGGTCGCACCCTGTCCATCGTCGCCGTATGTGTGGGGGCACTGGGCTGGCTGATGGTGGTGCCGCTGTGCCTGCTTTTGGGATTAGGGGTTGCGGTGAACAGCGGCGGCGTCGCGGGAACCCGGATCGTGGATGTGACGCCCGCCGAGGGGTCACGGACCATCAGTGTCGAGTTCCGGGCTTCCTCTCCCGTACCCGCCCGCTATACCGTGCTGCGTCCGGATGGCTCCGAATACTCCGACACCCTGATCGCGTTGAAACCCATTCGGCTGGATATCGGGGTGGGCGATTATGCGGAGATTCGGATTGTCAGCGAACAGCCCGACGGCGAGGTCTCCTGCACGCTGCGTGGCGAGGATGAGGAACTCACCACCCAGCACGGCGCGGGCTTCGCCCTGTGCGGTGTCGCCGGTGTGGAGTGAGTGGATCTCAGTGAATTTGAGGTTTCCAGGCCCTAGTCTGGATGTCTATGCCCCATCATGGCTCCCATGGTGCGGCTCTGTGTTGAGGAAAGGCCCCCGTGTCGCTATTTGAACAGCCCCATGCCGCACAGCAGAGTGACCCGCGTGCGCGTCGTCGCCGCACCGGTTGGGTGTTTCTGCTGGTCGCGATGGGCCTTTTGCTGATTCTGGCCTTCGCCCCGAGTACCTATCTGGTGCAGCAGCCGGGCCCGGTGGAAAACACCCTGGGCACCACGATGATCAAGAACAAAGAGGTCCCGATCATCGAGATTAACGGTGAGCAGACCCATAAAACCACCGGCAACCTTGACCTGCTGACGGTTCAGCTGCTGGGCGACCGTGAGCGTCCGGCCACCTGGCTCAGCGTGATCGGTTCCTGGTTTGATCGGGAGCGCACCGTGGTCCCGATTGACGAGATCTACCCGGCCGGTGTGACCACCGATCAGCGCAATGAGCAGAACCAGCAGCTCATGGTCAGCTCCCAGCAGGACGCGATCGCCGCGGCACTCAAGCACCAGGGGTATGCGGTTCCCTCGCACCTCCGGGTCACCATGATTCAGGGCGGTGCTCCGGCCGATGGCAAGCTCAAGGTCGGCGATGAGGTCGTTTCGGTCAACGGAACCCCGGTGGAAGACCTCGAGGGTGTGCAGAAGCTGGTCAAGGAGAACGGGACCGAGAAGGCGCTGACGATGGAGGTCACCCGCGATGGTGCCCCGCTGAAAATCGATATGACGCCGACCCTGGCCACCGCGAGCGACGGCTCCCAGCGCGCGGTAATCGGCGTGGGCACCGGTGAGGTGTTCGATTTCCCCTTCGAGGTCAAGATCAACCTGGCCGACATCGGTGGACCCAGCGCCGGCATGATGTTTGCCCTGGGGATCATCGACAAGCTCTCCGGTGATGATCTCACCGGCGGCGCGCATGTGGCCGGCACCGGAACCATCGATGCGGCCGGAACCGTGGGGCCGATCGGCGGAATTCGGCAGAAGCTCTACGGGGCCAAGAACGCCGGGGCAACCTACTTCCTGGCCCCCGCCTCGAACTGTGACGAGGTCGTGGGTCACGTGCCCGACGGGCTGCGGGTGTTCTCCACCGAGAAACTGACCGACTCGCTGAAGGTCCTGGATACGATCAAGAACAAGGGCGACCTCGACGCCCTCCCCACCTGCAAGTAGGGTGGGGAGGCCGCCGTGCCCGTTAGCCGAGCGGCGTCGGGCGCACCTAGACGTGATAGTGCTCGATGAGCCACTCATCATCGACCCGGGTGAGCAGCACGGTGAGGTGTGTGGCCACCACCGGGCGTCCCGGCGCGGCGAAGTCCACGGCGAGGAAGGCGAGGATTGTGTGCTCACCCAGTGCCCGCACGTCGAGCGGGGTGAACGTCGGTGTCAACCCGATGGGCTGGTGGGCGTAGTAGTCGGCGACGCCCGCACGATCGCGTTCGGGGCCGGGCCGCAGTCCCTGGAAGACCGGCGTCGCCGTATAGAGGTCGGCAATGCGGGCGGTATCTCCGGTCGCCACCGCGGCACCCCAGCGGTTCAGTGCCGTGGTGAGGATGTCCCGGGCTTCGGACTCTGTTGCGTTCATTTTTGAGCCGTCCGACATCACTAGTGGCCCGCGCTCTGTCCGCCGTCGACGTGCAGGATCTCACCGGTCACGAATCCCGCATCCTCGAGATAGAGCACACCGCGCACGATGTCCTGGATGTCACCCATGCGTCCGAGCGGGTGCATGCCTGCATAGGTCGCGTGATATTCCTCGGGGTGCATGGGGGTGCGAATGATGCCGGGGGAGACCGCATTGACCCGCACGCCGCGGTCGGCGTATTCGATTGCCAGCCCCCGGGTTGCCGCGGTGATGCCACCCTTGGTGAGCGCGGCCAGGGCCGCGGGAACTCGGGCATCGGCGTGCTCGACCAGCGTGGTGGTGATGCTGACCACGTGGCCGGAGCCGGACTCGATCAGGGCCGGCATCGCCGCCTGAGTCAGGTGGAAGAAGCCGCCGATATTGGTGCGGATGGTGGCCTCATAGTCCGCGGAGGTGAACGCGGTCAGCGGCTGGGAGGCGAAGAGTCCCGCGTTATTGATGACGGTGTCGACGCGTCCAAAGCGCTCGAGGGCCGCGCGTACCGCGCGTTCGGCGGTTGCTGGATCTCCGATGTCCCCGGCGATGGCCACAATGTCCGGGTCGGTATCCTGCTCGATCGAACGTGAGGTCGCGATGACCCCGTATCCGCGCTCGCGGTAGGCGGCGACCAGGCTGGCGCCGATGCCCTGGGATGCGCCCGAGATAATGGCGACGCGCTGCTGATTATTCATGATGATGTCTCCTATAGACGGTCGGTCAACTAATGACATTTCCATTAATAGATGACCGGTCGTAAAATAGCAACATGGGACGAACCTCGGATGGCCGCGAACGACTCCTCGCGGCGGCCGCCCGCCTTCTCGGGCAGCGGCCCTATAACGCGATCGGAGTCGCCGAAATCTGCGCGGAAGCGGGGGTTCAGAAGGGCAGCTTCTACTACTACTTCGAGTCCAAGCAGGCGCTCGCGCTGGCGGTGGTGGATGCTCACTGGGAGATACAGGGTGCGCAGTGGGCGCAGATTCTGAGTGCGCCGGTGGGCATTCGCGAGCGTCTGCAGAATCTGTTTACGCTGACCGCTGAAGTCCAAACCGATTCCCTGCGCGACACCGGGGCGATCACCGGATGCCTCTTCGGGAACCTGGCGCTGGAAATGCGGGGGCAGGATGAGGTCATTCGAGACCGGCTGCAGGTCATCTTTGAGGAGCAGCTGGATCTAATCGAGGCCGCGCTCACCCAGGCCGTCCAGGCCGGAGATCTTGCACCCTCCCTGGTGCCGGCGCGGGACACCGCGCGTGCACTGGTTGCTCAGCTGGAGGGGCTGGTGCTGTTTGCCAAGGTGTTCAATGATCCCGCACAACTGGATCGTCTCTGGATCACCAGCCTGAACATTCTGGGAACAACCGGTGCCGCACCGGTTACACCGGCTACCCCCGAAGTGGGGACACCCGCCTCCTAGGGGAGTGCCGACAGCGACATGAAATTGCGCCGCCGGGCGGGACTCGCCCGGCGTTTCCCGCGTAGACTGGGGTAACGACCCCGAATACCAACGAAGGCCTACTGTGACGTCAGCATCAAATACTGCATCAACTTCAGCCCCCAGAAAAAAGAGGTCTCCCCTTGCCCTGACCGTGATTATCGTCGGCGTGCTCGTCGTCGCATTCTTCGCGTTCTCCGGCTTCTATACGGACTTCCTCTGGTATGACCAGCTGGGATTCACCGAGGTGCTTGCCACCCAGTGGATCGGGACCAGCGCCATGTTCCTGATCGGTTTTATCGGCATGGCGGTGCCGGTGTGGCTCAGCATTCAGCTGGCCTACCGCCTGCGGCCGGTCTATGCCAAGCTCTCCAGCCAGCTGGATCGCTACCAGGAACTGATCGAGCCGCTGCGTCGCCTGGCGACCTACGGCATTCCGGTAGTCCTGGGCCTCTTCGCGGGTCTTTCGGTGGCCGGACGCTGGAAGGAGGTTCTGCTGTGGTTCAACTCGACCCCGACCGGAACCACCGACCCGCAGTTTGGTCTGGACGCGTCGTTCTACATGTTCGACCTCCCCTTCTTCCGCGGCGTGGTGGCCTTCGCCTCCGCCGTGATCCTGCTCAGCCTGATCCTCACCGCCGTGGTGTCCTACCTCTACGGTTCGATTCACCTGAGCGGTCGCGAGCTGCGCATCTCCAAGCACGCCCGCGTGCAGATCGCCGTGCTCGCCGGCGTCTACCTGCTGCTGCAGGCCGTGTCGATCTGGCTTGACCAGTATGCGACCCTGACCACCGTGTCCAGCCGGTTCACCGGTGTGAACTATGCCGATGCCAATGCGACGATCCCCGGCAAGATGATCCTCGCCGGTATCGCCGCCCTGGTGGCCATCCTGTTCTTTGTGACCGCGTTTGTTGGCCGCTGGCGCCTGCCCGTGGTGGGTACCGCGCTGCTGCTGGTGTCCGCGCTGGTTCTGGGCCTTGCCTACCCGGCGCTGGTTCAGCGCTTCCAGGTTCAGCCGAACGAGAAGGCCCTGGAAACCCCCTATCTGCAGAAGAATATCGACCTAACCCGGGCGGCCTACGGGCTGAGCGATGTGGAAGAGATTCCCTACGCCGCCACGACCGATGCCGAGCCGGGCGCACTGCGTCAGGACGCCGAGACCACCGCAAACATCCGGATCATCGACCCGGCCGTGGTGACCAAGTCGTTCCAGCAGCTGGAGCAGTTCAAGCAGTACTACAGCTTCCCCAAGGTTCTGGACGTTGACCGCTACGAGATCGACGGCCGCAGCCAGGACGCCGTGGTCGCCGTGCGTGAGCTCAACCAGGCCGGCCTGGACGCCAACTGGGTGAACTCCTCGCTGGTCTATACCCACGGCTATGGCCTGGTTGCCGCCTACGGTAACAAGCGCTCCTCCGATGGTCAGCCCGTCTTCATGCAGTCGGGAATCCCCTCCACCGGTGAGCTGGGTAAGTTCGAGCCGCGGGTGTACTTCGGTGAGCAGTCGCCGCGCTACTCGATCGTGGGCGCCCCCAAGGGCACCGACCCGATCGAGCTGGACTACCCGGCCAGCCGCGAGGGTGACCAGCAGGCCTACTACACCTTCTCCGGTGATGGTGGACCCAAGCTCGACAACATCTTCAAGAAGCTGGTGTACGCGCTGAAGTTCCAGTCCGAGCAGATCTTCCTGTCCTCGGATGTGACCAACGACTCGCAGATCCTCTACGACCGCGACCCGGCGGCCCGCGTGAAGAAGGCGGCCCCGTACCTCGACCTGGACTCGGACCCGTACCCCTCGGTAGTGGACGGCCGGATCGTCTGGATCGTGGATGGATACACCACCTCGGCCGACTTCCCCTACTCGAAGACCGTGAGCCTGTCGAACTCGATTCAGGACTCCGAGGGTGGACAGTCCTTCGCGCTGGATGACATCAACTACATGCGCAACTCGGTCAAGGCGACCGTGGACGCGTATGACGGTTCGGTGAAGCTCTACGCGTGGGACACCGATGACGCGATCCTGAAGACCTGGCAGAAGATCTACCCCAACACGATCCGCCCGATCTCCGAGATGAGTGGTGACCTGCTGAGCCACGTGCGCTACCCGAGCGACATGTTCAAGGTGCAGCGCAAGATCCTCGGTGACTACCACGTCACCAACGCCGGCCAGTTCTTCTCGGAGACCGACAAGTGGATCACCCCGTCCGACCCGCAGTCCAAGAAGGACGACCCGCGCCTGCAGCCGCCGTACTACCTGACGATGCAGATGCCGGGTCAGGACAAGCCGAGCTTCTCGCTCTACTCGTCCTTCATTCCGCCGGGCAAGGGTGAGGACAGCCGTAACGTGCTGACCGGCTACCTGGCCGCCGATGCAAACGCCGGAAACGAGAAGGGTAAAAAGAGCGCCGACTACGGCAAGCTCCGATTGCTCACGTTGACTTCGGGGGATGCGATCCCCGGACCGGGTCAGGTGCAGAACACGTTCAACGCGAACCAGGAGGTCTCGAAGGAGATCAACCTGCTGAAGCAGGGTCAGACCGAGGTGATCAACGGTAACCTGCTGACGGTTCCCGTGGGTGGCGGTCTGCTCTACGTCCAGCCCGTGTACGTGCAGTCCAGTGGTACCACCAAGTTCCCGCTGCTGCAGCGTGTGCTGGTGGCCTTCGGTGACAAGATCGCGTTCAAGTCGACGCTGGATGAGGCTCTGGATGAGCTCTTCGGTGGAGACTCGGGTGCGAGCGCCGGCGACGGCGGCATCGTGCCGACCGAGCCGGGTGGGACCGAAAACCCGGGAACCGGTGAACCGGATCCCGGTACCGAGACCCCGAGCACCGATGCGCCGGTGGACCCGGCTAAGGCCGAGGACCTGCGCACCGCCCTGAATGATGCCGCCCAGGCCATGAAGGACAAGCAGAAGGCGCTCGAGTCGGGAGACTGGGCCGCCTATGGCACCGCCGACAAGGCGCTGAGTGACGCGGTTGACCGCGCCAACGCCGCGCTGAAGTAACCGGCACCCGCACGAATGGCGTCATCCCTCGGGTGGCGCCATTCGTGTTGTGAGGGTGGGGGAGGACCCGCGCCACGCCGACGGAATCGCTCGATTGGCGCTTCGTGGATCTACTCGGTAGAGTAATAAACGTAACGCGGGATGGAGCAGCTCGGTAGCTCGCTGGGCTCATAACCCAGAGGTCGTAGGTTCAAATCCTGCTCCCGCAACCATGGTGGAAACACCCTAATCCCCGGATCGAAAGATCCGGGGATTTTTTGTTGCCTGGCCCCGCGGGGGACGCGCCGACCCCGCGGCTCGAATTGGTTCGTCTGCGGGGGCGTGATAAGCTAATAAACGTAACGCGGGGTGGAGCAGCTCGGTAGCTCGCTGGGCTCATAACCCAGAGGTCGTAGGTTCAAATCCTGCCCCCGCAACCATCGCGACAAGATCGCAAGAAAAGGCCCCCGGATTCCGGGGGCCTTTTGCTATGCCCTGTACGCCGCAGGGCTGCCGCGGTGCGGCGACAATGTGGCACACAGATTGCGACAGCACTCTCGGTGCTCGGGAATGCCCGCCATAGTCTTTACTTAGTGATTCACCCGGTTCTGAGATTCGGGTTCAAAGAGTCGGCACCGCAGCAGTGCGGTGTGGGATATGTGGTCGGGGGACCCCGTATCACGTGGATCATTCGGGTCGACCGTTACCTTGGGGGGAACACGGTCGACCATTAGCCTGAACGATCCACCCCGGGACCGACCGCACGCTCGGGTCCCGGGGTGGATCGAATTGGGAGTGCGTGATGCGACACGCATCCGAAGCTCTGGACGCACGCTCGGATCGCTCAATGATCCCCGCCCGGCCTCGTTCAACTGCACGTCCGTGCACCACGCCGCGGGGGCCGCCACCTCGGCGTTCCCGGGGCTAGGCTGGATTCCATGACCGTCGAGACCCAGGACTCCGCCATCGTACGTGTGGCCGTCGGACAGTTCGCCCCCGATGACCAGCCCGACCACAATCACACCGAGATGCTTCGACTCGCCCGCGCCGCGCGGGATCGTGGTGCCCAGCTGATCGTGTTCCCCGAGTACTCCGCCTGGTTCCGGCCGCCCTTCGGCCCCGAGGTGCGCGAGTTTGCCGAGCCTTTGGACGGTGCCTTCGTTCAGCGGATCTCGGCGATCGCCCGCGAGCTGGGGCTGTGGATTGTGTTTGGGATGTTTGAGTCCCTGGGCACCGATCACGTCTCCAACACCGTTGTCGCCCTGGATCCGAGTGGTCGTATTCAGGCGCGCTACCGCAAGCGGCACCTGTACGACGCCTTTGGCACCCGGGAGAGCGACTGGATCGCCCCGGGCGACACCTCGGGTCCCGACGAGCTCTTCCGGATCGATGGGCTCACCTTCGGGCTTCAGACCTGCTACGACCTGCGCTTCCCCGAGTCCTCCCGAGTGCTGGTGGATGCCGGCGCCGACGTCATCCTGGTGCCCTCCGAGTGGGTTCCGGGTCGACACAAGGAGCATCACTGGGCCACGCTGACCGCGGCTCGGGCGATCGAGAACACCGCCTATGTGGTGGCCGCCGATCAGAGCGCACCGGGGGGCATCGGAGCCAGCGTGATCGTTGACCCGGCCGGGATCGCGCTGGCGACCCTTGGCGCGGAAACCGGTCTGGCCCTGGGAGACCTCGATCCGGCCCACATCGAGGGTGTGCGCGAAACCAATCCGGCGCTCTCGCTGCGCCGCTATCGGGTCCTGCCCCGTGCCGGATCGCCGCTCCCCACAAAAACCGAATAGATCCGCGGATTTACGCGAGATTTCGCTATCAATCGTCGCTCCTGGCATCGCTTTTGCCCCCCAACTGGGGCCGCTTTACCGGCCCTAATCTGGGGAAAAACCTCGGAAATACCTGTGATTTGCGGTAATCTCGGTGGCACATGAGCAAACGAAAAATGCCTTGGGGAGGGCAACGTGCGAGTATATGGAGCAACCCTGGACGAGGAGACTCGTTGCGTTCACTATTCCGGTGATCGCGACATTGTCGCATTCCTCGTGCCGTGCTGCTCTCGCTATTACCCGTGTTTCCGCTGCCATGATGAAGACGCCGATCATCGGCTTGAGCGTTGGCCGCGCTCAGCCTGGGGTGAATCGGCGATTCTGTGTGGGGCGTGCTCAGCCACGCTGACAATCGCGACGTACCTGGAGATAGATCGCTGCCCCGACTGTGCGGCACGGTTTAGCTCGGACCTCGCGGTGCACGCCCCACACTTCTTCGATGCCGAACGGACGGCCATGTTGGCCACTGAGCGTCCGGCAATGTTCGCCACCGAGCGTGAAATCGAGCGCGCGGCAGCCTAGACCGTGAGGGTCTCCAGACGGGTAAGTGCCTCGCTGAGAACCTCGTCCCGCTTACAGAACGCGAAGCGCAGCAGACTGCGGGTGTGATCGCGATGTTCGGGCAGGACAAAGGCCGACACCGGAATCGCCGCGATTCCGATTTTTCCGGGGAGCTCGCGCGCCAGCTCGGTCGCATCGGCAAAGCCCAGCGGCGCGGTATCGGCGACGATGAAATACCCGGCGTCGGGTAGCGATACTCCGAATCCGGCCGCTGAGAGTCCCGCTGCCAGGCGATCGCGGCGTCCTCGCAGCGTTGCTGCGATCCCGGTGAAGTAGGTGTCGGGCAGGCGTAGTCCCACCGCAATCGCCGGCTGGAACGGGGCGCCATTGACGTAGGACAGGAACTGCTTGACGGTGGTCACCCGGGTGATGAGCTCCGCCGGGCCGCTGATCCAGCCGATTTTCCATCCGGTGGTGGCAAATGTCTTGCCGCCCGAGGAGATGGTCAGCGTGCGTTCGGCCGCGCCGGGGCGCGTGACCACGGGCACATGGGTGCGCTCGAAGGTCAGATGCTCGTACACCTCATCGGTCACGATAATCGCGTCGTGACGGTGGGCGAGCTCCACCAGCAGGTCCAGGATCTCGGTTGAGAGCATGACGCCGGTGGGGTTATGCGGGGTGTTCACGATGATCAGCCGAGTGCGGTCGGTAATGACTCGCCGCAGCTCATCGGGATCGGGAGTAAACGTCGGGGCGTGCAGCGTTGCGGTCACGTGGGTGGCACCGGCCAGCGCGATCAGGCCGCCGTAGGCGTCATAGAAGGGTTCGAAGGTCACCACCTCGTCCCCGGGCTGGGTGAGACCCAGGATGGTGGCCGCGAGGGCCTCGGTGGCGCCCGCGGTGACCAGGATCTCGGTGTCGGGATCGGGGGTGTCGCCCCAGAAGCGAGAACGGTGCTCGGCGATTGCCAGGCGTAGGTCCGCGGTCCCGCGTCCGGGCGGGTACTGATTGACGCCGGCGGCGATGGCCTCCCGGGCCGCGTTCAGGACCTCGCTCGGGCCGTCCTCATCCGGAAATCCCTGCCCCAGGTTGATCGCCCCGGTTGCACTCGCCAGGGCGCTCATCTCGGAGAAGATTGAGGCGGCCGGGGCACCCGTGGGGGAGAGGAGCCCCGCACCTCTTGCGGCTCGAGACCAACCAGCGAGAGCGTTCATGCCCAGTCCTTTTGCTAAAGAATGTGTAAGGGTCGGCGTCATTTCCGGCCCGCTCCAGCCTAGCGGCGGCTACGATGAAGAAGTCGTATCGTTACGGAACCCCGGAAATCCGGGGCAAAACAGGGCGCTGGATACTCCACAGCTGGCGCTTAAGAAACGTTCAGGTTCGCACGACAAGCTGGCTGTGCTTGGAAGGAGCAATCATGACTCACAACCCTCACGAGGTCGATCCGACTACCGGGGCCGACGGCACCGGCGAAACGTCCGCCGTTACCCCCAACACCACAGACGCCACGGACACCCAGACCGAGACGCGGGTTCTGCCCGAAGTATCGGCCGACCAGACCGAGACCGCGGTTCAGCCCGAGGTGCCGGCCACCGATGCCCCCGCCGCACACCGTGCCACGGAAGCCGCACCGGCCAGCCCGGCCGGATCGGCAGCGCCGGTGAGCCCGGCCGCCCCGGTCACCCCCGCCGCGCACCAGGCCACCGAGCCGCGTCCGGCTCCGCCGCTGCCCACCCACGACGGATACACCGCCGCGGGCCCCGCCCAGTCGCAGCAGCCGGCGACCCCCGCCTACCCGTCGGCACAGCAGCCGACCAACGCGTATAGCGCCGCACAGCAGCACACGGATCACCAGCCGACGGCACAGCAGCCCACGGCATCGACCCACGCCGCTCAGCCCGCGAGCCCGGCCCAGCACACCGCGCCGACCCAGCCCGTGCAGCCCGCAGCCCCGGCACCGACCGCTGCGACCACCCCGATTCAGCCCGGACACGCGGCTCAGCCCACCGCGGCCACCACGCCGATCGCCCCGGCCGCTCACGGTGCCGCGCCCACCGCGGCCACCACCCCGCTGGCACCGGGTGCCCACGCCTCGACTCCGGGGGCCTACGGGGCCGCGGCTCCCGCCTACCCGGGGGCCGCTCCGGCCTACCCCGGCTCGGGTGCCCAGCACCCCGGTGCCCACGCCGCCGGCGGATCCGGCTTCGGTGGCACACCCCCGAACTCGGGGAACGCCTTTGCGGCCCCCGGGCCTAAGAAGCGTCGCGCCCCCGTCCTGGTGGTCGCGGGCTTCGCGGTTGGTGCCCTGCTCGGCGGTGGAATCGGTGCGGCCACCTATGCGCTGATCGCCCCGAACCAGTCCCACATCTCCTCCACCGGAAACGTGGGTGCCGGCACCGTCTCGGTCAACGATGAGACCAAGGTCGACCAGATTGCCGCCGCCGCCCACCGTGCGCTGGCCAGCACCTTCACCATCTCGGTGCAGTCCCAGGGCGGCAGCGCGACCGGTTCCGGTGCCGCGCTGACCAAGGACGGTTACATCGTCACCAACAACCACGTGGTCACCCTGGATGGTGCCACCACGGATGTGGCCATCAAGGTGCAGGACAGCAACGGTCGTCGCTACGACGCCAAGGTTGTTGGCAGCGACCCGCTGAACGACCTCGCCGTGATCAAGGTGGACGGCGTGAGCGACTTCACCCCGATCAACTTCGCCGACTCCGACAAGCTCAATGTCGGCCAGGCTGCCATCGCCGTGGGTGCCCCGCTGGATCTGCCGAACTCGGTGACCAACGGTATTGTCAGCGCGCTGAACCGCTCGCTGAGCCTGCCCTCCACCGCGGTGCCGAAGAATGATTCCAGCGCCGGCGGAAACGACCAGAACGGTGATTCGGGTAACTCCGACGGTCACAACTGGGGCTTCGACCTGCGCGGTCAGAACCCGCAGACTCAGCAGCCGAGCCAGCAGAAGGCTCAGGTGCCGATCGGCGTGATCCAGACCGATGCTCCGATCAACCCGGGTAACTCCGGTGGACCGCTGGTGGACTCCAGCGGATCGCTGATCGGTATCAACGTGGCCATCGTGGACCCGGGTAAGAGCGACAACAGCACCCAGGGTGCCAGCGCCGGTCTGGGCTTCGCGATCCCGTCGAACACCGTCAAGCGGATCACCGACGAGATCATCAAGACCGGAACCGCAACCCACGGCCTGCTGGGTGCCTCCGTTCAGGATGCCTCGACCGTGGCCGATGCGACCACCGCCGGCGCCCTGATCAAGGACGTCACCGCGGGTGGACCCGCCGAGGCCGGCGGACTGCGTGCCGGTGACATCGTGACCGCCGTGAACGGCAAGCCCGTCTCCAGCGCCAACGACCTGACCGCTCAGGTACGTGCCTACGCCCCGGACACCAAGGTGGAGATCACCTACGTACGAGGCACCACCCAGGGCACCGCCAACGTGACCCTGGCGACCCTCTCGGTGAAGTAGGCCCGATCCCTCGGCTTCCTTCCAGAGCCACCGCGCGCCCGTCGTGTTTTCCAACACGGCGGGCGTCGCCGTTTCTGGGGACGTGAACACCCGGCTGCGGCGTTCCCGCAGCATGACCCCGGATGAGACTGATACGCTCTAGTTCGGACAATACCGCGAGCGGAGACCATGTCGGAGCATTTTTCTGCCCCTTCCGAGACCACGTTACCCGGCGTCTCATACGTTATGCCGGTGCTCAACGACGTCACCCACGTACGTGCGGCCGTTGATTCACTGTTGGCTCAGGACTATACCGGCCCCTTTGAAGTGGCGATCGCCGTGGGGCCCAGTATCGACGGCACCAATGAACTGGTGGCCGCCCTCTCGGCCGAGGACCCCCGGATTCGGGTGATCGACAACCCGGTGGGTTCCACCCCGGCCGGGCTCAACATCGCCATTCGTGCCACCACCCTGCCCATCGTGGTGCGGGTGGATGCCCACTCGGTGCTGCCGCCCAACTACACCTCGGTGGCGGTAGAGACGATCCTGCGCACGGGTGCCGCCAACGTGGGCGGCATCATGGATGCCCGGGGCACCACCCCGTTTGAGCAGGCGGTGGCCCGAGCCTACGGCAGCCGGGTGGGACTCGGTGGCAGCCCCCATCACGTGGGTGGTACCCAGGGGCCGGCCGAAACCGTCTACCTGGGTGTGTTCCGTCGGGATGCGCTGGAGGCCGCGGGGCTCTTTGACGAGCGGATCAAACGCGGTCAGGACTGGGAGCTCAACCACCGCCTGGCCAAGGGCGGCGAAACGGTCTGGTTCACCCCCGACATGCGTGTGGTCTATCGTCCGCGACCCAGCCTGAACCGGCTGATTCGCCAGTTCTTCTCCACCGGCCTCTGGCGCGGGGAGCTCAGCCGCACGTTCCCGAGCCGGGGAATCATCCGCTACTTTGCGCCGCCGCTGATGGTTCTCGTGGTCACCGTGGGCATCATTTTGGGCATTATTGGCACGGTGGAAGCCGTGCTGGGCACCCCGAATCTGCTGGTGTGGGGATGGGTGGCGCCGGCCGGCTATGTGCTGTTGGTGTTGCTGGCCACCCTCACCGTGGGATCCAAGGATTCCCCGCGGGCGATGGCCTGGTTCCTGCTTGTCATCCCGTGTATTCACTTCTGTTGGGGCATCGGGTTTATCCTGGGATATCTCTCCCTTGCCGGGTCCACCTCGGCGCTGAAAAACGAAGGTAAGAACCGCCGATGACCGACTCTCAGCCTCGCTACACCCGACCCGGCTCGCTGGCCGAGCTGCGCGCCGTGGCTCAGCCGCCGGAGGTTCGATCCCGACGCAACGCCGAGCACTGGGTCGCCTCGCTGTATCTGCGTGACCTCTCGCCGTATCTGACCATGGCGCTGCTGCGAACCCGGATCAGCGCCAACGGTGTCACCGGCATCATGATCCTCACTGGATGGTGTGTGGCCGGAGTCCTGCTGATCCCCGGCATCTGGGGTGCGGTACTCGGCCTCATCTTCGGCCAGCTGCAGATGCTTGTGGACTGCTCGGATGGCGAGGTGGCGCGCTGGCGCAAGACCTCGTCCCCGGCTGGCACGTTCTTGGACTCGGTGGGACACTACTCAACCGAGACCCTGATCCCCATCGCGCTGGCCATTCGCGCCGCCGGCTACCCGTTCGAGGCCCCCGAGGACTACCTCTGGACCACCCTGGGCATGGGGCTCGCGATCGTGATCATTCTGAACAAGGCGCTCAACGACATGGTCCGCAATGCCCGTGCCGCCTACGGTGCCCCCAAACTCACCTACAGCGTGAGCGAGTCGGCTCCGCAGCCGGGTCTGCTGCAGGCGGCCCGTCGGATCGCCCGCTTCCTGCCCTTCCACCGCCTGTTCCACTCGGTGGAGCTCACCATGGTGATCTTCGTGGGGGCCGTGGTGGGACTGTTCATCGGCGGCGAGCTGGCGATGCGCGGGACCCTGGTGTTCCTGCTGGTCTTTGGCATCATCACCCTGTTTGGGCACTTTGTGGCCATCATGACCTCGAAGCGGCTGCGTGCCTAGCGGCGGAGGCTCCGGCACGGACCGGGCCGGCGCGGGTCAGCCGAGCGTGGGCGTCGCGATCCTCACCCAGGGTCGTCGCCCCGAGGAGCTGCGCCGCGCGATCGACAGTGTGCTCGCCCAGACCGGCGTTCACCTCGACATCGTGGTGGTGGGTAACGGCTACCAGCCGGTGGATCTGCCCGCGGGTGTGCGCGCCCACGCCCTGGCCACCAACGAGGGCATCCCCGCCGGGCGTAACCGCGGTGCGGCGCAGGTTTCCGGGGAGTACATCTACTTTCTCGATGATGACGCCTGGTTACCCGACACCGACTACCTGTCCCGGGCGATCGGGCTGATCCGGGCCGACCCCAGCATCGGTCTGGTGCAGCCGCGGATGATGGATCCCGAATCGGGGGAAACCCTGCGACACTGGATCCCGCGCGCGGGCAGCCCCGACCCGAGCGAATCCGGTCCGGCTTTTTCCTGCATGGAGGCCTCGATCCTGCTGCCGCGCGCGGTCTTTGACCGCACCGGCGGCTGGGCGGAGCCGTTCTTCTATGCCCATGAGGGGATCGAACTGGCGTGGCGGGTGTGGGATCAGGACCTGCGCGCCTGGTACGCGGGAGACCTGCGGGCGTTCCACCCCGTCGTGCAGCAGACCCGGCACAGCCAGTATTATCGGTTAACGGCGCGTAACCGCGTCTGGATTGCCCGGCGTAATCTCCCGCTGCCGCTGGGGATCGCCTACGTGGGAATCTGGACCCTCGCCACAATCGCCCGATGGTGGCGCAAACCTGAGGCGCTTAAGCCCTGGTTTGGCGGCTGGCGCGAGGGAATTCGCACACCCCCGGGTGGACGCATGCGCCTGAGCTGGCGCACAATTTGGCGGATGACCCGGGCCGGGCGTCCACCGATCTACTAATCTGCAACGAACACAACGTAAACGACTGGATACGAAACGTACATGGGTGTCATCTCCGACGGCCGCAAGGCTCTAAACCTCCTCGGCGAGGCGATCGCGAATCGCCGTGCGCGGGCCGATCTTGCCCATCGGCTGGCCGCACTGACCCCGCTGACCCCCGGTCACTTCAAGATCGCCGTCTATTTTGCCGATGGCAAGGTCAACATGTACCAGATGCGTCAGTGGTATCAGCCGCTCGCGGGTCTCGCCGAAAAGTGGCCGGTGGTTGTGCTCACCCGCACCGCGACCGCGGCCGCGCAGCTCCTGGAGGAATCCCCGCTGGATGTGGCCTACGTGCGCACGGTCCGCGAGCTGGAGGACACCCTCGAGGAGCAGGACATTCGTATCGTGTTCTACGTCAATCAGAACGCCAAAAACTTCCAGATGTTCCGTTACGGGCGTCGCTGGCACGTGTTTATCAATCACGGTGAGAGCGACAAGATGTATATGACCACGAACCAGTTCAAGTCATATGACTACGCCTTCATCGCCGGAGACGCCGCCCGAGAACGGCTCACCCAGGCGCTGTGGGACTACGATCTGGATCGCCGCACCTTCGCGATCGGTCGCCCGCAGGCCGATCACTTCGCCGGTCGACTGCCGTTTGTTCCGGATGAGCGCACCGTGGTGCTTTACGCCCCCACCTGGGAGGGGGACCGGGCCTCGGCGGCCTATGGATCCATCGCGACGCATGGTGTCACCCTGGTCAAAAACCTGCTGGCCACCGGACAGCATCGGGTGATCTATCGCCCGCATCCGCGGTCGGGCGTCATGGACCACGCGTATGCGCAGGCCAATCGCGAGATCATTTCGATGATCCAGCACGCCAATCATGCCGACCCCCAGGCCAAGCACGTCTACGACCAGGGCATCGAGCTTGGGTGGCAGCTCGCCGCCTCGGACGTGGCCATCGTGGACATCTCGGCAATGATCTACGATCGCCTCGCCGTGGGCAAGCCCGTGCTGGTTACCCGTCCGGTGAACCCCGCGGCGGAGATCGACGCGGGCGGCTATCTGCAGGAGTGTGAGTGGCTCACGACCGAGGGGGCGGCACGGATTGTGGCCGAGGTTGGGCGGGTGCGCGATGACGCCGACGCGACCGCCCGTTTGCGCCGCTGGTCACGCCACTACTTTGGCGACACCAGCCCGGGGGAAGCGACCGCACGCTTCCACGCGGCCGTGGACACCCTGATGGAGCGGTGGGACGAATACGCCGCCCAGGAGAACGCCTAGGCGAGATTCTGAGGGTCCTCGGGCCGCGATGTGCGGTTCTTCCCGGGGGCCTCGGGCTTTCCGGGGCGTCGACGTCCGGGTAGGGCTCGCGGGATCTTCTCACCCAGGTCGCGGATGCCCGAGCGGACACGTCCCACCAGGGGCTCGGCGCGTTCCAACGGTTCGAGCTCCTGGGGAAGACGCACGGGGGCCGGGCCAAAGGCCGTGCGCGCGCTGGTGACTACCCCGCGCCCGGCCACATGGTTGCCCACCCCGCCGATGGCCGCGCCGATGCCAAAGGGCACGGCCTTGCCCACCAGGGTGGTGCCCTGGGTGGCGACAAAGTGCTTCATGAAGCGAGACTTCACCTGGTCGGCAAAGGGACCCATCACCATTTGCGGCATCGAGGAGGCAATCGTGCGTCCCCAGTGCGCCCGGCGGCTGTTACCCTGCCCGAGCATATCTCCGGTGAAGTTCTTGACCAGGTCGCTGCCGGCATTGCCGAGCATCAGGGTCATCACCAGGGCGCGCGCCCGTAGCGGATCATTCACGGCGATCCCGTGGACCTCGGCCACCGACTGCGCAAACAGGGCGGTGGCCTCCAGGAAACCGGCGGTCTCCACGCCGGAGAGGGCGATGGTGATGCCGGTACCGATCGCGGGCACCATCGCGGTGGCCCCGACCGCGGCGCCGCCGGAGGTGACGGCGGTCAGATAGCGGCGCTCCAGGATGCGCACCATCTGATCACCGGTGGCATGGGGATGGCGGCGACGAATCGAGCGAATATGTGCGAGCACCAGCGGACGCTGAACCGAAAGCAGGCGGTCGATCCCGCGGACCCAGGCTGGATCGGTCGTCGAGCCCACGGGGCCCGGCTTACCGGGGCGACGTGAAGCGCCCTGGATCGCCGACGCGGTGGTGTCGGGGAGCAGGACCGCATCGATGCTGGCGGGATCAGCGGGGGAGCGTTCGGGCTCGGGAACCCCCGTCACCACGTAGACCGGTGGTTTCTTCGCCATGCGTGCCCCTTCCCCCCTGTCCGGACGGGTCCGCCCGGATTAGGACGTGGGATTATTATAATCCTCGTTATAGCGATCGAGAACCTCGCCGATAGGCCCATCCAGGACCAGCTTTCCCTTGTCAAGGTACAGGCCCCGGCTGCAAAAACGCCGAAGGTCACGTTCGTTATGCGAGACGAAGAACAGGGTTCTCCCCGCCGAAAGCAACTCGTCGATGCGGCGGTAGCACTTCTCGCGGAACGACTTATCGCCCACCGCCAGCACCTCGTCCACCAGGATCACCGGCTCATCCAGCTGCGCGATTACCGAGAACGCGATGCGCACCTTCATGCCGCTGGAGAGGTGCTTATACGGGGTGTCAACAAAATCCTGGATCTCGGCAAAGTCGATGATCTCATCAAATCTTGCGGCGACCTCGGCCTTGGACATGCCGTGTAGCCCGGCGGTCAGATACACGTTATCGCGCACCGACAGGTCGCTGACAAAGCCGCCGGTGATCTCGATCAGCGGTGCAACTCCGGCCCCGACCCGAACGCGACCCTCATCGGGCAGGATGACGCCGGCCACCAGCTTGAGCAGCGTGGACTTCCCCTGGCCGTTTCGGCCGACCACGCCGATGGCCTCGCCGGGTGCCACGTCAAAGGTGAGGTTGCGGAACGCCCAGAACTGGTTCGGGCGCGCCCGCCGCTTACGTCCGGCGAACAGGTCCTTGAAGCTGCGGCGACGGGCCTTATTGCGGCGGAACTGGATGCCCAGGTCGGTCACCGAGATGATCGGTTCGGTCATTAGATCTCCTTGAGAACCGCGCGCTCACAGCGCCGGAAGACGAGCAGGCCGATGCCCAAAACCACCACCGAGATGATGACGGACATGATCACCGGGAAGGCCACCAGCTGTTCGGGATAGAGCCCCGAACGATACAGCGCAAAGATGCCGCTCAGCGGGTTCAGCGCGGCCCAGGACTGAATCTCCTTGGGCATGTCCAGGGTCGAGTAGACGATTGGGGAGGCGTAGAACATGAAGCGCAGGATGAGTTTCACGGCGCGCTCCAGATCACGGAAGAACACCACCAGCGGTGCCACGATCAGACCGATGCCCAGCACCAGGGTTGCCTGCAGGATGATCGCCAGCGGATACGTCCACACCAGGGACCAGTTGGCGTGCGCCCCAAAAATCACCGCAAAGATCACCAAAACCGGGATCGAAGCCAAAAACTCCAGCCCCTTGGAGAGCACAAGCCGGGCGACCCAGATGGTGCGGGGGATCGAGGTGGAACGCACCAGCTTGGCCTCGCGCAGGAACGCGCGGGTGCTGTCGGAGATGGTTCCGGTGAACCACATCCAGGGGAGCAGGCCGGCGATCAGAAAGACGATATACGGGTCCTCGCCGATCGTCCCGTCCCGCTTGAAGACCACAACAAACACAAACCAGTAGATTCCGGCCATGACCAGCGGGTCCAGGATGGACCAGAAATACCCCAGGGCACTGGTGGAATAGCGCACACGCAGGTCCCGTTTGGTGAGCAGCCAGAGCGCGCTGCGATAGCGCTCGGCGCGGGAACGGCGCGGCCGGGGTGGGGTGGTCGTACTCATCACAGCCTCAATCTACCGGCAAAAACGCAACACCCTGTGACGCCGACCCGCAGGCGGGCCGAAGACTCGGGGTGTTCAAAGCGTGGGAAATGGGTGGCTACCCACCCGCACACAATCTAGACGAAGAGGTTCGCGCGCTCGAGATCCTCGGCGAAGTCGACCTCGACCGCGTAGAAGTCGGAGATGTTCATCGGCTCAACCAGCATGCCGTCCTGCTCGATGGCGAGCTCGATGCCGCGCTCAAAGTAGTCCTGGTCATCCACGCGACCCAGCTGACGCAGCAGCGCAGCCTTATCGCTCGAGGAGACGTAGTTGATGCCCACGGCCTCGCCGAGACCGCCCTTGACGGTCTTGGAGAGTTCCTTGATGTATCCCTCGGCGCCGACCGTGTACTTGACCTCCTCATCGGAGACCTTGTCGGTGTTGACGGTGACAAACGAGGAGTCGGTGGCCACAACCTTGGCCGCGCGAACCAGAACCTCGGGGTCAAAGACCACGTCACCGTTCATCCACAGCACGCCGCCGTTGGAGGAGGCTGCCAGGGCGCGCATCAGCGACTTGGAGGTGTTGGTCTGGTCGTACTGCTCGTTGAAAACGAAGTCGGCATCCGGGAATGCCTCGATGATGTGCTCAAGCTTGTAGCCCACCACCACGGTGATCTTGACCTTCTTGCCGAAGGCGTGGTGGATGTTGTCGAACTGCTGCTGCATGATGGTGCGGCCGTCGCTGAGTTCGGTCAGTGATTTGGGGAGCGAGCGCCCCAGACGCGTGCCCATGCCCGCGGCGAGGATTACTACCTGTGTCGTCAATGTAACTCCCTATCAGAGCGGTGTTGCATCCGGAGTGGGCGGGTTTGCCAGTTGTTCACCGGACAGATGTTGTATGCGCACTCCGTCATGCACCTGATCTACGTTAGCCCGCAAATGCCCAGTTCGGGGCACAGGGCGGAGGGTCGTTGTCGTTTCGTAACACGACGTTCGGATATTTCTCAGGTTTGAGTTGTGCCACGCGGCCGGTCCTAACCGGGATCTTATCCATCGGTTGGTAGTTTGTAAATGCAGGGAAAACCGCGGAAATCCGAGCCGCGTCGGTGCGCCGGGCACGGTCGAAACTCCGGTAACGAAGACGTAAAAATGATGGGGGCATCAACTGTGGGAACCACAGAATCAGGGCCGCAGCCGGAGGCGAATGCCGAGCGGGACGCCGAAGGATCCAAGTCGGCGGCCGACTCGTCAACACCGGTGACCTCCGCGGGCGTGCGCAAAACCGCCGCCGGTTCATCGGGAACCGGCGCGCCCTCCGCCGCTCGGAAACCCCCGGCGGCGAAAAAGGCGCCGGCGGCGAAAAAGGCTCCGGCGAAGCCCCGCACTCCGCGCGCGACCACGGCCAAGACCGCCGCGGCGCAGGCGGCCCCCGTGCGTCCGCAACCCGTCAAGGATCCGTCCGATTCCGGTGCGCTGCCTCGGGATTCGGAGGAGAGCGCCCCCGCGACGGTGCCCGCGAAAAAGGTCGCGGCGAGAAAGGCTCCGGCGAAGAGGGCGCCCGCTGCCAAGGCTCCCGCGAAGACGACTGCGGCTGCGGCTCCGACCTCGGAAGCTCCGGCGGCAACGTCCTCCGCGAAAACACCTCCCGCTTCGAAGGCTCCGGCGACGAAGGCTCCGGTGGTGAAAGCTTCGGCGACGAAGGCACCGGCTACGAAGGCCCCGGCGGCGAATGCACCGGCTGAGAAGGCGCCGGTGGCGAAGGCTCCTGCTAAGAAAGCTCCGGCCAAGAAAGCTCCGGTCCGGAAGGCTCCCACGGCTGCGGCTGCGGCTGCGGCTGCGCAAGACTCCGCTCAGGCGACTCAGGCGACTCAGGCGACTCAGGCGACTCAGGCAGGTCCGGCGGTTCCGGCCGGATCGGCCCAGTCCGCGAAGACCTCCGCGAAGGCAGCCCCGGTGGCGGCGACACCCGCGACGAAGACCGCGACCTCCGCCGAGCCCACCGAGGACGTCCTGGTGGTGCGCGGGCTGACCCGTCACTATGGCGGCACCCACGCGGTGGACAACCTGGATCTGCGTGTGCCCACCGGCACGTTCTCGGCAATCGTTGGACCCAACGGCGCGGGCAAGACCACCGCACTGTCGATGATCACCGGGCTGCTGCGTCCCGACGCTGGAGAGATTCTGGTCAACGGGGTCGATGTGTGGGCGGATCCGGACCGGGCCAAGCGCACCATCGGAGCCCTGCCCGACCGCATGCGGCTGTTTGAGCGTCTCACCGGTGCACAGTTCCTGCACTACTCGGGCACCCTGCGTGGGTTGAGCGCCGCCACCGTGCGCACCCGCATCGCCGATCTGGCCGCCGCAATTGGTCTCACCGAGGCGCTGGGGCGCCTGGTGTCGGACTACTCGGTGGGTATGCGTAAAAAGGTCGCCCTTGCCGCGGCGCTGATTCACTCCCCGCGTCTGCTTGTACTGGATGAGCCCTTTGAATCCGTGGACCCGGTGTCGGTGGATCGACTCCTAACGCTCCTGCGTAACTACGTGGATCACGGGGGTACCGTGGTGCTTTCAAGCCACGGTATGGAGCTGATCGAGCGGGTATGCGATCACGTCTCGATCATCGTCAGTGGCACCGTGTTGGCTCAGGGCACCGTGGCCGAGGTGCGTGGAAACGGCACCCTGGCCGAGAAGTTTGCCGAGCTGTCCTCGCCCACCGATCCCGCGGAGGGCCTGGAATGGTTGCACAGCTTCTCCGACTAAGAGTTCAGACCCTCCTCAACGCCTTTCGGGGGGAACCGCGGGCCGTGGCCGGGCGGGTCCTCCTCCTGATCCTGGCCGCGGCCGCCTGTTATCTGTTTGCGACGCTGTTCCAGGAACCCACCGAGGTGGATCCGGCACTGCTGCGCGCTCTGATCGGCGTGGGCGGCAGCGCGGTCCTCCTGGGCTGCTTTCTGGTACCCCTGGTGTCTCGGGTGTCCAGCACGCTGGATCCCCGGGGATACGCGGGCTTCGGCATCGCCCCGCGCACCCTCGCCGGTGGGCTCATCCTGTCGGGACTGCTGAGCCTGCCGACCCTGGTGCTCCTGCTGCTTGGCGGCATCGCGGGGTTCGGGTTGGCATCTGCTCAGAGTGACGCGGTCGGTCCGGCACTGGCGACCACCGTCCTGGTTCCGCTGACCGGGTCACTCCTGATCCGGGTGGGATCGGCGCTCGGTGGGCAGCTGCGTGAGCCGGCCCGTCGCGGGCTACGCGGTCTCGTTACGGTGATCCTGGTGGTGCTGGCTCTCGGGACCGTGGTGCTCGCGCTGGGGAGTCCGGAACGTCTGGGCTCGGTGTCCGAGGTTGCCGGGTGGACCCCGCTGGGTGCCGCCTGGCTGCTGGCCGAACCGGGCAGCGGCGGGGCACTGGCCGGAAGGCTGGCGATCGCCGTGCTCACGGTGATCGTGCTGTTTGCTGCCTGGGGTGTGCTCTGCACATATCTGGTGCGCTCGGTGAGTAGGCCCGACGTGCCGGCCGGCATCCACCTGGGCTGGTTCGCCCGGGTTCCCGCCGGGGCTACCGCGGCCGTGGCCGCACGCTCGCTGACCTACTGGCTCCGTGATCCGCGCTACATCACCTCGCTGTTGATCGTGCCCCTGGTCCCGATCGTGGCGGTATTTGCGCTGAACATTGCCGGGGTATCCTGGTCGGCGCTCAGCCTGCTGCCGCTGCCGATCATCGTCCTCTTTATCGCCTGGGCACCGCATAATGATCTGGCCCTGGATTCCTCGGCCCTCTGGCTGCACGTGACCTCCGGGGTTTCGGGCCGCGCGGATCGGATCGGTCGGATCCTGCCCGTCTTCGTGCTGGGTGTCCTGGTGATCGCGATCGGAGCGCCGATCTCGGTGACTCTGGGTGGGGTGCCCGAGATGTTGCCGGTGCTGATCGGTGTGTGTGGTGGGATCCTGCTCACCGGCCTCGGTCTCGCCTCGTACTTCTCGGCGCGCACCCCGTATCCGGCGGTTCAGCCCGGAGATAGCCCGTTCCAGCAGCCGCAGGCGGGTGGTGGCTATTCGGCTCGGGTGCAGGCGCTGAGCCTGATCGGCACCGTGGTGCTGAGCGTCCCGGTGGTCTTTCTCGCGGTCCGGGCCTTCGGGGGTGCCACCTCGATGATCTGGCCGACCCTCGCGGTGGGCCTCGGGGTCGGGGTGCTGGTGCTCGTGCTGGGAGTGATTGCCGGGGCACGCTATTACACGCGTCACACCGCGGAGCTGATGGAGTTTGCGACCTCCCACTAGGGACGCGCATTATCCGGGTAAACGTCCTAAACTGAAGGCATGAGCGACGTGAACCTGAGTATCTCCGACCCGAACGGTACGCCGGACGGCGGCGGCACCGCCCTGCTTGACCGCGAGCTGGAAAAGCTTCTCAACGAGGAGGCCATCGAGCCCGGCGATCACGAACGCTTCTCGCACTACGTGAAGAAGGAAAAGATCCTGGAGTCTGCGATGACCGGTAAGCCGGTGCGCGCGCTCTGTGGCAAGAAGTGGACCCCCGGTCGCGACCCGGAAAAGTTCCCGGTCTGCCCGGCCTGCAAGGAAGTGTACGCGCGTCTGCGCGATAGCTAGACCCACCAATCAACGCCCCGCTGCCCGGCGGGTTCTCGCGGTTGTTGACCCCACCCCGCATGGTGGCGGTCGCCACGGCCGCGAGGACCGGACCTCGCAAGCGGGGCGTTTTGTGTGTGCCCCGAGGGGGTAAGCCCGGGCGACGAGTGGGTGAACAGTGGGTGTTTTGCGGCCACGGGGCTTGTCAAGCATCGCGGGTGCTGCTTACCGTAAGCAGGTGTTCTACCCGCGTAGATTTTGCGCAGACTCTACGCGGGTAGACCCTTCTCCCCGCCCAGAGCCGCGGCACAGACCGCGTGAAAGGAAACCCCCGTGGAACCCTCCCAGTCCGCCCCCGTCCTCGTGACGGATGATGCGCTTTCCACCCCCGAGGGCAAAAAGAGCTTTCGGACCGCCACCCTCTCATCCTGGCTTGGCACCACGATGGAGTACGTCGACTTCGCGCTGTACGGCCTCGCCACCGCACTCGTGTTCAACACCCTGTTTTTCCCCGAGTCCTCGCCCACCATCGCGCTGCTGGCAAGCTTCTCGACTTACGCGGTCGGCTTCTTTGCCCGCCCGGTGGGTGCCTGGTTCTTCGGCCGGATCGGCGACCGGCACGGCCGCAAGGCGGTCATGGTCATCACCATCGCGCTGATGGGAGGGGCCACCACCCTGATCGGACTGCTGCCGACCTATGACCAGGCCGGCGCGCTCGCCCCGATCCTGCTGTTGATTCTGCGAGTGTTGCAGGGCTTCGGGGCCGGTGCCGAGCTCTCCGGCGCCGCGATCGTGCTGACCGAGTTTGCCCCGTTTAAGCGCCGCGGACTGGTGGCCTCGATCGTCGCCCTCGGGTCCAACAGCGGTACCCTGCTGGCCTCGACCGCCTGGCTCCTGGTGGTTCAGCTGCCCAAGGAGGATCTGACCAGCTGGGGGTGGCGGATCCCGTTCCTGGCCAGCATTCTGATCGCCGGCTTCGCCCTGGTCCTGCGCCGCACCATGAAGGAGACCCCGGTCTTTACCAAGCAGCGCGAGCAGATTGCCGCCCGCACCGAGGCCATTCGCGCGGTGGACACCCGCTCGTTCTGGCGTCGCAACCGCGCGTTCTTTGTGATGCTGGGGCTGCGCATCGGCGAGAACGGTCCCTCCTATATGGCCCAGGGGTTCCTGATCGGCTATGTGGCCACCGTGTTGATGGTGGATAAGTCGGTGCCCACCGCCGCGGTGCTGATCGCCTCGCTGATCGGCTTTGCGGTGATCCCGTTTGCGGGCTGGCTCTCGGATCGCTTCGGACGTCGGATCACCTATCGCTGGTTCTGTATTCTGCTGGTGGCCTATGCGTTCCCGGCGTTTGCGCTGATCCAGTCCCGCAACACCGCGGTGGTGATGGCGATCATTATTGTGGGGATGAGCATCGCCTCACTGGGAATCTTTGGTGTCCAGGCGGCCTACGGCGTCGAGCTGTTTGGTGCCCGCAACCGCTTCACCAAGATGGCGCTGGCCAAGGAGATCGGATCGATCCTCTCCGGAGGCACCGCACCCGCCGTGGCGGCCGGCTTGCTGGCCGCGTTTGGTGCGTGGTGGCCGCTAGCATTGTACTGGGTGGTCATGGCGGCGATCGGGCTGTTCACCACCTTCAAGGCCCCGGAAACCCGCGGCCGCGACCTCAACCTGATTCACGATGCCACCGATGATGCCGAGGCTCGGATGGGAACCGTGTGAGTAGGGAAAAAGTAACCCGCACCGACGTGGCCCGGGTGGCCGGAACCTCGGTCGCCGTGGTCAGCTACGTGGTCAATAATGGTCCGCGCCCGGTCGCCGAGGCGACCCGGGCGCGGGTCCTGGCGGCGATCGAGTCCACCGGGTATCGTCCCGACGGGATCGCCCGGGCCCTGGCTTCGGGATCCACCCGCACCTTCGGGCTGATCGTACCCAATATTGCCAACCCGTTTGTGGCCGCCCTCGCGCATGCGATCGAGGGGGCCGCCTACCGGCGCGGCTTCACCCTGCTGCTTGGCGACTCCGCGGATGATCCGGCCCGCGAGGCGGATCTGGTGGGCACCTTCCTCCAGCACCGCATCGACGGACTGCTGTTTTACGGGGTGGACCGGGACCATCCGTGGCTGGATCAGGCCGTGGGTAAGGTCCCGGTGGTGGTCCTGGACGAGCCCCCCGCGGGCCCCGGGATCATCGGCGTGCGAGTGGATGAGCGGGCAGCCTCGGCCGCGGCCACCCGGCATCTGATCGAGCACGGTCGAGACGCGGTGGCGATCATCACCGGACCGTTGGAACAGCAAAATGCCCGCGACCGACGCGAGGGTTGGCGGGACGCGCTCGGTGACGCCGCCCGCGCCGATCTTCAGATCGAGGGGACCTACACCCGGGGCGGCGGGTACCTCGCCGGGCGGGCACTCCTGGAGCGCGAGACCCGTCCCGATGCGGTGTTCGCCTCCAATGAGCAGCAGGCCCTGGGGCTGCTGGCGGCGGCGGCCGAGCTTGAGGTGCGGGTGCCCGAGGACCTCGCGGTGATCTGCTTCAACGGCACCACCAACGCCGAATATTCGATTCCGGCCCTGTCCACCATCGAACAGCCGATCGAGGCGATCTCGGATCGTGCCATCGACCTGTTGATTCGGAGTGCTCGAGCCGAGTATCCGGTGACCGTCTGCGACGTCGAGCTGGTCCGCCGACGCTCCTGCGGGTGCGAGTATCGACGCACCCCGTCGGAGCGGGCGCTGCGCGCCGCGTCGGGCTCGGCGGGGGAGCGGCGGGCAGCGGAGCAACCCGCGGCCGAACGGCCGACAACGGAGCAAGTGACGGTGGAAAGGACCGCGGCCGAACGGCCCGGGTCGCGGACGGGGGCTTCTTCGTGAGGATCGTGATCGACTGCGATCCCGGTAACGGGGTGCCCGGGGCCAATGTGGATGACGGGCTGGCCCTGGCGCTCGCCGTGGCCGCCGATTCCGAACTGACCCTCGCGGCCATCACCACGGTTTCCGGCAACACCCCGAGCGCGCTCGGCTTTGCCGCGGCGCAAACCCTGATCGAGAATTTCGGGGTTGAGGTGCCAATCTACCTGGGGGCCGAGCGTGCGCTGGTGGAGCCGCCCGAACGCTGGCGCACACACCTGGACCGGGAGGACGCCGATGCCACGGTGACCAAAACCTGGGGATCGGCCCCGCGTCCCCGCGCCGCCCACGATGTGCCGGGGATTCCCGCGGCTCAGGTGCTCGGTGAGATGGTCCGGGCCCATCCCGGCGAGATCACGATTGTGGCGATCGGTCCGCTCACCAACCTGGCGCTGGCCACCCGTCTGTTTCCGGACTTCGCCCGGAACGTGGCGCGCATCATCATCATGGGTGGCGTCTTTGAGGTGGAGGGCTATCCGGTAGACACCAACTTCGGGGTGGACCCGGATGCGGCGGCGATTGTGCTCTCCAGCGGTGCCCGCATCACCCTGGTCCCGATGGATGCCACCACCACGACGCTGATGACCCACGCGGACCTGGACCGGATCGAACGCCTGGACACCCGGCTGACCCGCGCACTGGTGCCCACCCTGCGACCCTGGATCACCTATTCGGCCAGGACCCGGGGCATCGGCGGGATGTGGATTCACGATGTGGTCACCGTGGCACTACTGCTGGATCCGGGCACCGTGGACACCCGCGATCTGGACATCAGCGTGGACCTGCTGCCGGGGCCGACCCGTGGTCGCACGGTGCGCTGGGCCCCGGATGCGCTGCCCGCGCCGGGTGCCGCGCCCGCGCCGATCGAGGTGGTGACACGCATCAATAATGCGCGCCTGCTCGACCTGCTGACCGGCACCCTCGCCGCCCACGGCTAACGAGAGAGGGGCCCGCCAGCCGGCGGACCCCTCTCCTCTTATTCGCGGCTAGTTACCGATAAAGACCGTGGGAATCGCCGCGTCGCCGCGTCCCAGGCGGAAGGCCCCGGCCGGCAGCTCGCTCACCGCGGTGGCGCGGTGCTCGCGGGCCAGCGCGGTGCCGGCGGCACCCAGGTAGCGTTCCTCGATGACGCCGTCCACGATCAGCGGCACGTTCAGTGCTCGCTCGGTCACCTCGGTCTCGGGGGCCGTGTCGCCGATGTAGATGCGCTCCTGGTTGGCGCGGCCCGAGGCCGAGAGGCGACGCATCGGCGTCTTCTTGCCGCCGATCGAGGCCTTGCCCTCGGAGTTCTTGGCCAGCGGAATCCAGGAGCCGTCCTCGCCGCGACGGGCCACCAGCTTGTAAACCATGCTCGCGGCGGGGGAGCCCGACCCGGTGACCACCGAGGTGCCCACGCCGTAGGAGTCCACCGGGGAGGCGGCGAGGGTTGCGATGGCGTGCTCGTCCAGGTCGTTGGTTACGGTGATCTTGGTGCCGGTGGCACCCAGCGAGTCGAGCTGGGCCCGGACCTCGGTGACCAGCGTGGGCAGGTCACCCGAGTCCAGACGGATCGCGCCGAGTTCGGGCCCGGCCACCCGGATGGCCGTCTCCACACCGCGGTGCACATCGTAGGTGTCTACCAGCAGGGTGGTTTTGGTCCCGAGCTTGTCGATCTGCGCCTGGAAGGCCTCCTCCTCGCTCGCGTGCAGCAGGGTGAAGGCGTGGGCGGCGGTGCCCATCGTGGGAATGCCCCAGCGGCGTCCGGCCTCCAGGTTGCTGGTCGCGCCGAAGCCGGCGATATAGGCGGCGCGCGCGGCGGCCACGGCGGCCTCCTCATTGGCCCGGCGTGAGCCCATCTCCGAGAGCGGGCGGCCGATGGCGGCCGTGACCATGCGGGTCGCGGCGTTGGCTACCGCGCTGTCATAGTTCAGGACACTGAGTGCCAGGGTCTCCAGGATGACCCCCTCGGCAAAGCTGGCCTCGACGGTCAGGATGGGGGAGTTGGGGAAGTAGACCTCGCCCTCCTGGTAACCCCAGATGTTGCCGCGGAATCGGTAGTCGGCGAGCCAGTCCAGGGTTTCGGTGCCCACCACGTTGTTGTCACTGAGCCACCGCAGCTCGGACTCGCCAAAGCGGAAGTCCCGGATCAGTTCGAGCAGACGGCCGGTTCCGGCCACGACGCCGTAGCGGCGCGCGCCGGGGAGGCGGCGGGCAAATACCTCGAAGAGACAGTGCTCGGTGGCGGTGCCGCGCGCGAACGCGGCATCGATCATCGTGAGCTCATAGCGGTCGGTGTGAAGTGCGGTTGAAGTGTTCACCTCGCCAGCCTAGCCAGTTCGTGAACCTTTCCGCATCCGGGGTGCACGAATTAACGGATCGGGATCGCGCCGATCCGCAGAAATCCGCGACATTCGTTGTCTATCTTCGCGATCCGACATCAGCCCCATACTGGGGGCGTCATGACCGAAACGGAATGGCTAACACACGATTAGCATGCAAGTACTCGCACCGTGAGCATCGCAGTTCCCGGGCAGGTTCCGGGGGCGATTGTTGGTCGAAAGACCACGTCGGGATTGCGTCACAAACGCGATCACCCAACTACAAGGAGCAGTTATGTCCGAAACCACAGCACCCGTCACCCTGAGCATCACCCCCGGCAAGGCCCTCGCACTGCGCTGGGCCGGATTCATCGCGCTGCTCGCCGCAGCCGTGATGATTATCGCCGGTGGAACCGTTTGGGGCGTGGTGACTAGCCAGCTGCGCGCCGAGAAGATCACCGTGAGCGAGGATGCCGCCTTCCTCGGTGGTGCCGACGTGGCCGGTCCGTTCTCCGCGTTTGCGCAGGCCGACATCATCAGCACCCACGCCAAAAACATGACCGACGGCAAGACCTACGCCGAGCTGGACAAGGAAGACCCGATGCGCGCAACCGTGATGAACGCGTCGTTCCTGCGTACCTCGCTGTTTACCTCGGTGGTGTCCTACGGCGTCTCGGCGTTTGTGATCGGTGTGGGGATCCTCTTTGGCATCATCGGCTGGGTCATCCTGACCATCGCGCCGCGTCGTCGCGCGGCCGCCGCCACCATTCCGGTTACCCCCGCCGAGTAAGCCTCCCGGCAGCCGCCGCACCCCGGCCCACAAGGCCGCCGGGTGCGGCATCGGGGTGCCCCGACGACGTCCTCATCTCCCGCAAACCGGCCGGGGAGGTGGGGACGTTTCTGTGTCCCGCGCCGTCCCGGTGCACGAGGGGTGCCGGGGCGCGGTAGTAGGGTTGAGGGTGTGAATGATGCACCAATTGGGATCTTTGACTCCGGCGTTGGGGGACTCACCGTCGCCCGCGCTATTCAGGATCAGCTGCCGCGAGAACAGATCCTCTACGTGGGGGATACCGCCCACTCTCCGTACGGCCCCAAGTCCATCGCGGATGTGCGTCGCTACTCGCTTGAGGTGATGGACGACCTGGTCGCCAAGGGTGTCAAGATGCTGGTGATTGCCTGCAACACCGCCTCCTCGGCGGTCCTGCGGGATGCGCGCGAGCGCTACTCGGTCCCGGTCATCGAGGTCATCCAACCCGCCGTGCGCAGCGCCGTGCGGGTCACCCGCACCAACCGTGTGGGCGTGATTGGCACCGCCGGTACCATCCGCTCCCGCGCCTATCAGGACGCGTTTGCCGCGGCCCCCGAGCTGGAGCTGTTCACCCAGGCGTGCCCGAAGTTTGTGGAGTTTGTCGAAAACGGCATCACCACCGGCCCAGAGGTGCTGGCCGTCGCCGAGGAGTATCTGGGACCGCTGCGTGAGGCGGGCGTGGACACCCTGGTGCTCGGCTGCACCCACTACCCCTTCCTCAAGGGTGCGATTAGCTACGTGATGGGGCCGGACGTGACCCTGGTCTCCAGCGACTCGGAAACCGCCAACGACGTCTACCGCCAGCTGGTATCGATGGGGCAGGAGCGCACCGCGATCACCCCGCCCCAGCACCACTACGAGGCCACCGGCCAGAGCGAGAGCGAGTTCCTTGAGCTCGCCACCCGCCTGGTGGGTCGCGAGATCTCACACGTGGACCTCGTGCAGACCGGCGTCATCGACCTCGGCGATCTGCGCACCCTGCAGCGCGAAACCACCACCCAGAACCCCGCCGCGAGCTAGGCTCGCCCCAACCCGAAGGAGCTCCGCGTGAGCAACACGACCCGCGCCGATGGCCGGACCCCCGATCAGCTGCGTACCATCACCATCGAGCCCGGCTGGAGCGCTCAGGCCGAGGGATCGGCGCTGATCAGCTACGGCAACACCAAGGTGCTGTGCACCGCCTCCTTCACCCCGGGTGTGCCGCGCTGGCTCACCGGGAAGGGCAAGGGCTGGGTCACCGCCGAATACGCGATGCTGCCCCGGGCCACCAACTCCCGCAACGACCGCGAGGCCGTCAAGGGCAAGATTGGTGGACGCACCCACGAGATTTCCCGTCTGATCGGTCGCAGCCTGCGCGCGGTGATCAATACCAAGGCACTGGGCGAGAACACCATCGTGATCGACTGTGACGTGCTGCAGGCCGACGGCGGTACCCGCACCGCCGCGATCACCGGCGCCTATGTGGCGCTGGCCCAGGCGATCGAGTGGGCGCGTGAGCGTAAGCACATCGGTCCCAAGGCTCAGCCGCTGACCGACTCGGTGGCCGCGGTCTCGGTGGGCATCATCGACGGCGTGCCGATGCTGGATCTGGCCTACGTCGAGGACGTCCGCGCCGAGACCGACATGAACGTGGTGCTGACCGGTGACGGCCGCTTCGTCGAGGTGCAGGGCACCGCCGAGGGCGCACCGTTTGACCGTGACGAGCTGAACAAGCTGCTGGATCTGGCCGTGGCTTCCTCCGCCGAGCTCAAGGAGCTGCAGTTCGCCGCCCTCGAAGGTGGCGCGCGATGAGCATCGAGGTGGTCCTGGCGACCCACAACCAGCACAAGGTGGAGGAGTTCCAGAAGATCCTCGGCGGCGCGCTGCCGGGACTGAACATCGTCGCCTATGACGGGCCCGACCCGGTGGAGGATGGCACCAGCTTTGCCGAGAACGCGCTGATTAAGGCCCGCGTGGCCGCCGCGCACACCGGCAAGATCGCGCTCGCCGATGACAGCGGTATCGCGGTGGACCTGCTGGGCGGTGCCCCCGGCATCTTCTCGGCACGCTGGGCCGGCCCGGGCAAGAACGACCGCGCGAACCTCGAACTGCTGCTCGCACAGCTTTCGGATATCGCCCCCGAGCACCGCGGCGCACAGTTTGTCTGCAACATCGCGATCGTGAACCCCGGCGTGGACGGCTCGGAGCCCAGCGAGGACGTGGTGGTGGGCATCTGGACCGGTGCCCTCGCCCGCGAGCCCCAGGGTGAAAACGGGTTCGGCTATGACCCGGTGTTCCTGCCCGCCGAGTTTGAGGTCTCCGCCGCCGAGCTGACCCCCGAGCAGAAGAATCAGGCGAGTCACCGGGCCCGCGCGTTCGAGCGTGCGATTCCGGTGCTGAACGGTCTGATCGGGGCCTAGAAACCCCCGGTCAGCCGGATATTGATAACTGCTATCATTCCTATCTACGGTGTCGGCCTAGCCCTTTCGGAACGGGCTTTGTAGCGTGGAAGCATGGCACACGATCACGCACCCGCAACCACGTCCAAAAAACGACTCCTGATTGTCATCGGCATCGTTTCGACGGTGTTTGTGGCCGAGGTCATCGGTGGCCTGCTCACCGGCTCGCTGGCCCTGCTGGCCGACGCCGGGCACATGCTCAGCGACCTGATCGGCCTGATCGTGGCCCTCACCGCGATGACCCTCGCGGCCCGCCCCGCCTCCGCCCGTGCGACCTATGGATATCGCCGGACGGAGGTGTTTGGCGCGCTCATCAACGGTCTGATTCTCTGCGGCGTCTCGATCAGCATCGCCCTGGAGGCGATTCAGCGGCTGACCGCCCCCACCGAGGCGGAGATTCTGCCGGTGCCGATGCTCCTGGTGGCCATCGTGGGTCTTGCCGCCAATATCGTGTCGATGTTGATTCTGCGGGCCGGGGCAAAGTCCTCGATCAACCTGCGCGGTGCCTACCTCGAGGTGTTTGGCGACATGGTGGGATCGGTGGCCGTTATCGTGGCCGCGATCATCATCATGCTCACCGGCTGGGCGCCCGCCGACGCGATCGTGTCGTTGGCGATTGCCGCGTTCATCCTGCCGCGGGCCTACCTGCTGCTGCGCGATGTGTGGCGTGTACTCAACGAGTCCACCCCGGTGGACACCTCGGTTGAGGACGTGCGTGCCCACATCGCCCGGGCGGACGGGGTGCGCGAGGTCCACGATGTGCACCTGTGGTCGATCACCTCGGGGGAGCACGTCTTCACCGCCCACGTGGTGGCCGAGGACGAGGTCTTCGAACGCGGGGAGGTGGGGGCGCTGCTGGACCGGCTCTCCGACTGCCTGCACGACCACTTTGATGTGGAGCACTCGACCTTCCAGATCGAACCACCCAAGCACGCCGAGCATGAGCGTGAGGTGCACGTCTAGGGAAACTGGTGGGAACGGGGCCTGCCCGCGAGCGATCGTGGGTGGGCCCCGTTTTCTGCGTTTGGCCACCCACCGAACGGGGTATGAATTTTCCCGTGCGGGCGCGCGGCCGGGCGTGCCACACCCGATACACTGAGGGGGAACGCCGGGTTCTGGTGGCGTTCACCCTCTCCCACGATTCCCCCGTTTCGCTCCCCGGCGTGTACCCCCTGCCCCGCCGGGCCGATGGGGAGTTCCGGTCGGACCCGAAAGCACCCCGAAATGCCCAAACACGCCCGCCTGCCCGTGACCCGTCCTGCTCGGCGACGCCTCGCGCTTCGTACCCTGGGGATTCTGGGGTTCGCGACCCTGGCAGGGCTCATGATCGGGGCGCAGGCGTCGGCGCAGCAGGGGACGGCACCGACGGCACCCTCGCAGGCGCTGTTGGTGGCCGCATCCGGCGCACCCGAGGCCACCGCGGATGCCTCGTCGGCACCCGCGGCCTCGACACCCGCATCCCGGGGATCCGCGGGCACCGGCCTGGCGACGCTGAAACTCCCCGACCTCACCGCCGCGACACAGGCCCGCCCAACGTTCACCGAGACCGCCCCGCCCGAGACCGCCCCGCCCGAGACCGCCCCGCCCGAGACCGCCCCAACCGAAACCGCCCGGGCGATGGCCGCCCAACCGGCCGACTGGGATTTGGGTGTGACAATTGCGGCGGCCAAGACCCCCAACCCGGCCGCGGCGCTGCGTCCGGGGGACCAGGTGACCTACACCGTCACGGTCACCAACACCGGAGTCAACGCGTGGACCCGGGCGAACCCCGCGAAGGTCAGCCTCGACATCGCCGACCTCCTTGATGACGCCCGCCTCACCAATTCTGGGCTGTTTGCCCGGGCCGGTAACGCGCCCACACTGACCTGGTCGGGGGAGCTGGCCGCCGGGAAGTCCCAGGTGCTCACCCTGATCGCGCAGGTGGATGACTTCCGCCGCGGCGACGATCGGGTCCGCGTGAGCGGATGCGTGAGTGGTGCCCCTGCCGGCGCGGGGATCGACCCGATCGAGCGCTGCGCCGAGAACACCGCGACCCTGGTGCACTCCGCCGCCGACCTTGAGGTGACCCAGAGCTGGGCCAAGGTGAGTGGGAGCACCGGCGGCGACCTGGTGCCCGGGGACGTGATTCAGTTCTTCGTGACGGTAAAAAACACCGGCGACCTCAATCTGATCGGCCCGAATTCCTGGTCCCCGGATCGCCGCGCCAATGTGGCCCTGGACCTCTCCGGTGTGCTCGACGATGCGGCCTTCGGCGGGGCGATCTCGGGGGTGTCCAGCCTGTGCAGCACCAACACCTCCTGGAACCCGGCCTACTGCCCCTCGGTGGGAAACCCGAGCGCCGGTGGGATGATCAACGTCCCGATGACCCTGGCCCCCGGCGGGATCCAGTACCTCAGCGCCCGAGCGGTTTTGCGCAACGATTTCACCGGCGACCTCAAGCTGAACTCCCGAGTGGGGGTGAGCGTGGATACCGGCGATACCACCCGTCCCGACGGCCCGGTGCTGACCCGCGGTGCCGCGGTCTCCCCGGAGGTGACCCCGCTGTATCCCGAGCTGACCATGACCCAGGTCATCACCAAGGTTGCCGGGTCGAGTGGATCGGGGATCCTCCCCGGCGACACCATCCAGATCGCCGTGCGCGCCACCAACACCGGCAAGACCGGGTGGACGGCCCCCACGTCCACCACCGCCGACAAGCTGCTGAGCTACAGCCAGGACCTCTCCGGGTTCCTCGACGACGTGACCTACGCCGGGGCGAACCAGGGGACCTCGGGGAACTGTCAGCCGATCAATGCCTGGGACGGCAACTACTGCGCCAACGCGGGCCTGCCGAGCGCCGACGGCAAGCTGAGCATGAAGTTCTCGCTGCCCGCGGGCGCGACCCAGGCGTTCAACATCCGCGGGGTGGTGCGCAACGATTTCGCCGGCGATCAGCGGATGCGCACGGCCGTGCAGATCTCCGGGGAGTCGGGAAACCCGAAGCTGGATAACGGCGGACGGATTGTGCTCACCAAGGAGGACATGCTCGGGTTTGATCGGGTATACCCCGAGGCCGAGATGACCCAGACGATGACCAAGGTTGCCGGATCCACCGGCACCGACCTGCTGCCCGGCGACGTGGTCCAGATCGCGGTCCGCGTGAAAAACCCCGCCAAGACCGGCTGGACCGACGCGACCTCCTGGTCGGTGGATAAGCGCCTGACCTACGTGCAGGACCTCTCCGGGTTCCTCGATGATGTGACCTACGGCGGGGCAAACCAGGGTACCTCGGGGAACTGTCAACCGATCAACGCCTGGGATGGAAACTACTGTGCCAACGCGGGCCTGCCCGGCCCCGACGGCAAGCTGAGCATGACGTTCTCCCTGCCCGCGGGGACCACTCAGGCCTTTAACATTCGCGGGATCGTGCGCAACGACTATCCGGGAGATCAGCGGATTGTGACCTCGGCCCTGCTCACCGGTAACCCGCGGGATACAAGTAGCGAGAACGACGGTCGGATCACCCGAACCGCGCAGAGCGAGCTGAGCTTCGCCCGCACCTTCCCCGAGCTGGAAATGACCCAGACCATGGCCAAGGTGTCCGGGTCCGCGGGCTCCGAGATCCTGCCCGGGGACACCGTGCAGATCGCGGTGCGGGTCAAGAACCCCTCGAAGACCGCGTGGACCGGACCCTCCAGCTGGTCCTCGGATAAGCGGCTCACCTATACCCAGGACCTCGGCGGCTTCCTCGACGATGTGTCCCTCGTGGGCGCCCTCCAGGGCACCTCGGGCAACTGCCAACCGCCGGCCAGCTGGGACACCAACTACTGCCCGGTGATGGGGGCCGTGGGGGCTGACGGAAAACTCACCTGGACCTTTTCCCTGGCGGCCGGAACCACCCAGGCGTTCAATATTCGGGGTGTGATCCGCAACGACTTCCCCGGCGATCAGAACCTGCGCACCACCGCCACGGTGACCGGGAATCCCGGGGATGCAACCCAGGCCGACGGCGGCGTGCTCACGCGCACCGCGCAGGCCACGCTGGGCTTCAATCGGGCCTATCCCGAGGCCGAGCTGACCCAGACGCTGACCAAGGTGAGCGGCTCCGCCGGTACCGACCTCCTGCCCGGGGACGTGGTCCAGGTGGCCGTCCGGGTGAAAAACCCCGGCAAGACCGGGTGGACCGGCCCCTCGAGTTGGTCGGTGGACAAGCGACTCACCTACACCCAGGACCTCTCCGGATTCCTCGACGATGTGAGCTACGGTGGCGCCCAGCAGGGCATCTCGGGGAACTGTATGGCCCCCAACGCCTGGGATCCGAACTACTGCCCCGGTTTTGGCAGCGATACCAGCGGTGGAAAGGTGACCCAGACCTTCGCCCTGGCCGCGGGCACCACCCAGGCCTTCAACATTCGCGGTGTGGTGCACAACGGCTTCACCGGGGACCAGCTGATCCGCACGGCCTCGGTGGTCACTGGAAACACCGGCGACACCACCCGGGCGGACGCCGGGGTCATCACCCGCACCGCGCAGAGCCAGCTGGCCTTCCAGCGCACCTATCCCGAGCTTTTGGCGACCCAGAAGATCGTCAAGGTCTCCGGTTCCCCGGGCACCGAACTGCGCACCGGCGATAGCGTGCAGATCGCGCTGCGCATCAGCAACCCGGGCAAGACCGGGTGGACGGGAGCATCGTCCTGGTCGGTGGATAAGCGCCTCCGGCTGAGTCAGGATCTCTCCGGATTCCTCGATGATGCGAGCTGGTTTGGCTCGCAGACGGGGATCGCCGGACCCTGCCAGCCGGACAACGCGTGGCAACCCGTCTACTGCACCTCCTACGGCGACCCCACAGAGGCTGGCAAGATCGACGTCACCTTCCCGCTGGGGGCGGGAACCACCCAGGCCTTCACTATCCGCGGAACCATCAGGAACGATGTGCCGGGGGATCAGATCCTCACGGCTCTCAGCGTGGTCACCGGGGAAACCGGAAACCCGGATCTGCCCGAGGGAGGACGCCTGGTGCGCGAGCTGCGCACCGAAACTCCGTTCACCGCGGTATTCCCCGAGATGAAGCTGGGCAAGCAGTGGGCCAAGGTCTCGGGCAGCCCGGGAACCGAGATTCGCCCGGGCGACGTGCTGCAGTACGGCGTGGCCGTCACCAACCCGTCGATCTCGGCGTGGACGGCCCCGAGCAGCTGGGCGGCGGATCGCCGGATCACCGTGACCCAGGATCTCTCCGGGGTCCTGGACGATGCGGTGTTCCTCGGTTCCCGGGTGGGGGCCTCGGCCGCGTGTGCGAGCCCCACCTCCTGGAGCTCGGACTGCGCCGTCGTGGATCCCAAGATCGAGGGAACCACGCTAACCCACACGTTCCCGCTGCCGGCCGGGGCCACGATGTATGTGGCCTACCGGGTGCAGGTGAGCGACCGCTATACCGGCGACCTGCACCTCACCGCGCACTCCTGTGCCAGCGGCGACTCGGGGAATAAGGCGCTGCCCGATGGTCCGCGGATCACGCAGTGCGCCGACTGGGACAACACCGTGAGCCGGGTCTACCCCGAGCTGGGGATCACCCAGGGCCTCACCAAGGCACCCAACCCGAGCCGTCCGCTGCGCGCGGGGGACGTGGGCGAGTACACAATCACGATCAAGAACCCCGGCCAGGGTGGGTGGAATACCGCCTCCGGCTGGGCGGCCGGTAATCCGGTGACCCTGAGCGAGGACCTCGGCGACATCCTCGACGATGGTGCCCTGGTGGGCATTCCGACCGGCGGAGCCACGGTGGTGGACAACCGCCTCAGCTGGAGCGGCCCGCTCGCGGCCGGTGGGACCAAGGTCATCACGTTCAGGGTCCAGGTTATGCAGCAGCCCGCCGCCGGCGGCACCACCCCCAAGATGCTGGATGGTGAGGCCTGCGTGAGCGGTGATAGTCGCAATCCCGGGGTGACCGATCCGATCCTCAGCGCCTGCGACCGGCTGAAGATCGGCGTGGGTGAAAACTGGCGGATGAACCTCAGTGTGACCGATCAGCACGGTGCCGAGCTCACCAGCGGATCTCCGGTGAGCCCGGGCGACCGGCTCACCTATCGGATCCGCGCCGAGGCCATCGGCGGCTGGCCCGTGGAGGGTGTGCAGATTCAGGCGAATCCGTCTCAGACCCTCGGCGTGGCCGAGCTCGCGGGTGATCCCACCCTGACCGTGGGATCCGCCGCCCCGACCACCCTGAAGCTCGCCGCCGGCCGGGTGACCACCCCGCGCTTTGAACTGCCCGGGGATCAGCCCGCGGTCCTCGCCTACACGGTGACCGTGCCCGAGGACCTGCGCCGAGGCACCCTGCGGGACGAGGCGATCGGTACCGCCGAGATCCCCGGAATCGGCACCATCGCCCCGGCCACCTGCGGCCCGGCGACCCAGCCCTGTGCGGTGCAGCTACAGCTCGCCCCGGCGGCCCCGCGGGTAAGCGGTGAACTGCTGCGCGACGGTGAGGCCTTCGCCGGTACCGCCCTGCGCGGCGAGCGCCTGGACTACCGGCTGACCGTCGAGAACCCCGGTCCCGGTGCCTGGTCCGAGCGCGCCCCGCTCGCGGTGGATAACACCCTGGCCGGTGTCCTGGATGATGCCACCCCGGTGGGTGAGGCGGCGACCGCTCGCATCGGCGACGGCCCCGAGTTCGAGGTCCCGATCGTGGACGGACACGTGCGCTGGAGCGGTGCCCTGGCCGCCGGGGAGAAGCTGACCCTGACCTACCCGGTGACCGTCAACGCCCGCACCGGCAGCGGCGACCGCTCGCTGCTGAACCGAATCTGCGCCGGGGAGCCCGGCGAGAATGCCGCCCGGGTGTGTGCCGAGGTGACCACCCCGATCCTGAGCGCCTGGACCCTCTCCAAGGTGGCCCTGGATGCCGACGGTCACCCGCTGGCCGCCGGTGCCGTAGTGACCGGCGGCGACATCGTCCGGTACGAGATCACCGCGCGCTGGCTCTCGGGCAACACCGCCGAGGACGTGGTGCTGCGCGACAGCCTGGCCGGTGTGCTCGCCTCGGCCGAGCTGGTGGCGCCCCCGAGCCTGCGCGTGGGGGAGGCGTCGCCGATCGCGGTCCTCCCCTCCGCGAGCCAGCAGCTCGTGACGCCCGCATTCGATCTGGCTCGCGATCAGAGCGCCGTGCTCAGCTATGCGGTCCGCGTCGCCGAGGGGCAGCACGGCAAAGCCCTGCGTAACGACGTGCGTGGCAGCGGCGTGAACACACCCACGCGCTGCGCGGTGGGCGATACCGATGCGGGCCTGAACGCCGCGTGCCGCACCGAACTGGTCATCGTGGATGATCGGGTGTCGCTCGCCGACCCGAGCATCACCCAGGCGATCTGCCTGCCCGAGGGTGGCGTCTCGGTGCCCGACGTACGCCTGCCGGTGTCCGACGGGGTGCGCTATGAGATGAGCGGCGACCTGGTCGCCGGGGGCAGCGTGACCGTGACCGCGACCTCGCTGGATGGACGTGCGCTGCGCCCGGCGAACGGTTGGACCCTGGCGGCGGATAAAACCAGCGCGTTCCGGGTCATCGCCCTGAGCCTGCCCGACTGCACCCCGACCACCCCGGACCCGGGGCCCGGAACGGACACCCCGGCCACGCCCGAGGACCCCTCCTGGCCCACCGCACCGGTGTGCACCGACGGGGAGCCCGAGGCTCCGTGGATCAACGTGCCGGTGACGCCCGGAATCTTCTACACGATCGCCGGCGAGGTGGCCTTCGGGCACACGGTCACGATCACCGCCCACGCGCGGGACGGTTTTGCCCTGGTGGTGCCGCCCGGATGGACGCCCGCCGAGGACGGAAAAACCGCACACCTCTCGGTGAGCTTCGCCGCGGCCCCCGACTGCGGATCCGGCGGCCCCGAGACCCCCGGTACCGGCGGGGGAAATGACGGGGGTACCGGTCCCGGCGGCGGAACCACCCCCGCCGAATGGTCGATCGGCAAGCACGCGGAGAACTCCTCCGGCGCTCCGATCGGCGCGGGCACCAGCCTCGCCGTGGGCGACGCCATCACCTACGAGGTGCGCGCCAGCGCGCGAGCCGAGAACCGGGGCCCGGTGACCGGCATCGTGCTGACCGATGACCTGAGCCAGGTGCTCGGTGCCGCACGCCTCGACGGCGACATTACCCTGAAAATTGGTGATCGCGAGCCCCTTCGGGTGGAACCGCCTCAGCCCGGCAGCTCCTGGCTCCGCACCCCGGCCTTCGACCTGGCACCGGGGGAGAGTGCGGTGCTGCGCTACCGCGTGGTGATCACCACCACCAGCGCCCAGATCCATGAGGTTGGCCTGGTTAATCGCGTGTGGGGTACCGGATCCTCGGCACCCGCGTCCTGCACGTCACCCACCGACGAGACCGAGGGGTGCGCCACAACGACCCCGATCGATCCGCCCCGGGAGGGTGGCGGCCCCGGAAGCCCCGGCACGGGCGGCGGCGACAACCCTGATCCCGAGCACCCGGGAACCGGGACCGGCCCGGGAACCGATGGTCCGGGTGAGGTGGAGAATCCCATCCCCGCGACCCCGCGGGATCCGACGGTGACCGAGCCCGGCTGTGTGGCCGGCGTGTATGTGCGTCCGACCCTCAGCGTGCTGCTGACCCCGGGGATCTGGTACGAGGTGACCGGCGAGTTTGCCCCGGGAAAGTCCGTGGTGATCACCGCGCATGCCGAAGCCGGCTACCGGGTGGAACCGCGGGCCGGCTGGGTGAGCGCCGCCGACCGGCTCACGGCCACCAAAACCGTGACCTTCCCCGCATCGGACTGCCCGATAATCCCCGAAGACCCGCGAGAGCCCACCACCCCGGGTACCCCGACGGTTCCCACGGTCCCGACGCTGCCCGCTCACCCGGGGCTGCCGAGTGTGCCCCACGGTCCCGGAGACCCGGCCACCCCGAAGCCGATCATCGCCGAGACTCGGCTGAGTAGCACCGGTGGCGGAGACGCCTCGGGCACCCTCACGCTGCTGGCGGGGGCGCTGCTCGCGGCCGGCCTGGTGCTGATGCGGCGCGGCCGGCGGGCCTAGCCCGGCGGTCCCTGCGGGCTCGGCTCGGAGGGGCCTCAGTACACGGCCTGCTGCGCCCCGGGGGACCAGCTCTCCGACACGGCCTGCCGTGCCCGGGGTGCAGCCCTCACACACACTAAAAACGGCGGCCGCCGGATCCCTGTGGATCCGGCGGCCGCCGTATGGATGGGGGAGGAACTAGGCTGCGGGAGCCTCGTCCTCGGGTGCCTGAGCGGCCCGGGCGGCCTCCTCGGCGGCCAGACGCTTGCTCTTGCGGAAGGCCATGAAGTAGTGCACGGCGGCGGGGCCGACAGACAGGGCCACGGCGGCCAGCAGGATCACGTCGATGTAGGAGCTCACGAAGTTTGCCACCGGCGGGATGTAGCCGATCAGGTAGCCGAAGTAGGTGAGGCCGGTGCCCCAGATCAGCGCGCCGATCAGGTTGTACAGGCTGTACTTGCGGTAGTTCATGTGCGATGCGCCGGCCGCAACCGGGGCGAAGGTGCGCACCACGGGCACGAAGCGGGCGATGATGATCGCCAGCGCGCCCCACTTTTCAAAGAACTTATTGGTCCGGTTGACGTTTTCGATGCTGAACAGACCGGTCTCTTTGCGCTCAAAGATCTTGGGACCGGCGCGATGCCCAATCAGGTATCCCACCTCACCGCCGATAAACGCGGCGATTCCAATCAGGATCGCGACCCACCAGATCGGCATGCCGAGACCATCGCTGGTGCCGTTGTTGCTGGTGAGGCCGGTGATGACCAGGAGGGTGTCTCCGGGGAGCATGAAGCCCACCAGCAGGCCGGTTTCGGCAAACACGATGAGGCACACGACCAGAACGGCCCAGGGGCCAGCCGCCTGCAGGATTTCGTTGGAGTCAAGCCAGGGAATGAGAGCGGTATGCATCGATGAAAGGCTCCGAATTGTTGGTGGCACACCCGCAGACGTACCGTGAAGGGACACCACGAGTCTACTGCCCGCGGACAGGCAGGACGGGCGTGACCTACAAGATCATTCCAGCGGATGACGGAAGGGCGCCCCAGACGCGACGAGCCTGGGAATGCCGTAACGATTTCCGCGCCGTCCGGGGTGCGCGCCGTGACGGTGAGTCGTCGCTCGGGGGATTAGGATACTGATTCGGAAGGGAGTTCCCGATCATGAAGCACAGGTTTGCAGTCGCGGCAACAATTGTGGCGGTGGCGCTGCTCAGCGGGTGCGCCCAGGGCCCGGCCCCGATCAACAACGGGGAGTTTTCGGCACGAGCACAGTCGCTCAAGAGCTATTCCACCCTCTCCACCGGCCGCCTGATCGAGTTCGCCCAGGACTACTGCTCGCGCCTGGATAAGGAACGCGATAATGCGGCGGGCCTGCGCAAGGTAGCCGACGAGTATAAGCAGAGCTCCCTCAGTGATGGACGCACGGCCGAGGATGTCGACTCCTTCATGGATACCGCGACCGCTCGGTACTGCCCCGACCTGGGCGAGGCGCTTACCAAGTAGGTCCGCTGGGCTGAGGGCCCTCCTCCGTCCGGGCGATGTTGGGGCCACAGAGATCAGCGTGGAGACCGAAGCGTCGGGATCCTGTTCCTCGATAGCGTGATGTTCAGTCAGTGAACACACCGGAGGAAACATGATGAAGACCGCAGGAATTTGGGCAAAAACGGGCATTGCGCTGGGGGCCGCCGCTCTCGTGGGTGTGGGCCTGAGCGGATGTGGCCTGGTGGATTCGATCAAGAATTCCACCGCCGATGCCTGGTCGGTGACCTACGCGGTGACGGTGTCCGGAGCGGGCACCCCGACCCTCCCCGCGGTGACCTTTGGCGAGGCCAAGTCTCGCGGCGAGGATACGGTCACCAAGAACCTCCCGAACCTTCCGCTGGAGGTGGATGCGACCGCCCCCGAAAGCTCGCGCTGGGAAAAGACGGTCATGGTGACCGCGACCCAGCCCGCCTCGATCGTCGCAACCCCGGGCGAGGGCCAGCGGGCAACCTGCCAGATTCTGCTGGACGGGAAGCGGCAGATCGCGGCGGTGGCCGGGGAGCCCGGTCAGCCGGTGACCTGCGAGGCAACCACCCCGAAGTTCGACTAGGTCGTGTGAGGCCCGGCGGCCCCCACGCTCCGTCGGGCCCTCCGCCCAGAAAATGACCCCTCATCTGGGGGTAATTCTCTCCCCACGCGTGAATTTCGGTTGTTTATCCCGAATCACGACTCCTATGCTGGGACCAGACTGTGCGTCTTACCAATAGGACAGGGGAGTTCGGTGGCACCGATCAGGGGACAAAAACGCTCGCGTATGCGGGGCGTGGCAATGGGATTAGGTGCGCTTCTTGCACTGGGATTTGTGTGGACGCCGAGTTCCACCTTTGCCGCGGAGGCACCCACCGCGGTGCTCGATGTGAAAAAGACCGCCTCCGCCGAGCAGGTCAAGCCCGGCGAGACGCTGACCTACACGATCGAGGTCGCCTGTTCGACCCTGACCGATGTGGGGTGTAACAATGCCGTCTTTGCGGACGCGATCCCACCCGAGTTTGAGATCCAAAACGTGGTGGTGGCCAACGCGCCCTTCCAGACCCCGATCATCGACGGGCAAAACGTCAGCGTGGTGTTCAACGAGCAGTTGAGCGAGGGCGTGATCGGTCTGATCGACAACGCTAACGCCACCATCACGATCACCGTCAAGCTGCGTGAGGATGTGCCGTTCGAGCAGAACGGAGTCAACATCCCCAACACCGCGCAGGTGACCGCGGATAACGCGAAGAAGGCAACATCAACCGCCAACGTGAAGCCGGTGCTGGAAAAGCACCTGGCCACCGATGCCACCAAGTCCTTCAGCCCCACCGCGGGGCAGGCGAAGCCCGGCACCGAAACCACGCTGACCCTCTCGGGGGCGAATAAGTCCAACGCGGGCGTGGACACCCTGAGCCTGACCGACCCGGCCGATCCGAACGCCGCGGGTAACCCGTTTGACTACCTGGCCATCACCGGGATCGACTCGGTGCAGTGGCCCGAGGGTGCCACCACCGCCACGGTGGAGTACTGGAACGGAACCGCCTGGGTGCAGGGATCGGTGGCCACCAAGCCCGGTGCCCCGAATGCACCGCCGGCCTCGGCCACCGGAATCCGGGTGACCTTCACCGGCCCGAACGGAACCACGATTCCCGCGGGGGCCACCGGAGGACTGACCCTGAAGCTCGAGCAGCGTGAGAACGTCGCCGACCTTGAGGAGAGCATCACCCTCAAAAACACCGTCGAGTCCGCCGTCACCAATGGAGATGACCGAGCGACCGACACCGATGACGCGACCTATAAGGTTGTCACCGAGCCCCTGAGTGTGGCGGCCAAGAAGTCCTTCGACCCGGATGTGGTGCTGCCCGGCGGTGCCTCGACCGTGTCCCTGTCTGGCTCGAATGCCGGAGACACCCCGCTGTCCACGCTGACCATTCGCGAACCGGCTAGCGGCGACTTCGATTCCCGCCTGGACTTCACCGGGTTCACCTCGTCGGTTGAGTTCCCCCAGGGCGCCGACACCGGCGAAATCACCCTGGTCTACCTGGACCGCGCCGGTGTCGAGCAGAGCGTCACCGTGACCCTGACCAACGGCGGCCAGTTCCCGGCCCTGCCGGTGGATTTCGGATCGCTGAAGCACTTCGAGATCACCTTTACCGACACCACCGGCGAGCCGATTATCGCCGGCGCCGAGTCGAACCTGACCTTCGGGGTCACCGCCGCCGAGGGCCTGGCCAAGGACACCACCATCGACAATGTGGTGGGTGTGACCGGCACCGCCGGCGACCAGAAGGCAGATACCACCGCTACCGACACCCTGACCCTGGATGAGCACCGGATCGAGCTGGAAACCCAGAAGAAGATCAGCCCCGGACAGATCTGGGGCACCGAGGGGGAGAAGGCCACGATCCAGCTCCCCACCACCGTGGGCAAGGGGTCCACCGCCAACGCGACTCAGATCCTGGTTAATGATCCCGAGCTGAAGGCCGACGGAACCCCCAAGGACTCGGACTGGTGGGATCACTTCCGCCCGACCGCGATCACCAAGACCGATGTGCCCCCGGGTGCCATTTTGACCGTGCGTTACTTCGACACCGTCAGTAACACCTGGGTGGTCCTGGCCGAAAACGTCGTGGGTGCCACCTCGTTCTCGATGGAGATTCCCGAGGCGGTTCGCGACCAGATCGGCGGACTGCAGTTCGAGTTCACCAGCGACGAGCCGGGCTTTGCACCGGGTGCCACGGTGCAGCCGAACATCACCACCGAGCTCAAGGAGAGCCTGGCCCCCAAGCCCGCCGGGAGCGACATCTCGGTTGAGAACTGCTCGAGTGCCTCGGCCACCGCGCCGGGTGCGACCGCGGGGGCTGCAACGGTGAACCCGTGCCCCTCGATCGAGATTCTGGCACCAACCCCGGGGGAGTATGACTTCCTCACCAAGCGCTGGATCGCCCCGGCCGACCAGATCGTGGTGGCCCGCTCCGGGGATCACGCAACCTCGCGCCTGAACTGGTCCACCGGTGGACACGGTGGCTATGAGCAGATGGTGATCGCCGACACTCGTGTGGGCAAGACCCCGAACGCCGGCCCGGCCGACCCGGTGGAGAAGACCACCTATCAGGCCTTCAACCTGGTGAAGATCAAGGCGATCACCCCGGCCATGGATCCGCTGCTGGCCTATGACCAGATCACCGCGGTGGAGCTGTGGAACGGGAGTGCCTGGGTCCCGGCCTCCGGCGCGACCGCGCTGCCCTACACCGGATCGCTGCCCGAGATTGCGCTGAACGCCGCCGAGCAGGCATCCACTCAGGGTGTGCGCCTGATCTTCGCCGAGAACACCGCCGCCCGCGAGGCCGCGACCGACGTGGATGCGCCGGCCGTCGGCTCGGGGGTTGCCCGCTCGAACGGAAACACCCGTCAGATCGACCTGGAGTGGGAGCTGCGCGACACCAAGCGGGTTCCGGCCTCTCCTGCCGTGCCCGTGCTGGGTAGCGAGCTCTACAACACCGCCGACACCGGCGACGTGAACAACATCGCCAGCGCCAGCGGCATTACCGGCGGGGCCGTGGCCGCGCACGATGAGGACTCGGACCTGATCTCGATCCTCGACCGTCCGCTCAACGTCTCCGTGAGCAAGGGCTGGAGCGGCGGACCGATCGGCATCCCGCCGGCCGGGACCCCGGAGAGCGCGTACCCCAGCGGTCGGGTGACCATCACCGCAACCAACGCAACCGTGGCCAAGGTGGACACCCTGAAGATCGTGGACCCGGCACCGGGCAGTGCAACCCAGCCGTTTGACACGTTCAACCTGGCCAAGATCGTGGGCATCACGGTGCCCGCGGGTGCCGTTGCTGCCGAATCCCTGGTGCAGCTCACGCGCGCCGGGGGTGGTATCGACGCCTACTCGATCGATCAGGCCAAGGCCCTGAGCGCGGCAAACCTGGCCGACGTGGTCGGGATCGAGGTGTCGCATCATGGACGAATCGTCTCCGCCGGCAAGTCCACCCTCACGATGGACCTGCGCCTGCGGGCCACCCACCGCGACGGTGGTGCCCCGGTTACCGTGGTGAATTCGCCGGTGCGCAACGAGGCTTCGGCCACGGTGCTTGATCCCGGTGGGGTCAACGGTATCCATGAGACCACCGCAAAGGACACCGCCCAGATTGCGCTGGCCGAGCTGAACATCGGGATCACCACCACCAAGTCGTTTGACCCCCAGGTCCAGTACGCTCAGATCCTGCCGGAGGAGCCCGGCTATGCGGATGAGCCCTGGGACTCGATCACGATGACCCTCTCGGCCCGCCCGACCGGGTCGGCCCGTCCGGCCCAGATGGTGGTCACCGATGACACCACCACCTTCTGGAACGCGTACCGGTTTGTCGACTTCGATCCCAGCTTCAAGCTCACCGCCCCCATCCTGCGCGTGCAGGTGGATGCGCTGGTCGGGGGAACCTACGACACCACCACCGGCGACGCCAATCCGCTGAGTCTGAACGGAGCCACCTGGACGCTCGGCACCCCGGCGGCCGCCCCGGTCCTGCCCGCGGGTGTCACCGCGGCCGACGTGCGCGGACTGCGCTTCACCTTCACCCGGACCGACGGCTCCCAGTGGGAGAACCCGTCGAGCCCGCGTCAGGAGATCCCGCTGACCGTGCACCGTCGCGCCTACCTGGCTTCCAACCCGGGTGTGCCGGTTCCCGATGACTCCCAGCCCTCGGCTCCGGGCGAAAAGATCAAGCCCTTCGGCGGCGGTGGTGTGTTCACCAACTCCGTCCAGGGTGAGGTCACCAGCTCGGTCAACGGTCCGGGATCACTCCCGCTGACCGCGACCCACGAGACCACCGCGCAGGCCTTCTATGAGGCCGGCGGAACCGAGATCAGCATCAAGAAGACGCCGATCGGGGCGCAGCTGCCGGGACAGGTCATCCCGTTCACCCTCACCGTGTCAAACCCGGCACCGGCGAACAGCGGTTTGGAACGAGCGATCCTCGACCCGAAGATCACCGACATCTTGCCGACCGATATCAACACCAACGATCCCACCGGGAAGCCCTGGCTGATCTTTGATGAGGACAGCGACGACCCGCGGTACGAGTTCGGTTACCAGCCCGCGGGTACCACGCCCTCGCCGAACCTGCCGATGCCCACCGATCCCGCGCAGATCACGATCACCGAGGGGAAAAACGCCGACGGTGAACCCACCAGCATCGGCTTCGCATTCCCCAAGGGTACGGTCCTGATGCCCGGGGACACCTATACGATCACGCTGAACATGATGTTCCGTCCGGGGATTTCCGCGGGGCAGCATGTGACCAACACCGTGAACGTCGAGGCCGCCCAGCCCTTCCAGTTCTGCAACGGCGAGGAGCACGAGGTCTTCTCCTGTGTGGCGGACACCGACGTGTACCCGACCGAGGTGGGGGCGCTGCGTGGACAGAAGTTTGTGAAGGCAGACGACACCGAGCTGGGTGTCACCGATGTGACCAATCCGGCCGCCGTGTGTGAGCCGACCCTGGATGAGTACTACTCGGGCAACTGCGTGCCGATCACCAAGCCGCTGGGTACCCACACCTGGCGTGAGCGCGTGCAGAACTCGGGCACCCTGGAGATGGACAGGGTGGTCACGATTGACCGTCTGCCCACCCCGGGCGACCAGGGTGCGCTCGTGCTGCTGCCGCGCGGCAGTCAGTGGGAGCCGAGCTGGACGGGGCCTGTGACCCCGGTGACCGCAGACGGTTACCGCACTCCCGAGGGCGTGGAGTACTACTACTCCTCGGCTCAGGATCCCTGTGTGGCAGACCTCTCGCCGTCCCAGACCGCGTGTCCGGATGGGGCCTGGCTGCCGCTGACCCCGGAGGTGGCCGCGACCGAGGTGAAGCACATTAAGACCGTGTTCCTCTTTGGTGAGAACCACTTCCGTCCCGGCGACGTCCTGGGCTACACGTTCCAGACCCGCACGCCGGCCTCCTCGCCGGTGGCGACCTCGGACACCGTCGCCTGGAACACCATCGCGATCGGTGCTCAGACGGTGACCTCGACCGGCACCCGAATCGGCTCGGTTCTGCCGACCGAGGGACGCCGGGTGGGTGTCGCGCTCGCCACGGGCCCGCTCGCGGTGCAGAAGACGGTAACCGGCGACGCCGCGGCGTTTGCTCCCGAGACCTTCGAGCTGCAGGTGCTCTGCACCGTGGGGAAGGGGACCGCGCTGGAGACCGTGCTGCCCCCGGTCACGGTGACCGTCGAGGGCGGCAAGCCGGTTACCCTCGAGGAGCAGTTCCCCTACGGGGCCGAGTGTGTGCTCGCCGATGTGCCCGGAGCCAACGGCGAGAGCTCCTCGCTTGAGGGTCCCGCGGTGACCATTGGGCGCACTGCGAGTCTACTTCCGCTGGCCACACTGACCAACGTCTACAGCCTCACCTCGCTTGAGGTGACCAAGACCGTGACCGGCGCGCTGGATGAAAACGGTGACCCGGTGGATTACGGATCCTTCCCCTTCGAGGTGTCCTGCACCTTCCTGGGCAAGCCCGTGGTGGCCGACGGATTCGAACTCTCCCCGATGGCGTTCAGCCTGACCGATGGGAAGCGCCGTACCCTGAGTGGCCTGCCCGTGGGCAGCGAGTGTGAGATCACCGAGACCGATGCGCACGGCGCGGATGTTTCGGTGACCACTCCGGGCGAGGATGGTCCGGTCACCACCGAGGGGGCGACCGCCACGGTCACCCTGACCGCGGATGAGGCACCGACCCGGGCCGCCCTGGTTCGCTTTGTCAACAGCTTCCCGCTGGGTGCCATCGACCTGTTCAAGCGGGTCGAGGGTGAGGGCGCGGCGGCCGTGGACGACGGCACCGACTTCGTCTTTGAGCTCACCTGCCGGGTGGGATCGGATGTGGTTTATGACGGCGCGCTGCACCTGACCAAGGCCGAGGCCATCGCCGGCAAGCACGTCACGGTGGACACCCTGCCCGCCGGTGCCCGCTGTGAGCTGGACGAGACCGACAGCGGTGGTGCTAGCACCACGGTCATCACCCCGGACACCAAGGCCGCGGCGGTCTCGGTGGGAACCCTGCGCGAGCCGCTGCAGTTCACCGCGATCAACACGTTTGCCGCCGGGGACCTGCTGGTGACCAAGGAGATCACCGGACCGGGTGCCGAGCTGTGGGGGACCGGACCGTTCGAGGTCGCGCTGGCCTGCACCCTGGACGGTGCGGCGATCGCGATTCCCGAGGGAGCCACCCGCGAGCTGAACGTCGAGAACGGCTTCGAGACCGACTTCACCGGTCTGCCGAGCGGTGCCGCGTGTGAACTCACCGAGTCCGCGACCGGCGGTGCCACCACGAGTGAGATCGTGGATGCCGACGGGGAGGCGGTGACCGAGCCGGTGATCATCGGATCGGGATCAACCGTGGCGCTGCGTGTGATCAACACCTTCGAGGTGGGTGGCATCACCGTCACCAAGACGGTCGAGGGTGACAACGCCGCGGCCGCCGCCGATGCTCAGTTCCAGGTGGAGCTGGTCTGTACCCTCGACCGAGACGGCGTCAGCACCGCGCTGACCATCCCCGAGGGCGCGACCCGCACACTGTCCGCCGCGACCGGGCTGAACGCCGCCTACACCCAGCTGCCCACGGGCGCCGTGTGTGAGCTGCGCGAGACCGTAACCGGCGGTGCCAATGCGAGCGCGATCACTCCGAACGCCGGTGATCCGGCCGTGGGTGTGGCGATCATCGGCTCGGGCACCAGCGTGGCCCTGAGCGTGGTCAACACGTTCACCAAGGATCCCAGCATCACCCCGCCGGGCCCCGGCACACCGGGAACCCCGGGCGGCGAGCTGAGCGGCACCGGCGCCAACCCGCCGTGGGGCTGGCTGATGGCCGCGCTGGGTCTGCTGCTCGGCGGCACACTGCTGGGCATCCGGCAGATCCGTCGCCGCGGAACCGGTGACCTCGCCTAGGTAATACACAAACGGCGGGCGGTGGAGATGATCTCCACCGCCCGCCGTTTTGCTTTGGGGCTAGAACTCCTCGTAGACCGCCGGGTCCTGGTCGCCCAGGCGGCCGTCGGGGCGGCCGAGGGCGGTGATCAGGGCGATCTCCTCGGTGGAGAGTTCGATGTGGGCGGCGGCGATGTTGAGTCGCTGACGCTCGGGGCTGGCCGAACGGGGGATCGGGACCACCCCGCGGGCCACGTGCCAGGCCAGCACAATCTCGGCCGGGGACACATCGTGTCCGGTGGCGATGCGCTCGATCACCGGATCGGCGGTCACCCCGTTGCCGCGGCCCAGCGGACTCCACGCCTCGGTGACGATGCCGCGCTCGCGGTGGTAGGCCACGGCCGACTCCTGCGGGAACCACGGGTGCAGCTCGATCTGGTTGACCACCGGACGCACCCCGGTCTCGGCCTCCAGCCGCTCGATGTGCTCGGGCAGGAAGTTGGATACCCCGATGTGCCGGATCAGCCCGCGCTCGCGGGCATCGATCAGGGCCTCCCACGCCTCGACGTATTTATCCACGCGGGGGTTTGGCCAGTGGATCAGGTAGAGGTCGATGTGATCGAGGCCGGTGCGGAACAGGCTCTCCTCGATCGTGAACGTGGCCTCGGCCCGGGCATGGCGGCGGCCGGGCAGCTTGCTGGTGACGATGAACTCGTCGCGGGGGATCCCCGCGGTACGCACCGCGCGCCCCACGGTGCCCTCGTTTTCATAGTTGAAGGCCGAATCCAACAGGCGGTACCCGGCCTCAAAGGCCGAGTGCAGGGACTCGATACCGGCCAGGCCGTGTGCACGTCCGGTACCAAATCCGATCGGGGGAAGCGAAAGCTCTGAGAAACTCAACGACGCTGTCATTCACCCATGCTACCCACCGGGCCACGCATCGGGTCAAGAGGAGATCCCCACGGGGACCATCAAAAACTGGTGCGCAAGGCGGGACTTGAACCCGCACGCCCGAAGGCACAGGAACCTAAATCCTGCGTGTCTGCCAATTTCACCACTCGCGCTTGTTTCTCCAGTGTAGCGTGCGGGCATGCACGCGCGGTGCAGGCCCGGCTAGGATGGGTCCATATGTTAGATCTTGACCTGAGTGCCGAAATCGCCGCGCTGCGCAGCACCTTTGCGACCATCAGCGACGTGCTGGACCTTGACCGTCTGCGCGCGGAAATTGCCGAGCTCAGCGAGCAGGCCGGTGCGCCCGACCTCTGGGACAACCCCGATGAGGCACAGAAGGTGACCAGTGCGCTGAGTCACAAGCAGGCCTCGCTCGGGCGTGTCACCCGGGTGGCCAACGGGCTGGATGATCTTGAGGTTCTGATCGAACTGGCCAACGAGGAGGGCGACGAGGCCTCCGCCGCCGAGGCGCGTGCCGAGCTGGAAAAGCTGCGCACCGCGATCGGTGACCTCGAGGTGCAGACCCTGCTCAACGGTGAGTTCGATCCGCGTCCCGCGGTCATCACCATCCGGGCCGGTGCCGGGGGAGTGGACGCCGCCGACTTCGCCGAGATGCTGCTGCGGATGTATCTGCGCTGGGCCGAACAGCACAAGTATTCGGCCACCGTGCTCGACACCAGCTACGCCGAGGAGGCGGGCATCAAGTCCGCCACCATCGAGATCGACGCCCCCTACGCCTTCGGCACGCTGAGCGTCGAGGCCGGCACCCACCGCCTGGTGCGGATGAGTCCCTTCAACTCCGCCGGTAAGCGCCAGACCAGCTTCGCCGCGGTCGAGGTCGTGCCGCTGATGGAGGTTACCGAGTCCATCGACATCCCCGACAACGACATTCGCGTCGACGTCTTCCGCTCCTCGGGCCCCGGCGGCCAGTCGGTGAACACCACTGACTCCGCCGTGCGGATCACCCACCTGCCCACGGGTATCGTGGTGAGCTGCCAGAACGAGAAGTCGCAGATCCAGAACCGTGCGGCGGCCATGCGGGTGCTTCAGTCCCGCCTGCTGCTGGTGCAGCGCGAGCAGGAGAACGCCAAGAAGAAGGAGCTCGCCGGCAACATCACCGCGAGCTGGGGCGACCAGATGCGCTCCTACGTCCTGGCGCCGTACCAGATGGTCAAGGACCTGCGCACCGACTACGAGGTGAACAACCCGAGCAACGTGTTTGACGGCGACCTCGACGGCTTCATCACCGCGGGCATCCGCTGGCGCAAGAGCGCCGACCGCGACTAGTCCCGCCCGCCCAAAAGGGTCCCCGAAACCCGAGAGTGTGACCCCTCTTGGCGTGTCAGCGCGCAAAAGCCCAGCGGCATGCTTAGGCTCGAAACGTCATGATTCGCTATGAGAACGTCACCAAAATGTATCCCGGGTCCAAGCGACCCGCGGTCGACGGGATCGACTTCGAGGTCGAGCGCGGGGAGTTTGTGTTCCTCGTGGGCGCCTCCGGGTCGGGAAAGTCCACCTGTCTGCAGCTGATCCTCAAGGAGGAGCGGCCCACGTCCGGCACCATTCACGTGCTTGGAAACGACCTGGGTTCGATCTCGAACCGGAAGGTTCCCTACTTCCGTCGGCAGCTGGGCGTGGTGTTCCAGGACTTCCGCCTGCTCCCCAACAAGACCGTGTACCAGAATGTGGCCTTCACGCTGCAGGTCATCGGCAAGTCCCGCGGGTTCATCCAGGAGGCCGTCCCCGACGTCCTCAAGATGGTGGGCCTGGATGGCAAGGGTGAGCGCTACCCCCATGAACTCTCCGGTGGTGAGCAGCAGCGTGTGGCCATCGCCCGCGCCGTGGTCAACAAGCCCCCGGTACTCCTGGCCGATGAGCCCACCGGTAACCTTGACCCCGCCACCAGCGCCGGCATCATGCAGCTCCTGGAACGCATCAATGCCGGCGGAACCACCGTGGTGATGGCTACCCACGAGGCGGGCATCGTGGACAAGATGCGCCGTCGCGTGATCCAGCTGCACGAGGGCAAGGTTGTGCGAGACGAGCGTTCCGGCGGATACGGCAACACCGGTATCGTGCCCGAGCTGCGTCCGCAGGAGGTCAAGGGTGAATCCGCCCTGGCCGCCCAGGCAGCCGTGGCCTCCGAGGCTGCCGCCGCCGAGCTGGAGACCCGCGCCCAGCCGATCATTCCGGCCGTTCCGGTCACGCCCGCGGCTCCGGCCCACACCTCGGCGATCACCCTGCCGCAGGTCGACACCGACGATGCCGCCGATCACCTCGGCATCGCCGAGAGCCTCGGCCTGCGCCGCGATGGTGACCAAATGGGAGAAGACGAGCAGAACGTGGGGCCGGTTAAATGAGAATGTCGCTGATTTGGGGCGAGGTTTTCACCGGCCTGCGCCGCAACCTGTCGATGGTGGTTTCGATCATCCTGGTGACCTTCATCTCGCTGACCTTCGTGGGGGCCGCCGCCCTCATGCAGATGCAGATCGGTCAGATGAAGGGCTACTGGTATGACCGTGCCCAGGTGGCCATCTACCTCTGCCCGCAGGACTCGCTGAGCGAATCCTGCGCCGGCGGCGCGGTCACCGACGACCAGCGTAAGGGCGTCGAGGACGCACTGAAGTCCGCGGCCCTGGCCCCGGTGATCGAGAAGTTCTACTTCGAGTCCAAGGATGAGGCGTATAAGCGCTTCCAGGAGAAGTTCGCCGGTAACGAGATCACCAAGTACGTGACCCCGGACCAGCTGCAGGAGACCTACTGGGTCAACCTGAAGAACCCGGCCCAGTCCAACGTCATCTCGGAGGCGTTCTCGAGCGTCCCCGGTGTGGAAGAGGTCACCGACCAGCGCAAGTATCTGGACACCATCTTCTCGGTCCTGAACGTGGCCTCCTACACCGCGATCGGCATCGCCGCGCTGATGCTGATGGCCGCCGTGCTGCTGATCGCCACCACCATCCGCCTGTCGGCCTACTCGCGTCGCCGTGAGATCACGATCATGCGTCTGGTGGGTGCGTCGAACAGGTTCATCCAAACACCCTTCATCCTTGAGGGGGTGATCTCCGCCTTCATTGGGTCCCTGCTCGCGGGCGGAGCGATCGTCGCGATCGTGCACTTCTTTGTGCAGGGCTACCTCAAGGACAATGTGCCGTCCTCGATGTCCAACCTGGTCGGGCTGGGAGACGCGTTTATCGTGGTTCCCGCGCTGATCCTGGTGGGCATGATCCTGGCCGCGCTCTCGGCGAACTTCGCGATCAAGCGATACCTGAAGGCGTAACTTCCGGTCCCAACCGGATATACTGATGGGCTGCCCGGGTTTCCCGGGCAGCCCGAGTCATTTACCGGGCCCAGCTGTGCCCAAAGAAGGAGAACACCGTGCCCAAGGAACGTGGTGAAAAAGTTGTCGCAACCAACCGCAAGGCGCGCCACGATTACCTGATCGAGGACACCTTCGAGGCGGGGATGGTGCTCACCGGCACCGAGGTTAAGTCGTTGCGGATGGGACGCGCCTCCCTGGTGGACGGCTATGCCTTTGTGGAGGGGAATGAGATCTGGCTGGATGCCGTCCACATTCCCGAGTACTTCCAGGGCAGCTGGAACAACCACAGCGCCCGACGGAAGCGCAAGCTGCTGCTGCACCGCCAGGAGATCAACAAGATCTCGCATAAGGTGGCCCCCGGCGGATACACGATCATCCCGTTGAAGATCTACTTCAACAACGGCAACGCCAAGGTGGAGATCGCGATCGCCAAGGGTAAGAAGGAGTACGACAAGCGTCACGCACTGCGTGAGCGTCAGGACACCCGTGAGGCCGCCCGCGCAATGGCGACGCGAAACCGCCTGGGCGAGTAGTGCTTTGATTTTGCGGCGATCCTCGGAGACGAGGGTCGCCGTAAGACGTGAGGGGCCGGACATTGTCGGCAAAATCCTTGCACCCTCGGGGCTCACACGCCAGGATATTGGTATGACCGCATCCTCAGCATTGCCCGTGCCCGGTACCGTCAACTTTCGTGATCTTGGGGGCTATCCGGTCCCCGGCGGTCACACCCGTACCGGCGTCATCTATCGCTCCGATGCCCTCCACAATCTGGGGGAGGCCGGACGTGCGGCGCTGACCGAGCGCGGGATCCACTCGATCATCGACCTGCGCGATGAGCCCGAGCGCGCTGCGATGCCCGACGACGTGGAGGGTCTGGGCTTCCAAGACCTGCACCATGCGGTGTTTGAGGGATCGGTGGATGCCGCGGCGACCCCCGGACTCGGGCTCGGCGACCTGTATCGGGCGATCCTGTTCCGCCACACCGATGTCGTGCGGGCGGTGTTGACCGAGCTCGCCGAGCCGGCAACCACCCCGGCAATCATCCACTGCACCGCGGGCAAGGACCGCACCGGCGTGCTCAGCGCGCTGGTGCTGCTGACCGTGGGGGTCGACCGCGAGGACGTCCTGGACGACTATGAGGCCACCCAGGCAAACCTGGCCGGGGCCTGGGCCGAACATATGACCGAGATGGCGCGCAGCCAGGGCATCGAGGTGACGCCGCAGCTGCTGGGGATCATGACCGAGAGCCCGCGGGACGTGCTCGCATCGGTCCTGGTTGACCTCTATGCGGTCCCCGGTGGACTCGAGGGATACCTCGACTCGGCCGGCGTGGGGTCCGAGATTCGCGAGCGTTTGCGCGCGCTGCTGGTCGAACAGGACTAAGCCGCGCGAGGCGTTCGCCTGCGCGGCTGATCGCCTGGCGCGAACGTGGTTCCCCACCCGGGCAATCCCGGATATACTGGGGACATCCCTTCGGGGTTCGCGGGCTTCGGCTCCTGATAATTCAACAGCGTGTGACATGACCCATTCTTCGTGAATGTGCATGGGGATGATCGGTTTCGACATTGCCTGTGAAACTGCGAGAAGCGGGTCGAGGATTCAGGGTTATCTCGTTAACGATCTCTGAAAAACCAATAAGTGCCAACTCTAAGCGCACTGACTTCGCCCTCGCTGCCTAAGCGAGCCCGAATAGTCCGTCAGACCGGGTTTGTTTCCGCCCCGGTTCCTGGCGTCATTTAGGAAACTTGCTGTGTGCCGACGCCTGAGCGGTACGCGGGACTAATACTCTGGCTGGGCCTGTCAACCTAACCGCCTTCGGTAAAGGTTGGGGCCGAGAAAACGTTTTCGAAGGATACACCCGTAGAAGACGCAGAATTGCAGCAGTGGACCGGGGTTCAATTCCCCGCATCTCCACCATCGGTCATGTCACACGCTGGCGAAGAGTAAAGCCCGGTTCCTCTTGAGGAACCGGGCTTTTGTTTTTGCTCTGTGCTTGCAGGTGTCGGGTCGGGCTACTTGGTGACGATGCTCAGCACCTGGTCGTGCAGCAGGCCGTTGGTGGCCAGCGCGCTGCGCCCGGCGATGGTGTCGGTGCCGTCGATCGCGGTAAAGCGCCCGCCGGCCTCGGTGATGATCGCCACAAACGGGGCGATGTCGTACTCCTTGACGTCGAACTCGGCGACGATATCCACCAGGCCCTCGGCCAGCAGACCGTAGGACCACATGTCGCCGTAGGCGCGGTCGCGCCAGACGGTCTCGGCGAGGGTCAGCAGCTGGGGGAGATAGCCGGCGTCGCGCCACTGTCCGATGGACTGGAAGCTCAGCGAGGCATCCTCGATGCTGCGCACCCCGGACACTCGCAGGCGGCGTGGCTCGGCCGATCCCTCAACCAGCCAGGCACCGGCGTCCGGAGCCGCATACCAGCGCTTCTGGAACGCCGGGGCGCTGGCCACGCCCACCCGCGGAACGCCGTTCTCGGCCAGGGAGATCAGGGTCGCCCAGTTGGGGACGCCGCGCAGGAAGTTGGCGGTTCCATCGATCGGGTCGAGGATCCACTGTCGCTCGGTGCTGCCCTCGGTACCGTACTCCTCGCCCAGGATGCCATCGCCCGGACGTTCGGTCTCGATGATCGCCCGCAGCGCCCGTTCCACGGCCAGATCGGCGTCGGTCACGTGGGTACGGTCGGGCTTGGTGTCCACCCGGAGGTCTCCGGCGCGGAAACGCTCGAGTGAGATCTCATCCGCAACATCGGCCAAACGCAGGGCCAGCGCGAGGTCTTCTTCGGGGGTCCAGGAGGCATCGAGAGTCATGCGCAATAGCCTAGCGTTTTCCCCTGGGCATCCGCGCCATCCCGGGCGACACGGCGACACGCGTCCCGATTGGAAAAGAGCGTGCGGCACTGGTAAAGTCTTCTCTTGTCCGGTTATCCGGACAACGCACCTCTAGCTCAATCGGCAGAGCAACTGACTCTTAATCAGTGGGTTCTCGGTTCAAGTCCGAGGGGGTGCACCATCAACCCCGACCGGTTTCCGGTCGGGGTTTTGTGCTGTCCGCGAGCCCCGGAAAAACGGTGCCTCGGTTACGAAATTTTCCTGCCCGTGTGTCCCGGAAAGCTCAGAGCCTCCGGTCCCGGATACGCCGATGCCCTCGGTCGCGGAGTGATCCGCGGCCGAGGGCATTTGGGGTGAGGGCTAGCCCTCGTGTCCGGCGCGACGCGCACGTGCGCGCATCGCGATGCCGGCCATCAGGATGAGAACCGCGATACCCACCAGGGGCAGCAGGTTATCGGAACCGGTCTTGGAGAGCTGACCGGGATCGGTCGGCTTCGGGGTAACCACCGGCGGGTCGCTCGGGTCCGCGGTCGCGGGAGTGGGGCCGGCGGTCGGCGTCACCGTGGGATCCACGGTGGGCGTCGGATCCACGGTGGGTGTCGGATCCACGGTGGGTGTCGGATCCACGGTGGGTGTCGGATCCACGGTCGGGGTGGGTGTCGGCGTGACCGTGACCGCCGGCGTGGCCGTGACGATCATCGGGTCGCCCATTCCCGCCTCGCTCACCGCGCGAATCCGGAACGAGGTCTCGGTTCCGTTGGTCAGGCCCGTGATGGTGCGGGTGGTGGCGGTGCTGGCGGCCCGGGTGGTGGTGCCAGCGGGGGCGGCGGTCCAGGTGGTGCCGCCATCCGTCGAGGTTTCGATGAAGTAGTCGAGCACCGGGACCTGGCCATAGCCCTGGGGCACGGCGGTCCAGGAGAGCTCAACCTGGGCGTCGCCCGCGGTGGCGGTGGCTCCGGTCACCGGATCCGGGGTCAGTGCGAAGGCCTGCACAACCGAGCGCTTATTGCTGGTCGCGGTGGTGTCCTGTGCACTCGCGTACACGATGCCCGAGCTGTCCACGTCGATGCCTCGCACCACGGAGGTGCGCCCCTCGGACTGAGCGCCGCCGGTGGAGGTGCCGAGGGTTCCCAGGCGTGCACCACTGGATGAAAGCCAGTTGATCTTGCCGGTGCTGGCGGAGTAATACACGTCGCCCGTGTTCTTGTCCACGGTCAGCCCAAATACGTGATTCTTAATCAGGAACGCCTTGGGAAGCTCCACATAGCCGCCGGTGCCGAAGGTGGGATCAATCTTCCAGGTCCAGCCCGCCGGGTTGTTGCCCGGGTCCACGTTGTGGTCGGTGGTCTTGGTGAGCAGCAGCTTATGGATGCGGCCGGGGCGGCCCTCATCCTGAATGTCACCGATATAGACGGCACCGCGCTTGGTATCCACGGCGACGGCCTGCACGCCGGTCAGATCAACAAAGGGCAGCTTCTCGCCATCGGCCCAGTAGACGCTCCACCAGCTGAGGAATTTACCGTTGTTGTCCCAGACGGTCACCGCGCTGGTGCCCTGGCTGGTGACGTATACATTGTCCTGTTCGTCCACATCGATGCCCACGGGCCAGTTGATTGATCCGGGTGTGTGCCCATCGCCAAAGGACAGCAGCAGCTCGCCGGTGGGGGAGTACTTACGAACGTTGGGGACCGCGTCCGAACTCAGCACAAACACGTTGCCCTGCGAGTCGATCGCGGTGCCGCGCTGACCGCGGGGACCCTTGGGGTCGTCCGGTGTTTGCCACTTGGGCTGGACAATTCCCTGCGGGTTGGCATCGGTTTCATGGGTTTCCACGGCCCACTTGCCATCGCCCAGATAGGCGCCGTTGGTGCCCAGCCCCGGCTGCAGGGTGAAGGTCTGCAGGTTGTGCCCGGCGGCCTGCTGGTTGGGGGCCTCCCAGGTGGCCAGCCCCGAGTCGCCCACGGCGATGACGCCATCGCGGACCGAAACCCCGTAGGGGTAAGCGAAGTCGAGGGGTTTGGGGGTGGTCTGAGTCTGGCTAATGCCGAATTGGCCCACGTAGCCGTAGGCGCCGCTACCCATGGTGCGGCCGGGGAATTCGGTCGAAGGGGTGGCGGCAATCGCCGGGGTTCCCGGGATCAGGACCACCGAGAGCAGGACGCCGGCGCTGAGAGCCGCCAGGGCGCCGCGAGACTTGGTGCGAGCTTGAATTCTGGACATACTGCCACGCTATGGCGCGCGCGAAAGAAGTAAAACACCGGTTTCACCTGTGGGGTGATTCAATGTCGCATCATCGCTGCGCCATTTCGTGAGGGAGAACCGGGCGGGCCTTCTTGCGGGCACTGACGCGCGTCGGTGGCCGCGTCGGTGCGGCGTCAGTGTGACCGGGCAGTGTGTACCTCGAGACGTTGAAAGGACACCTGTGAACACACACACCGAATGGGCCGTCGAGGCCGACGGACTCGTGAAGACTTTTGGAACCAACCGTGCGGTGGACGGGGTAGACCTTCGGGTTGCCACCGGCACCGTATACGGTGTGCTCGGCCCCAACGGGGCGGGCAAAACCACCACCATTTCGATGCTGGCCACGCTGCTGCGTCCAGACGCCGGGCAGGCCCGCATCTTTGGTCACGACGTGCAGCGCGAATCGCAGATCGTGCGCCAGCTGATCGGCGTGACCGGACAGTATGCATCGGTGGATGAGGGGCTCTCGGCCACCGAGAACCTCGTGCTCTTCTCCCGCCTGCTGGGACTCGGGCGCCGCGAGGCCAAGATCAAGGCCAACGATCTGCTGGAGGAGTTTGGACTCACCGAGGCCGCCTCGCGCCCGCTGAAGAAGTTCTCCGGAGGAATGCGCCGTCGGCTGGATCTGGCGGCAAGCCTGATCTCCCAGCCACCGCTGATCTTCCTGGACGAGCCCACCACCGGCCTGGACCCGCGCACCCGTGCGCAGATGTGGGAGACCATCCGGCGCCTGGTCGCCGGGGGATCCACCGTGCTGTTGACCACCCAGTATCTGGATGAGGCCGACCAGCTGGCCGACCGGATCGCCGTCATCGACCGGGGCCGCGTGGTGGCCGAGGGCACCGGGGACGAACTCAAGGCCCAGGTGGGAACCTCCTCCCTGGAGCTGCGGCTGGGCGAGCCGATCCTGGCCGCGCGGGCGCTGGGCATTGCCGAGCGTGTGCTCGGGGTATCGGGCACCACCTCGGCCGAGGCCGCGCGGATTACCGTGCCGCTGAGCGATCCCGAGCGGGTGACCGACCTGCTGATCGAACTGCGCGGGGAGGGCATCCGGCTGGAGGAGTTCAGCGTGCACAAGCCGAGCCTGGATGATGTCTTCCTGAGCATCACCGGGAAACCCACCGACGACACCGAGAACGCCGCGATCCCCGAGGGAGCACACGCATGAGTACCACCACCGCACCCACATCCCGCACCCACGATCTTGCGGGCAGCACAATCGTCCCCGCACACGAACGCACCCTGAGAAATCGTGTGAGTCTGGGCGAGAGCATCCGGCACTCGCTGACGATGGCCTACCGGGGCCTCCTCAAGATCCGGCGCACCCCGGAGCAGCTCTTCGATGTGACCCTGCAGCCGATCATCTTCACCGTGATGTTCACATACATTTTTGGTGGCGCGATCTCCGGGGACGTCTCGAACTATCTGCCGGTGATTATCCCGGGCATCCTGGTTCAGACGGTGATTACCACCTCGGTGGTCACCGGAACCCAGCTCCGCGAGGACATGGATAAGGGAGTGTTTGACCGCTTCCGTTCCCTCCCGATCGCCCGCATCGCGCCGCTTTCCGGGGCGCTACTGGCCGACACCGTGCGCTATGCAATCGCCACCACCCTGACCTTTGTGATGGGCTTCATCATGGGGTACCGTCCGCACGGAGGAATCTGGTCGGTCATCGGTGCCGCGCTGCTGGTGATCGTCTGCGCCTGGGCGATCAGTTGGATCTTCGCCTTCTTTGGCGTAATTGCCCGGTCGGCCTCGAGTGTGCAGGGCATCTCGATGATCATCCTGTTCCCGCTGACCTTCCTCTCCAACGCGTTCGTCCCGGTGGACACCATGCCCACCTGGCTGCAGGCGTTTGTGAACATCAACCCGGTGTCCCACCTGGTCACCGCCGTACGCGATGTGCTCAACACCGGTGCCTTCACGACCGAGGCCGTCTGGCCGTTGCTGGGTTCGGCCGTGATCGTGGCGATCTTCGCGCCGCTCACGGTGCGCGCCTACATGCGCCGGGCCTAGCGCCTCCTCCGCGCTCTCCCCAGGGGTCGGCCTCCGCCGGCCGGGGAGGGCGCGGTTCTGTGTTCCCGGAAGCGCTAGAGCGTTCGTCCGGTGCCCACACCGTGGAGGAGTGAATCAACGATGCGTCGGGTCAGCGTGTCCTCATCGACCGTCTCCGCGTCGAGGGAGTCGAAACCGGTCGCCGCATGGATGATGGCATAGAACAGGACGCGCACCCATCCGGGATCCACGTCGTTGCTGATGATGCCCTCCGACTGGCACTGTCGCACCAGCCGGATGGCCGTGTGGGTCATCTGCTCCTGATACTCACTCACGATGGGATCGTCGGGCAGGGCCAGGCCACGCGTGTAATCGAGGCTGACCTTGACCCCGATCACGTTGCGGGTCGCCTGATAGAGCGCTACATAGGCGGGGGCGACTTCGATACTCGCACGCTCCAGGGCCTCGGCAATCCTCCCCACCGCCCAGCGAGACAGGGTCAGGATGAGAAGCTGGCGGGTGGGAAACCTGCGATAGACCGTGGTCCGAGACACTCCGGCCTCGACACCGATGTCTTCGAGAGTGGCGGACGGGTTCGTGCGAAGAAGACGATCCGCGGCGACAAGAATACGTGTGGTTTTTGCGACGGTACCGTCGGAGAGGCTCTGGCCAAAGACCTTTTCCCGGAGTTCTTCGCTCAGTTCACTCATCCGATAATTGTACAGATGGCATCCACTTTTTGTGAAACATAGAACTTAAAGTCCTGTAGTCATGCCTAGCATGAAACATTCGTGTTTCAGTTAGGGGATGTGATGACAGGCGTGAACGATGCCGATGTGTTGATCGTCGGGGCGGGGCCGGTAGGGCTCCTCATCGCCCATGAGCTCGCACACGCCGGTGTTCGCGCGAGGATCATCGATCATCGCGAGCGTGCCACTCGGCACAGCAAAGCCAACGTGTTGTGGCCCCGGTCTCTGGAACTTCTGGCCCGGCTCAATCTGGCTGAGCCCCTGTTGAGGCAGGCGCATCAGATTGAACGGGTCGGATTCACTCAGCGGGGACATCCACCGCAGATCCACGATCTCGCTGAGCTGACGGATACGGAGTTTCCGTTTGCCCTGACGCTGCCTCAGCCAGATATTGAATTCCTGTGTGAACAGCGACTCCATCAATTCAGGGTGCACGTCGAGCGCGGCACCGAATTTCTGGATGCGTCGCAGGAGGCAACCGGGGTGCTCGCGACGCTGCGTCAAGCAGACGGAACACCCGAGTACGGGCGGTTCGCCTGGGTGATCGGTGCCGACGGCAGTAAATCTCGTGTACGGGAGTGCGCCGGAATCGCCTTTGTGGGGGAGGTGGTGCCGGTCGACTATACCCTCGTGGACGCAGTTGCCCAGGGCATCGCCGCCGATCAGGGCTCGTACTATTTCGATTCGCAGCGCAGCCTGGCGATTGCCCCCATCGGTGCCGACCTCTTTCGGTTCGCCACCAGCAACCTTTCCCCGGAGGAGGGATCCGTCAGGCTCGCCATACAGCACCTCCTGGATAGCTTTGAGATCTCGGGGCGGATCGGCACGGTTCGGTATCGGGCAGGCTTTCGATCCGAGACTCGCCAGGCCGCCACCTACCGCGCCGGTCGGGTGCTGCTGGCCGGTGATGCGGCCCACGTGGGTACTCCGGCCTCCGGACAGGGGATGAACACCGGCATCCAGGATGCGATTGCACTCGGCTGGAGGCTGGGCCGGGTGCTTCTGGGGCACCTGGGCGAAACTAGCCTGGATGACTATGCCCGGGAGCGCCGTGCCCACGTGGACACGGTTCTTGCCCTCACCCGCGCGCAAACAGCCCGGGTGGACGAGCATGGTGAGGACGGGCGGGAAGCGCCCACTCTCCCGAACCTGCGCCAGCTAGCGCAGCTTGACACGGAGTATGGGGCGGGTCACGTCCGGGTTCCGCCCCTGCCCGCCTCGGCGGCGCATCGCCGCGCCTCGATCGACGGGACCTCACCCACCGTTTTGCTTTATCCGGGGTCCGTGTACTCCGCCGCGCAGTGGCAACGCACTGTGCTGCGCGTGCGCGCCGAGACACCCGGGTATTTCCGAGTGGTCGACCTGGCCGGGATTGCCGGTGGTCTCGGATTCCGCGCCGTGATTGGTCCGGCGCGCACGGCGCTGATTGTTCGTCCCGACCAACACATCGATCAACGCCTGGATCCCGATGCCATCCGTATGAATAGCTTCACCCAACTGGGGTGGCGGCGATAGCCGAATTCGAAGGGATAGAACATGCCATTCATCCGCGTCAACACCATCAACCTCCACTACACCGATGTGGGGGAGGGACCGCCCCTGGTTTTTCTCCACGGGTGGGGAACTAGCGGGCGCGTCTGGGACCAACAGGCCGCGCACTTCGCCGCGCGATATCGGGTGATTCAGCCCGACTGGCGAGGGTGCGGCTACACCGAGGCGCGCGCCGAAGGCAATACCATCGCGCAGATCGCCTCCGATGTTGTCGAGTTCCTGGAGGCCCTGAACCTGCACCGGGTCACGCTGGTGGGCACCTCGATGGGGGCAACCTTCGCAATCGAAGCCGCGCGGGAACACCCACAACGGCTGCGGCGCATCATCGCCGTCGACGCCCCCTTTCATCTGGGGACCCGTTCGCCCGATTCTGCCGTCCTGTCCCTAATCGAACAGCTGGCGAGCAATCGAATCGCCACCCTGTCGCGGATGGTCTCCTCGTGGTATTCGGGCGCGGATTCCGAGGCATTCGGTGCGTGGGCTCGGGCGCAGGTGTTTGCATCCAGCCCGTTTATCGCCGCACTCTACGCGGATCACCGGGGATACGACCCGAGAGCCTATCTTCGTGACATTGTGGTCCCAATCACCCTGATTCACGGTGCCGAGGACCCGGATGTGCCGGTGTCAATCGCGCACGAAATCGCCGACCTTTTGGGTCAGGAGCCACCCCACGTGATCGAGCATGCGGGACACTTTCCCCATCACACGGAAGCCGTGGCATTCAACGCGGTCCTTGAGTCCATCCTCGTATCCGGGGAGTCCACATGATCCGGACGGCGCCGGGCCGCACCGTGCACCCGCGAGCATCACGACCCGGGCAACGCTCTCGACTGGCGGCCGCCGTTCTGATCGCGGTATTTGTGGTGCCGCTGTCGGTCTCGGGGACCGCGGTTGCGCTCGCCGATATCGCGGCGGCCCTCGGCTCCGATCCGGTGGGTCAACAGTGGGCGCTGAACGGGTTCAACATCACATTTGCCGCGTCGACGCTGGCGTGGGGGTCGCTCGCCGATCGCATCGGACGCTGGCGGTCCTTTATTCTCGGCGGGGCGATCTTTATCGGTGCGTCCATTGTGAGCTTCTGTGCCCCCGACTATCTACTTCTCGACGCGGCTCGGATTCTTGCCGGCATCGGTGCCGGTGCCGTCTTCAGTGTGGGCTCGGCGCTGCTGTCGCTCGCCAGCGGGCCCACCCTGAGCGGAATCGTGACACAGGCGGTGGGCTGGAACCATATCTTTGCGATCCAGGGTGTGCTGCTGATCCTGTCCGTAGTCATCATGCTGACCTGCCGGAACGTTACCCGGAGTGAACCGCGGGCACCGGGCGCGTTTGATTGGCCGGCAGCCGTGCTCTTTTTTGGTGTGATTGCCGCACTCGTATCCGCATTTGTGGCGGGATCCTCGGGGACCTGGATCACCCCGGGCACGCTGATTCCGGTGGCGATTGGAGTGCTGTGTGTGCTGGGCCTGACCCTTCGAGAGCGTCGAGTCCGGGTGCCGCTCCTCGATTTTCGGCTCATCGGCCGGCCGCGCTTTCTGGGGGTCACCCTCGTGGTGGTGGTCGCCAGCTTTAGCTTTGCCTCGTGTGTGACCTATGTGCCGAGCCTGGTGCAGGCGGCCTGGGGCCTGAGTCCCACCGAATCCGGACTCTTTGTGATGTTTATGACCCTGCCGACGCTGGGCGTCCCGCTTGTGGCCGGCTTCCTGGTGGCCCGGGGCGCGGCCCCGCGGACGGTCTTGGCCGTCGCGGTTGTCCTGATGGTGCTCGGGTCGGCGGCAATAGCCGGGCTCGCCGGTTCCCCTCCGGGTGTGCTGGCCGCGGTCATGGTGGTGCTCGGTATCGGATTTGGACTGCACGCCGGGCTTGTTGATAACGAGGCTCTCGCGGTGGCTCCGGAAAACAACGCGGGCATGGCGGCGGGCTGGATCAACACGATTCGTGTTGGCAGCGAAGCCGTCGCCGTCTCGCTGTTTGGGGCGGTGTTCATCCCCGCCCTCGCCCGCGCCGATTCGGTGACGGCATTCCGCTCGGTGGGGATCGCCGGTGCCGTGATTGCGCTGGTATTTGGTCTTGTCTCGATCATCACCATGTACTGGCGACGAGGGCACGTTCGGATCGGAACTACCGATCGGAGTGAGAAATGAGGGGTAACACCATGAATACACCAATCAGAGCCGCGTCCATCGATGAGCTCTTGGGTGACGCGTCCGGCCGATTTTTCGGTTCCCTCTATCGAGGTGCGCAACAACAATCCTCGCTGAGCTTCCAGGCCAGAGATCCGCAGAGCTGGAGCGTCCAGGGCTCGGCGATGGTGCGATATCCGGCGGACTGGGGCCGACGCGGTCAGGTGCAGCGTCTGCCGCACCTGAGCACCATCGATGTGGTGCTCTTCCTTGCTCATATTGGCAGCCGGTTTGGTGAGCTGAACCGGCGCAGCGGCAGCATCGCGCCCACAGATATCGCCGCGCTGACCCACGTCGTCTTGAGAGCCGGGTCGGCCCCCATCGAAGCGCTCGACAACGTCCCCATCCTCGGGATCCTGTCGGTCCAGAATCGGGCCGTGCACGCGGAGGTGAAAATCGGCAACATGCGCACCTCGGCCGACTACGCCATCATCACGAACGACTGGGGCGAAAGCGGTCGAGCCTCGCACCGGGCCGGAGACGCCCCCGTGATTACGCTCACCCAGGCGGAGGTGGATGCCGAGGCACACACGGCGCGCTGCAGAATCGCCCTCTCCGGTCGGGTCGAGGCGGTGCCCGGAGACCTGCGGGTGGTCGCAAATATCGTCGCGTGCTCCCAGACCGCTCAGGCGCTGATCGCGGCGGTTGATGACCTCTCTCGCGAGGACAGCGACACCCTATGGATGCGGAAGTATGAGGGCTGGATTAATCCACCCGGGAATCCAGACCAGGCCGAGGCGCGCGTGAGCGTTGACCAGCATCGCACGATGAACGTGGGCGACCGGGTTTTCAGCATGTTCGCCGGGCAGGCACGTGGCTACGGCGTGGACTCCCGGTTTTCGTTGGCTCACGCGATTCCGCACGGTCCGGTGGCCCGGGCTGCCTGATGCTCTCGATCATTCGTTCGCCAGGACGGACGGGCCTCAGAGATATCGACGCTGTGCGTTTAGGCCCCCGCGGCCCGCCAGCGTGGGTCTCGGAGAATCGTGACGGCGCGCTCCACCCGGGCCCGGGCGCTCAGCGCATCGGCCGCGGTCAGTGCCCGGGCCACCACCTCGGGGCCGGCGACCTCCACGTGGGCGGCCTCATGAACGGAGTAGCGCAGAGCCGGGAGCTCCTGCCGGGCCGAGAATGAGCGGCAGACGGCAAAGAGTTCCAGGGAGAGGTCCGAAACCTCGGGGGTGCTGAGCCCCAGCGTGGAAACCGCGAGCAGGGCCGAGCCCCACACGGGCATGTCCGTGTGGATACCGCCGATACGCTGCAACGCGATAGCACGGGTGCGCAGGCGACGGAACATCGCAGGTTCGGGCTCGCGGGCCAGACCGTGCGCGGCGAGGGAGCCCGCCGCCACCATCGTGTACCAGGCATAGGCGCGGGCAATCGGGGTGGCAAAGTTGCGTTCGGCGAGACGATACTGTTCCAGACCGCGGGCGCGTTCGCCGTTTTTCAGCGCGAGTTCGGCACGACCGGCCCACGCGACCGATCGGAAATCCTCCTCGGTGCTGTTCATATGTGGGCTGGGCTCATCGCTGATCAGCGGTTCCAGCTCGGCGGGAGACTCGGTGTAAATCGCCAGCAGCCAGAGGATATGACGTCGGTTCTCGGCCAGCCCCAGGGTCGTGAGTCCGGGCAGTGCGAGCTTCGCCCAGGCAATGGAGTCTTCGATATCTGCGACCTCGCTGGTGAGCTGGGCAAGGACCACCCGGGTCATTGTGAGTGTCCACAGATCGCCGAGCGAGTGCGCGAGCTTCTCGGCGCGCAGCGCGAAGTTGATGGCCTCCTGGGCTCGTCCGGCATTCTCGGCCAGCTGTGCCGCCAGGAGCAGACCGTAGACGGCAACCTGGGGCTCGGGGTCCTCTGCCATCGTGTGGAGCACGGTCATCACACGCTCGGGCGCCGCGGAGCCACGCAGCATCCGATAGAACGCCTCGATCCGGCGATCGGTGACCGCCCCCGCGTCGAGCATCTTGCGAATTCGGGTGAGCGCGGTCACCCCGGTCCGAAGATCATCAAACAGCCCAAAGACGCCGAGCACCACAAATCCGAGCCCCGCGGCATTTGCGCGCACCCCGGTGTAGTTTCGCTCCACGCGCGGCAGGGCAAGGATGGCCGCGGCCAGCCCATCGGCGTCGGTGTAGATGCTGAGCCGGGCCTGATAGAAGGACACCAGTCCAAAGATCGCCAGGGCCGCGTGTGCATTGCCCCGTTCCAGGGCACCACGCAGGGCCCACATGAACGTGTCATGCTCGAGTCGCACCAGGGCAAACCCCTGCGCCTGTTCGGGACCGTCGGTGCGCGGCAGAAGCTCCAGCGCGCTCGCCTCGGCCCAGTCGATGATGCGATCCCGAAACGCATCGGTATCCCCGCGTAGCGCGAGCTCGGCGGTGCCAAACTCACGAATGGTCTCCAGCATGCGAAAACGCATCGTTCCGGTGACCGGATCCTCGGTGGCCCGAACCAGCGATTGGAGGACCAGGCCCTCCAGATCTTCGGAGGCATCGTGCCCCAGGGCGGACGAGGCCGCGGGAAGCCCAAACCCGTCGGGGAAGAGCGAGCAGACGAGATAGGTTTCCCGTTCGCGTTCGGTCAGTAGGTTCCAACTCCACCCGATCACCGCGGTGAGGGTGCGGTGGCGGTCCGGCGCGATCCGGTTACCACCCGAGCGCGGGGGATCCAGCACCCCGAGACTGTGTTCAAGTCCGCCCAGGATCTGCGGCAGGGTGAGCACCCGGGTGCGCGCGGCGGCCAACTCGATGGCCAGCGGGAGCCCGTCCAGGCGCTCACACAGCTCGGTCACGAGGACCGGATCGAACCGGGCATCCGGCCGGGCCGCGCGGGCGCGCTCGGCAAAGAGCAGGAGCGCGGGGCCGGGCATCTCGGCATCCCCGGAGGCCAGCGGTGTGGGTTCATATACCCGCTCACCGGGGATGAGCAGCGGGGACCGCGAGGTGGCGAGCAGACGTAGTTCCGGGCAAGCCCCCAGCACGTCCGCGCTCCAGGCGGCAACCGCATCAATCAGATGCTCACAGTTATCCAACACCAGCAGGGTCGGGGTTTGTGCCAGGGCCGCGAGAACACGTTCGGCGAGGTCCAGGCGTGGAGCATCGCCAACGCGGGCATCGGCCAGATTGTCGCGCAGACCCAGCAGCGCGGCGAGCGTCCGGGGAAGATCCTCCGCGCTTCGTACACCGGCCAGCTCGGCCACCACGATCCGCGATATTTGACCCCGCCAAGAGTGGGCGACCGCCTGGGCGAGCCGCGTCTTTCCGAGACCACCGGGACCCAGGATGGTGACCAGACGGTGCTGGTGGAGGGCCTGCTCGAGGGTGTGGACATCGGCGTCGCGGCCGATCAGGGCATCGGCAAATCCGCGCAGTCCCATACACACGGTCACGGGAGTGAGATCGAGGGTGTCCACGGCCGTGGGGGTGCGAACCTCGACATCGCTCGCGGCGGAGTCTGCACGCAGGAGGCGGGCATGCTCGGCGCGCAGCGCGGGGCTCGGGTCGATGCCCAGCTGGTCTGCCAGGCGTTCACGCAGGGATGCGAAGGTGGCCAGAGCGGCCGCGGGTTCTCCCAGGGCGTCGAGCACGCCGATCAGGATGAGATGATCGTCCTGATTGGGCGGTTCCAGCGTGCACAGCTCGGCGAGCACACCGCGCGCGGCGGCGGGATCGGTTTCGGACAGGAGCGTGCCGAGTGCTCGAAGCAGTGCACTGCGAATCTCCCGGGCCCGCGTTGCCAGGTCCTCGGCGACGGGGAAGGGGATCAGATCCGGGCCCGGATCTCCGGTCCAGGATCCGAGAGCGGTATGCAGTGCCTCGCCATCCTGCGGAGTGCGCAGGGCGGCGTGGGCTTGGCTCAGGTCCGAGTCGAGGGTCAGTCGATAGCCGGCCGGTTCCCGGACCAGTGTCCCCGCGGGTAACAGCTTTCGTACCCGGGAAACCAGGGCCTGGAGTGCGCCACGCTGATCCGCCGGCGGGTGATCGGGCCAGAGCTCATCGGCGAGGTAACCGGGGGAGCGGGCCTCGCCCCGAGCGAGGGCCAGGACCGCGAGGAGCACGCGGGCGCGCTCGCCGGAAACCGGGGTCTCGCCTACCCGGATTGGGCCGAGAACACGCAGGATCGGGTCGGCGAAGCTCACGTGCCGATTATACGATTCTCGGGCACCGGTGTGGCGGTTCGGGTTCGGGATTGCGCGGTCATCGTGTGCCCCGACTCGAATTCTGCTTCCGGTTTCCGCGGTGTGGGTTGGGCTACAGGGTGCCGCGAATCGGGTCTCCCACGGGGATCGGGATCAGCCGAGTCACCTCGGCGGGGCTCTCGAGCAGGCCCACCAGTGCGGCGTTGAGGGCAGCCACGGCCGGTCCCTCGCCGTGGCGGTCCAGCTGTTCCACACTCGACCACTTCTCGATCATCACGATGTCACCGTTCGGGTGCTGGTGGATCGCATAGAGTTCGCATCCCGACTCGGTCTGCACCGCCTCGATCGCCGGACGCAGGGCGTCCAGTACGGCCTCAAGCTGACCCTGCACGGGTGTGAACACGGCGGTGACTACAACGGCAGACATGGTGCGTCCCTTGATCGACGGGCAAAACTATATGCCCCGATGCTATTGTGCCGCGGGCGAGACGCGCCCGGACGTGTCACGAATAGGAGGTGTGTGGGATTGTGTGTATAGTTGTGACGTTGCCAAAACACCGCAGTGTTTAGCGCGCACCTCTAGCTCAATCGGCAGAGCAACTGACTCTTAATCAGTGGGTTCTCGGTTCAAGTCCGAGGGGGTGCACCAGCCCATTCCACCCCGATTCCGCATGGAATCGGGGTGTTGTGTTTTTCCGCGACGCCGGGTGGTGCGCCACGCGGGTGTCGATTTTTTCTCGCTGCCTTCTCTGGGTACAGTGGAGGTATCACGTCGGTTACGGCGTGGGCACCTCTAGCTCAATCGGCAGAGCAACTGACTCTTAATCAGTGGGTTCTCGGTTCAAGTCCGAGGGGGTGCACCAAGAAAGTCCCGGCGGGTTTCCCGCCGGGACTTTTGGTTTGTGGGCGCCGGCCGAACGAACCTAATCGAGTGGGTCGATCTCGGCGAAGCGGTGCACCACCGCCAGGTCCTCGTCCCCGAGGCCCGCGTCCACCAGGTCCGTGAAGACCCCCAGGTTGGTGCGCAGCTGGCGGGCGGCGGTGCCGGTGGCGTCGGCCTCGGCCACCGCGGCGGTGAGGTCTTTGACCATAAACGCGGCGATCCCGGTCGGGGTGTAGTCCCGGGTGATGATCCGCTCAGCCTTGGTCTCCAGCACCCGCGAACCCGCATACCCGCCCTGGAGCAGGGGGAGGAGCGCGGCCACGTCGATGCCCGCCCGCTCGGCGACCACGGCCGCCTCGGCCACCGCGGTCATCGTGGCGGCGACGATCATCTGGTTACAGGCCTTGGCCACCTGGCCCGAGCCCAGTGGCCCCAGGTGCAGGGGTGTCCCCATCGAGGACAGGATCGGCAGGACCCGCGCCACGTCTGCGGGATCGCCGCCGACCATGATCGAGAGGGTTCCCGCCTCGGCCCCCTCGGTGCCGCCGGAGACCGGAGCATCCACCACGCGCAGCAGGCCGCCGGTGTCGGCATCCAAGCGCTCGGCCAGGTCGCGCAGTCCGGCGGGGGAGACGGAGGAGCACACCACCAGGAGGGTCGGTGTCGTGATCCCCGCGAGCAGACCGTCGGGTCCCGCCAGCACCTGTTCCAGCTGTGCGAGATCCGGGAGCATCACGATCACGATCTCGGAATCGACTGCAAGCTCGCGCGGGGTATCGCGCGCGGTTGCGCCCGCCTGGACAAAGGGCACCAGTTTCTCGGGGCGACGGCCCTGAACAAAGACCACCACATCATCCGCCCCGCGGGAGAGCAGATTGTGGGTCATCGGCGCACCCATCGAGCCGAGTCCGATCACGCCAACACTGGTTTTGGGAACATCATTGATCACCATCATGCGGCCACTATATCGAACTCCGTTCAGAGAGTTGGCCTCCGGGGGTTAGGATGGGGGCAGACCCCGCTCATCGTCGAAAGGAAGGTCCGCGTCGTCATGACCGATTCCCCCACCCGCCTCCGCGTAGTTGTGGCCACCCCGCTGCCCGAGGAACTCGCCACCCTGATCACCGAGCGTGAGCCGCGAATCGACCTGGTGCGCGAGGCCGACCTGCTGCCCCCGATGCGCTTTGCCGCCGACTTTGCCGGCGACCCCTCCTTCACCCGTACCCCCGAACAGCAGGCCCGCTTCGAGGAGCTGCTGGACTCGGCCGATGTCCTCTACGGCATCCCCGATGTGAACCCCGCGGCCCTCGCCCGCAGCGTGGCCGCCAATCCCAAGCTGCGCTGGGTCCAGATCATGGCCGCCGGGGGTGGCGGGCAGGTCAAGGCCGCGGGACTCACCGAGGCCGACCTTGCCCGGGTGACCTTCACCACCTCCGCCGGCGTGCACGGCGGACCGCTGGCCGAGTTCGCCGTGTTTGGTGTCTTCGCCGGGGCCAAGACCCTGCCGCGCCTGCAGAAGCAGCAGGCCGAGCATGCGTGGACCGATCGCTGGGAGATGGGTCAGGTGTCGGAGCAGACGATTCTGGTGCTGGGCCTGGGCGGTATCGGTGCCGAGGTTGCGCGTAAGCTCGACGCCCTGGGCGCGCACGTCATCGGAACCAGCCGTCGTCCGGTGGACGTTCCCGGCGTCTCCGAGATCGTGCACCCCGACAACATCGCCGACGTGATCGGCCGCGCCGACTCGATCGTGGTGACCCTGCCCGGGACCGCCGCCACCGAGAAGATGCTCAGCGCCGACCTGCTCGCGCGGGTGAAGCCCGGCGTGACCGTGGTCAACGTCGGCCGCGGCACCGTGATCGACGAGGACGCCCTGACCGTGGCGCTGCAGGACGGTCGGGTGGGTTTTGCCGCCCTGGACGTCTTTGCCGCCGAGCCGCTGGATGCCTCCAGCGCCCTGTGGGATCTGCCCAACGTGCTGGTCAGCCCGCACACCGCCGCGCTGAACGCCGCCGAGGAGCGTCGCATCGCCGAGCTCTTTGTGGCTAACGCCACCGCGATTCTGGATGGGTCCACCCCCAAGAACGTGGTAGACACGGTTCAGTTCTACTAGAAACTCCCCGCGAGAACACAGCCCTCGATGAAAGCGAGCCCAGCGCGCATGACCGACGCACCCCGTACCGAGAAGACGGCCGCCCCCGCGGTGACCCGAGCCATCGCGATTCTTGATGTCTTGGCCTCCGCCCACGGGCAGCCGCTCGGGATTAGTGAGTTGGCCCGCGCGCTGGGCATCGCCAAGTCCTCAACCGCCAACCTGTGTGTGGCGTTGGAGGAGGGTGGGCTGATTCAGCGCGGCGACCTCGGTTACCGGCTGGGTCGGCGCACGGTGGAGCTGGGCGGTGCGTATCTGGCGAGCTTTGATCAGGTGCGCGAGTTCTACCGGGTGTGCTCCGAGTCGCCCGAGCTGAGCCATGAGCTGGTGCAGATCGCGGTGCTCGACGGGACCGATGTGCTCTACCTGGCCCGGCACGAGGGTCGCGCGCCGCTGCGGCTCACTGCCGGCATCGGTGACCGCTATCCGGCCGCGCTGACCGCCGTGGGCAACGCCCTGCTGGCGCGCCTGGACGACGAGGAGATCCGCGCGCGCTTTGCCGATCCGGAAACCCGTCCGCGGGTCACCGAGGCCTCAACCACGGACCTGGATGCGCTGATCGCGAAGATCAGACGTGCCCGTGAGGCGGGTTTCGGGCTCGATGAGGGGGAGATGTTCCCCACGGTTACCGGCGTCGCGGTGGTGATTCCGCCGCGCAATGCGGGGGATCAGCCGCTAGCGCTGGGTGCCTCGATGATGGGTTTGGCCCCCGAGGATGGTCGTCGCGAGCGCGTGACGCGTGCCCTGGGGACGGCCGCGGCCGCCCTGTCGAACCCGCTTCTGGTGGGGGACGTCGCCTAGTTCGTTCAATATGTTGAACTTCGTTCAGCATGCTGTTAGTGTGGGGGCGTGGGCACCGACGCCCACATCGAGGTAACCCTCGCGTCAAGGTAGACGGCCCCCACCCACGGTGAACCCGGGAAGTCTCCAGATGCGAGCCGTCCCGAAAGGTACAGACCGTGTCCACATCCCCCGCCGCAGAGGTCCGCGGATCCGACGATCCGGAATACGCCAACAACCTGCGCCGCGCCACCCTTGCTTCCAGTGTCGGAAGCGCGCTTGAGTACTACGACTTCGCCCTCTACGGGCTCGCCTCCGCGCTGATCTTCGGTCAGCTCTTCTTCCCCGCCCTCGGCACCGGAGCCGGCATCGCCGCCGGTTTCGCGACCTACGCGGTGGGATTCTTCGCCCGCCCCTTCGGCGGAATCTTCTTCGGTGTGCTGGGCGATAAGCTCGGCCGCAAGTGGGTCCTGATGGCCACCATCGGCCTGATGGGTGGTGCCTCGACCCTGATCGGTGTGCTGCCGACCGGCGAGCAGATCGGCATCTGGGCCCCCATTCTCCTGGTCTTCCTGCGGGTTCTGCAGGGCCTCGGTGCCGGAGCCGAACAGGCCGGTGCCACCACGCTGATGGCCGAGTACGCGCCGGTACGCCGCCGTGGATTCTTCTCCGCCCTGCCGTTTGTGGGCATCATGGTCGGCACCGTGCTGGCCTCGATCGTGTTCTACCTGCTGGGCCTCGTGGACCAGCAGATCGTGCACGACTGGCTGTGGCGTGTGCCGTTCCTGGCCTCGATCCTGCTGATCGCCGTCTCGGTGTTCATCCGGTACCGCCTGGCCGAGTCGCCCACCTTCGTCCAGCTGGAAAAGCAGGAGCAGGAGCAGCACTCGCCGCTCAAGGAGGTCTTCACCAAGTCCTTCGGTAGCGTCATTCGCGGCATCGGCCTGCGCATGGCCGAGAACGGTGGATCGGCGCTGTACCAGACCCTGGCGATCTCCTTCATCACCGTGTATGTGGGTGTGGAGAGCTGGGTTGGCCCGCTGGCCATCGCGATCGGTGCGACCCTCGGTGTGATCATCCTGCCGCTGGCCGGTGCGCTGAGCGACCGCTTCGGACGGATGCCCGTCTACCGCGCCGGTGTGATCATCCAGCTGGTGCTGGCGATCCCCGCCTGGTGGCTGATGTCTCAGGGCAACGTGAGCGTCATCATCCCGGTGCTCGCCCTGACCTACACCCTCTCCATCAACGTGATGCTGGGTGCCCAGTGTGCGACCCTGCCCGAGCTGTTTGGTAACCGCCACCGCTACGTGGGTGTGGCCGTCTCCCGCGAGTTCTCCGCGGTGCTCGCCGGCGGTATCGCCCCGCTGATCGGTGCCTCGCTGCTGACCGCGACCACCGGATCCTGGATCCCGCTGGCCGGCTACGTGCTGCTGCTCGGTGCGATCACCCTGTGGGCCACCTTTGTCACCCCGGAAACCCGCGGCCGCGACCTGACCCTGCACGGCGACGCCCTCTCGGACACCGCCGCCCAGATCGCCGAGCGCCCGCTGGCCACGGTCGGACGCTCCTAGTGCGCCGGGCCAGACTGCGCATCGGGGGCGGCACACCCGCCGCCCCCGGCCTCACCCAGATCGTCCCGGTCCGCGAGATCGACGGCGCCTGGTATGAGGTCGCCGATGAGTGGGCCGCGGTTTCGCCGCTGACCGGTCGCTACTGGCCGCTCGAGGGCGCGCTGCTCGCCGCACCGAGTGACCCCCGGGTCATCCTCGGCATGGCCCACAACGGTTCCGCCGCCGACCGGGCCATTCCCCGGCAGGCGTTCATGAAGTCCGCCAGGTCCGCGATCGGTTCGGGGGAGCCGATTCGGATCGTTCCCGGACACGGAAACGTGGTGGCCGAAGCCGAACTCGCCGTGGTCATCGGGGTGCACTGCCGCAACGTCAGCGCCCGGGATGCCGCCGAGGTCATCGCCGGCTATACGATCGGCAACGACGTGACCGCGACCGACCAGATCGCCCTCGACGAAAAGATGATCCAGTCCAAGAGCGGAGACGGTTTCACCCCGCTCGGCCCCTGGCTGGTGAGCGACCTGGACCCCGACTCGGTTCCGCTGGAACTCCTGGTCAACGGGGAGCTGCGCTGCCAGAGCGACACCGACCGGCTCGCCTGGAACATCGCCGAGCAGATCGAATACCTGAGCGAGTATATGACGCTCGGACCCGGGGATGTGATCCTCACCGGCTCGCCGGAGACCGCGTCCCCGATCAAGCCCGGGGATACGGTGCGGGCCGCGCTGGACGGCATCGGCATCCTCGAAAACCCGGTGATTGCTCTCTAGGCGCACCGATTATGCGGGGCCCTCACGACGTGTTCGTGAGGGCCTCGCTCACGGTGCGGGGCAGTTTTTCGAGGCCTGGACGGCATCGGCATCCTCGAAAACCCGGTGGTTGCCCTGTAAGAGGGCACCACCGGTACAACAAAACCCCCACGGGAAACCGTGGGGGTTTTGTGTTGGGTTCTATCCCGAAGTCGGATTGCCGTTCCAGGTGGCCGGGACCATGACCCACAACAGCTCGGCGCTCTCATCCCCGAGCACCTTCCAGGAGTGGGGTTCGCGCCCATCCAGGGTTAGCGAATCCCCGGCCCCCAGTTCCCAGACGGCGTCGGCAAAGCTCATCTCGATCCGTCCGCGCACCAGGTACACCAGGTCCAGCTCGGCGCTCACCGAGTACGGGGCTTCGCCGCTGTGGCCGCCGGGATCCACGATCGTGCGCACCACCTGGACACGCTTCTCGGTTCGCGGAGACACCAGGAGCTCCAGCATGCCCTCGCCACCCAGGGTGATCCGCGGGGCATCGGCGCCGCGCACCACGAGCTGCTCGGAGCGCTTAAAGAGGTCGCCCACGGCTACGTTCAAGACGTCACACAGCGCCACCAGGGTGCTCACGCTCGGTGAGGTCTGGTTGCGTTCCACCCGGGAGATGAATCCCTTGGAGAGACCGGTGGTTTCGGCCAGCTGCTCGATGGTCAGCAGCTGCGCCTGTCGTGCGGCACGCAGCCGATGCCCAATCGCGGTGCGGGTGGGGTCTGGAGAGACGGGAAGGGCGCGCATAAAACTCCCGAAGGCGAGTCGAAGTGTGGGCGTGCGTGTATTCCCGGTCAGTCTAGGTCAGAACCGGGGAACGGCGCAGGAAAAAATTTAGTCGCGTTCGATGCGCGGATTGTCTTCGGCAACGGTCCCGATCGCCAGCGCGAGCGAGATCAGCCAGCTGAACCACAGCAGGGCCAGGCGCCAGTTGCGCGGCCCGGAAGCGGTAGCCCGGATCAGGCCCACCGCACCAAACGCGGCGCTGATGACACCAATGTTCAGAAGATACTTACGCATGCGCCCTCATTTCGAACCGGAACCCTTCAACCCTAGCGTGCGACCGGGGCCAGGCGGGAATATACCCGCCGTGGAGACGCAGAAATCTATCGCGTGTGCAGACCCAGGTGGGTGCGGGCAAACCGCACGGTCTTGCGCAGCGCCTTGAGCCGTTCGGCGTCCGACTTGGCGCGACGGGTATTAATCTCGGCCACCACCGCCCCGTCCCAGTTTTTGGCCGCGAGATACTCCAGGGTTTCGGCCACCGGCTGGGTGCCCATGCCCGGGATCAGGTGTTCGTCAAAAATCTGGCCATCGTCCTGGGAACCCGAACCATCACACAGGTGGATATGACGAAGTCGATCGCCAAAGTGCTGCGCGAGTTCAAGCCCACTCTGGCCGGCCAGGGAGGCATGGGAGAAGTCCAGAGTGACGTTATCGCAGTCCCAATCACTGGGATCCCAACCGGGGGCGTAGGCGGCAACCGAGCGGCCCTTCGCCTTCCACGGGAACATGTTCTCCACCCCGATGTTGATTCCGGAGGTGGTTTCGATCCGACGTACGATCTCGAGGAAGTTCTCCGAGTAGTCCTTCTGCCAGCGAAACGGCGGGTGGACCACCACGGTGTCCGCCCCCACGGCGGCGGCCAGCTCGGCCGAACGCTCTAGTTTCACCTGCGGGTCGCGCCCCCACACGAACGTGGTGAGCAATAGTACCGGTGCGTGGATCGACAGGATCGGCAGGTGATACTTCTTACTCAGCTTCCGCAGTGCAACCGCATCACGGGTGGTTGCGGCATTGGTCACCATGACCTCAACGCCGTCAAAACCGGCCTCCCGTGCGAGCTGGAACGCCCGCTCGGTCTCGAGCGGGTATACGCAGGACGTGCTCATTCCGATCTGTATCATCGGGGCCAGCATAGACCCCACAGGTGAAAATGAGGTGAGATCTGCACATCTTCGACTGATAGCCTGTCTGGCAACCACGGGGAGTATAACGATGACATCAGGTACCAACCAGTCCGAAGCCCGCTTTGACTTTGTGGTGGTGGCCAACCGTTTGCCGGTAGACCGCTACACCACGGCCGAGGGCGAGCCGGGGTGGCGGACATCTCCGGGAGGGCTGGTTACCGCCCTCACCCCGGTGATGGAGCGCCTGGGTGGCGCATGGGTGGGATGGGCCGGTGCCGATACCGAGGGCATCTCGCCGTTCACCCACAACGGCACCCGAATCGTGCCGGTTCCACTCAGTGCCGAGGAGGTGGAGAGCTACTACGAGGGCTTTTCCAATGACACCCTCTGGCCGCTCTATCACGACGTGATCGCGCCGCCCACCTATCACCGCGAGTGGTGGGACTCCTATGTGAAGGTCAACCGGCGCTTCGCCGAGGCCGCCGCCGAAACCGCGAACGAGCGCGCCACCGTCTGGGTGCACGACTACCAGCTGCAGCTGGTGCCGGGTATGCTGCGTGAGCTGCGTCCCGACCTCACCATCGGTTTCTTCAATCACATTCCCTTCCCCGCCTACGGCCTGTTCTCGCAGCTGCCCTGGCGGACCCAGATCATCGAGGGCCTGCTCGGCGCCGACGTGATCGGTTTCCAGAGGGTCGCCGACGCCTCCAATTTCACCCGGGCGGTGCGTCGCCTGGTGGGTTATGAAACCAAGGGCACCAGCGTCTATGTGCCGCTGGAATCCGACTCCTCGCCCGGCCAGACCGGCGGCTATCGCCGCGGCGGCCCCACCCGTCATGTGCTTGCCAAGCACTTCCCGATCTCGATCGATTCGGCCAGCTTCGAGGCCCTGGCGCGCACCCCCGAGGTGCAGGCCCGCGCGGCCGAGATCCGCTCGGACCTGGGGGGCTCGGGCAAGATCCTGTTCGGTGTGGACCGGCTGGACTACACCAAGGGCATCCGTCACCGCCTGAAGGCGTACGGGGAGCTGCTGGCCGACGGACGGATCGACCCCGCCGACGTGACCCTCATCCAGGTCGCCAGCCCGAGCCGCGAGCGGGTGGAAACCTACCGCCAGCTGCGCGATGAGATCGAGCTCACGGTGGGCCGGATCAACGGCGACTTTGGTCAGATCGGGCACTCGGCCGTGCACTACCTGCACCACGGCTATCCGCGCGAGGAGATGGTGGCGCTCTACCTCGCCTCCGACGTCATGCTGGTCACCGCGCTGCGCGACGGCATGAACCTGGTGGCCAAGGAGTATGTGGCCACCCGGTTCGATCAGGACGGCGTGCTGGTGCTGAGCGAGTTTGCCGGGGCTTCGGATGACCTGACCCAGGCGCTGCTGATCAACCCGCACGACATCGAGGGTCTGAAAGACACCATCATGACCGCGATCAACATGCCTCAGCCCGAGCGCGCCAAGCGGATGAAGTCGATGCGGAAGAAGGTGCGTGAGAACGACGTGGAGCGCTGGTCCACCGCCTTCCTGGCCGAGTTGGAGCGTTCGGCCGCCGCCCGCCTGGATGAGGCGCGCGGGCACCGGGTCGGGGCGGAGCAGCAGTGACGGCGCCTGGCGACGGCGCATCGGCTTCACGTCTCCACGGTGCCGAGGTGAACCCGGCGGCGGACCTCGACCCCATCCTCGAGGCGGCCCTGAGCCGATTTGCCGAGAACCCCCGCATCCTGGTGGCCCTGGACTTCGATGGGACCCTGGCCCCGATCGTGGATGATCCGATGAGTGCCCGCGCGCTGCCCGAGGCCGCCGCGGCCATCGCCGAACTGCGCGGCCTCACGGACACCACCGTGGCCCTGGTTTCGGGGCGCGACCTGGCCTCGCTGGATGCTCTGTATCCGGACTCCGCGGGCATCCTCATCGTCGCCTCCCACGGCGGCGAGTACCGTCTGGGTGAGGACGCCGGACCCGAGCCCACCGAGGCCGAACGGGCACGGGTCGCGGCACTGGTGCAGGCACTTGAGCGTGGAGCCGCCGGGATCGCCGGGGCCTGGGTGGAACCCAAGCCGCTGGGGGCCGCGGTCCATACCCGCCTGGCCGAGCAGGTCTCGGTGCCGGCCCTGCACGGTGCCGTTCGCGCCTGGGTGCGGGCCAATGATCCCGAACTGAGTGAACGTACGGGAAAAGATGTGCTGGAATTTAGTATTTTGTCGGCCACCAAGGGCGACGGGATTGCACGTTTGCGCGCACATACCGGTGCCGATGCGGTGTTCTATGCCGGGGACGATGTGACCGATGAGGACGCCTTCGCGGCCCTTGAATCCGGGGATTTTGGACTCAAGTGTGGGCCGGGGGAGACGCGGGCCGAGCATCGGGTCGCGGGCCCGCGCGAGGTTGCGCTGGTACTTCGTGCGCTCGCCCGTGCACGTGCATCACGCGCATATGCCAAAACGGTCACGGATTAGGTCCTAGACTCTCTTTATGTCCGAGATTGACCTGAAGCCGCGAAGTCGCGCAGTAACCGATGGAATCGAAGCCACCACGTCCCGAGGCATGCTCCGTGCCGTCGGAATGGGAGACGCCGACTGGGACAAACCCCAGATTGGTATCGCATCCTCGTGGAACGAAATTACCCCGTGTAACCTCTCGCTTGACCGGCTTGCTCAGGGCGCCAAGGAAGGCGTCCACTCCGGTGGCGGATACCCGCTCCAGTTCGGCACCATCTCCGTCTCCGACGGTATCTCGATGGGCCACGAGGGCATGCACTTCTCGCTCGTCTCGCGCGAGGTTATCGCCGACTCGGTCGAGACCGTGGTCATGGCCGAGCGTCTGGACGGCACCGTCCTGCTGGCCGGCTGTGACAAGTCGCTGCCGGGCATGCTGATGGCCGCCGCCCGCCTCGACCTGGCCAGCGTGTTCCTCTACGCCGGATCGATCGCCCCGGGCTGGGTCAAGCTCTCCGACGGCACCGAGAAGGACGTCACCATCATTGACGCCTTCGAGGCCGTGGGTGCCTGCAAGGCCGGCACCATGAGCGAGGAAGACCTCAAGCGCATCGAGTGCGCGATCGCCCCGGGTGAGGGTGCCTGCGGTGGTATGTACACCGCCAACACCATGGCCTCCGTGGCCGAAGCCCTGGGCATGAGCCTCCCCGGCTCGGCCGCGCCGCCCTCGGCCGACCGTCGCCGCGACTACTTCGCCCACCGCTCGGGCGAGGCCGTGGTCAACATGCTGCGTCTGGGCATCACCGCTCGCGACATCCTGACCAAGAAGGCGTTCGAGAACGCCATCGCCGTGGCCATGGCCTTCGGTGGTTCGACCAACGTCGTGCTGCACCTGCTCGCCATCGCCCGCGAGGCCGAGGTCGACCTGACCCTGGACGACTTCAACCGCATCGGCGACAAGGTTCCCCACATCGGTGACCTCAAGCCCTTCGGTAAGTACGTCATGAACGACGTGGACCGCCACGGTGGTATCCCCGTCGTGATGAAGGCGCTGCTGGACGCCGGCCTGCTGCACGGTGACGCACTCACCGTGACCGGCAAGACCGTGGCCGAGAACCTCGCCGAGCTGAACCCCGACCCGCTGGACGGCGAGGTCATCCGCACCCTGGACAACCCCATCCACGCCACCGGTGGTCTGACCATCCTGCACGGTTCGTTTGCCCCCGAGGGTGCCGTGGTGAAGACCGCCGGCTTCGACGCCGAAATCTTCGAGGGACCCGCCCGGGTGTTCGAGCGCGAGCGAGGTGCCATGGACGCACTGACCGAGGGCAAGATCAACGCCGGAGACGTAGTGGTTATCCGCTATGAGGGGCCCAAGGGTGGACCGGGTATGCGCGAGATGTTGGCCATCACCGCGGCCATCAAGGGTGCGGGACTCGGAAAAGATGTACTACTATTAACGGACGGTCGATTCTCAGGCGGCACAACCGGACTGTGCATCGGCCACATAGCACCCGAAGCAGTGGACGCAGGTCCTATTGCATTCGTGCGCGATGGTGATCTCATTCGGGTCAATATCGCAGCTCGCTCTCTTGACCTACTTGTCGAGGAGTCCGAGCTGGCCGCCCGCCGTGAAGGCTGGGCACCGCTTCCTCCGCGCTATACCCGTGGCGTACTCGCAAAATACTCTAAGCTCGTTCGATCGGCCGCTGAAGGCGCGATCACCGGCTAATTTTGCGTCCCCAGTCAGATCATCATCACTTGAGGAATCATTTGTCACATGTCAGCTGACACTCCCACCCCACGTCCCCAATCCGATAGCCCGATCCCGGGCCCCGCACGCACCGAAAACTCGGTGCTGACCGGTGCCCAGGCGGTTGTGCGCACGCTGGAACTGCTGGGGGTGACCGACGTGTTCGGTCTCCCCGGCGGGGCCATCCTGCCGGTCTATGACCCGCTGATGGACTCCACCGAGCTGCGCCACATCCTCGTTCGTCACGAGCAGGGTGCCGGCCACGCCGCTCAGGGTTACGCCGCGGCCACCGGCAAGCTCGGTGTCTGCATCGCGACCAGCGGTCCCGGTGCCACCAACCTGGTAACCGCGATTGCCGACGCCCACATGGACTCGGTCCCGATGCTCGCGATCACCGGTCAGGTGTTCTCGAACCTGATGGGAACCGACGCGTTCCAGGAGGCCGACATCGTGGGTATCACGATGCCGATCACCAAGCACTCCTTCCTGGTGAAGGACGCCAAGGACATTCCGGCAACCCTGGCCGCGGCGGCACACATCGCCACGACCGGTCGTCCCGGCCCCGTCCTGGTGGACATCACCAAGGATGCTCAGCAGGATTCGGTGCCCTTCATCTGGCCGGTCACCCTCGACCTGCCCGGCTACCGTCCGGTCACCAAGGCTCACGGCAAGCAGATCAACGCCGCCGCGCAGCTGATCCTCGAAGCCAAGCGTCCGGTGTTCTACGTGGGCGGCGGCGTGATCCGCGGCCGTGCCTCGGAGGAGCTCCTGGAGCTGGCCGAGCGCACCGGTGTGCCGATCGTCACCACCCTGATGGCCCGTGGTGCCTTCCCGGATTCGCACCCGCAAAACCTGGGCATGCCCGGCATGCACGGAACGGTTCCCGCGGTGCTCGCGCTGCAGGAATCCGACCTGATCGTGGCCCTCGGTGCCCGCTTCGATGACCGTGTTACCGGCAAGGCGGACCTGTTCGCCCCCGACGCCAAGGTTGTTCACGTGGACATCGACCCGGCCGAGATCTCCAAGATCCGGATCGCCGATGTGCCGATCGTGGGCGATGTGAAGGACGTCATCGGCGACCTCTCCGCCGCCTACGCTCAGGCCCTGCCCGAGACCACCCCGGACATCGCCGAGTGGTGGACCCGCCTGAATGGTCTACTCGCCGAGTTCCCGCTGGGATACGCGCCGACCACCGACGGCCTGCTCGCCCCGCAGCACGTGATCTCGCGGATCGGTGAACTCACCGGCTCCGAGGGCACGTTCGTCTCGGGTGTGGGTCAGCACCAGATGTGGGCCGCGCAGTTCATCAAGTATGAGCGCCCCAACGGTTGGATCAACTCCGGTGGTGCCGGCACCATGGGCTACGCGGTTCCCGCCGCGATGGGTGCCAAGGTTGCCGAACCCGAGCGTGTGGTCTGGGCGATCGACGGCGACGGCTGCTTCCAGATGACCAATCAGGAGCTCGCCACCTGCCGCCTCAACAACATCCCGATCAAGGTCGCGGTGATCAACAACTCCTCGCTGGGTATGGTGCGCCAGTGGCAGACCCTGTTCTATGACGGACGCCACTCCAACACCGACCTCAACACCGGCCACGACACCGTGCGCATCCCCGACTTCCTGAAGCTCGCGGACGCGTATGACTGCCTGGGCATCCGGGTGGAGCGTGAGGACCAGATCGACGCCGCCATCAAGCTCGCGCTGGAAACCAACGACCGCCCCGTGGTCATCGACTTCGTCGTCTCGGCGGACTCGATGGTGTGGCCGATGGTTCCGCAGGGAGTATCCAACAGCTTTGTTCAGTACGCTCGGGAGCACGCTCCCGCATTCGATGAGGAGGTCTAAGCCATGTCGCGTCACGTTCTCAGCCTCCTCGTGGAGGACAAGCCGGGTCTGCTGACCCGCGTTGCCGGTCTGTTTGCCCGTCGCGGATTCAACATTGAGTCGCTCGCGGTGGGTGCCAGTGAGGTCGAAGGCCTCTCGCGCATCACCGTGGTCGCCGAGGTGGACGGTCTGCCGCTCGAGCAGGTCACCAAGCAGCTCAACAAGCTGATCAACGTGATCAAGATTGTGGAGCTGGACCCGACCCAGTCGGTGGAGCGCGAACACCTGCTGATCAAGGTTCGGGTGGATAACACCACCCGCTCGCAGGTTCTCGAAGCCGTGAACCTGTTCCGTGCTCGTGTGGTCGATGTGGCCACCGACGCCCTGGTGATCGAGGTCACCGGAGACACCGGCAAGACCCAGGCGTTCCTGCGCGTCCTTGAGCCCTTCGGGATCAAGGAGCTTGCACAGTCGGGCCTGCTCGCGATTGGACGCGGTTCGAAGTCCATCACCGAGCGCGTTTTCAAACACTAAATTTCCGTGCCCCAACGGGGAACACGGTCCAACACTTGCGGATCCGCACCGGCGGCCGCGGGATCAAACAAGGAGAATAACCAGTGACTGAGATTGTCTACGACCAGGACGCCGACCTGACGCTCATTCAGGGCAAGAAGGTAGCCATCATTGGCTACGGCTCGCAGGGCCACGCACACGCGCTCAACCTCCGGGACTCGGGCGTTGAGGTCGTTATCGGCCTCAAGGACGGCTCCAAGTCCATCACCAAGGCCGAAGAGGCCGGCTTCGCCGTCAAGAACGTTGCCGACGCCGCCGAGTGGGCCGACTTCATCATGATCCTGGCGCCGGACCAGCACCAGCGCTCGATCTACACCGAGTCGGTCAAGGACAAGCTGACCGAGGGCAAGACCCTGGCCTTCGCCCACGGCTTCAACATCCGTTTCGGTTACATCGAGGCACCCGCTGGTGTCGACGTTGTGCTGATCGCCCCGAAGGCTCCGGGCCACACCGTGCGTCGCGAGTTCGTCGCCGGCCGCGGTATTCCGGACATCGTTGCCGTTGAGGTTGACGCCACCGGCACCGCCTGGGACATCGCCCTGTCCTACGCCAAGGCCATCGGTGGAACCCGCGCCGGTGTCATCAAGACCACCTTCACCGAGGAGACCGAGACCGACCTGTTCGGTGAGCAGGCTGTTCTCTGCGGTGGCGTTTCGCAGCTGGTTCAGTACGGCTTCGAGACCCTGACCGAAGCTGGCTACCAGCCGCAGATCGCCTACTTCGAGGTGCTGCACGAGCTCAAGCTCATCGTGGACCTGATGTGGGAGGGTGGCATCGCCAAGCAGCGCTGGTCGGTCTCCGACACCGCCGAGTACGGGGACTACGTCTCCGGCCCCCGCGTGATCACCCCCGAGGTCAAGGAGAACATGAAGGCCGTTCTCTCCGACATCCAGACCGGTGCATTCGCCAAGCGCTTCATCGACGACCAGGACAACGGCGGCAAGGAGTTCCTGGAGCTCCGTGCCAAGGCCGAGAAGCACCCGATCGAGACCACCGGTCGCGAGCTGCGTTCGCTCTTCGCCTGGAAGCAGCAGGACGAGGACTACACCGACGGTTCGGCCGCACGCTAACCATTAGCTGTTAGCTGTTAGCTGTTAGCTGTTAGCTGTTAGCTGTTAGCTGTTAGCTGTTAGCTTCTAGCCGAAACCCGCCCCGGAAGATTTCTTCCGGGGCGGGTTTTTGTCTCCTGCTAGGGTGGGCCACAGCACCACGCGCGAAGGGGACCCGCACGCATGACCGATCAGCACACCATTCGATCCGTGTACACCGAGGCGCTCGGCGCGGATATCGACAGGCTCAAGCCCGAGGTGCGCGAGTACGTGGTCGGCCCGGGGGAGTCCGGTGTCGGTCTGGGCACCGGCGTCTTCGAATCCGCCGGAACCAAGTTTGGCCGGCTGACCTGGCTCGCTATGCCCGTGGTGGGTCCGGCGATGCTGCTGGACCGACACGAGAAAAACGTCCCCTTCACGATCCTCAACCAGCCCGGAACCGACGAGCATGGAGCCCCCACCCTCGCCGCCTTCCGTCTGTTCCGCTTCCGCCGGGTCTCCCGGGCCATGAGCGACATCCTCCTCGCCGGCCCCACACCGGGCACCCTGCGCAACCGCGTGGGTACCTGGCGTGTGATCGAGATCATCCTGCGCTGCACCGCGACCGAACGGGGCCACCTGTCCCTGCGCTCGGAGGAGTGCGCGCTACGCCTCGGCCCGCTGCGACTGCGTCTACCGCGCCTGCTCGGCGTGAGCGTGCGCGTAGAGGACGGCTGGGATTCGGAAAACAATCGCCGCACCGTGCAGGTACTCGTGACCAATCCACTGCTCGGCACCGTGACCAACTACCGCGGCCATTTCACCTACTCCCTGGTCTAGGTTCGCCGCGCGGGTATGCCGGGGGAGCGCGTCCGGTAATCTGGAGGTATGAGCACCCCCTCCGATGACGACGCCCTGAGCTGGGCCGGCGACGCGACCGATGCCACCCTGGTTGGTCAAACCCCGGCCGTAGCGCCCAAGAAGAAGCCGATCAAGGAATCCACGGTCCCGGCCGAGGTCACCGAGGTGGCTCCGGGTTGGCGCGTGGTGGGCGGGCCCAAGGCCGAGGTTGCCGTCAACACCGGGGGCACGCAGATGAGCTCTGTCCTGCTTCTCGTGCACGGGATTCTCGCCGGCGTGTACCTGCTCTACATGATCGGCTGGCTGCTCTCGATTGGAACCATCGTCTTTGGCGGTGCCGACCCGCTGGCCACCGGAATGACCTCGATCGGTAAGATCTTCGCCGTCCTGGCACCCGCACTGTGGTTTGGCGCCACCCTGTGGAACACCCGTCAGGCCGAGTCGCTGCGCTGGCGTGTGGTGGCCCTGATCGTCGGTGCCATCGTCCTGGCCCCGATTCCCTTCCTGCTTGGAGTGCGCTAATGACCGAATCCACCCCCGGCACCACCCCGACCCCTCGCTCCGACCGGGCCCAGGAGTCGCCGAACGAGGCACAGATTTCCGAGACGACCATCGCCGAAGCCGAAACCTCCTCGGGGGACACCACCTCGCCTGACGCACGGATCGAGAACGCGGATTCTGCCGATGACGACCTCGATGCCCTGGCCACCCCGGCCGAGAAGGCGACCCCGATCTCGAAGGTTCGCCGCTGGCTGACCATCGCGATTGCCGTGGTGTTTGGTCTGCTCTTCGCCTACCAGGTGTGGGGCGGTGTGGGCAGCGCGATTACGATTCCGCGTCGGGTCTCCGAAGCCGGTGGCTCGGTATCGGCGCTCGGCTGGACCATGCTGATCCTCAGCATCATCGTTCCGCTGATCACGTTCTACCTCTCCTACCGGATCGGTCGTCGTCGTGGCTGGATCTCGATGATCCTCACCTATCTGGTCGGTGTGGCTGCGTCTTCGGCCATCGCGCTGAGCCTTGCCGCCGCGTTTTTCCTGGCGTAATACCACCCCGGGATGAACGATCGTTCATGCGCGGTCAAACGGGCATGAATCACCTAGTAGAGTGTACGTACCTGGCGTCCCGATGATGCGGCGCGAGTCTTCCCAACCCTCGTTCCAGAAGGATTTGTTTTCGTGTCGAAACCCGTCGTCCTGATTGCTGAAGAACTCTCGCCCGCCACTGTCGATGCCCTCGGGCCCGACTTCGATATCCGTAACGTGGACGGCACCGACCGTCCCGCCCTGCTCTCGGCACTGGCCGAGGCAAACGCCATTCTGGTGCGCTCGGCCACCCAGGTAGACGCCGAGGCCATCGCCGCGGCCCCGCACCTGCAGGTCATCGCCCGCGCCGGCGTGGGCCTGGACAACGTGGACATCAAGGCTGCCACCAACGCCGGTGTCATGGTGGTCAACGCCCCGACCTCAAACATCATCTCGGCCGCCGAGCTGACCGTGGGGCACATCCTCTCGCTCGCCCGTCACATCCCCGCCGCGCACAACGCGCTGGCTCAGGGACAGTGGAAGCGCTCGAAGTACACCGGCACCGAGCTGTTCGAGAAGACCGTCGGTATCATCGGCCTCGGCCGCATCGGCGCACTGATCACCGAGCGTCTGAAGGCCTTCGGCGTCAAGGTTGTGGCCTATGACCCCTACGTCACCTCGGCTCGTGCGCAGCAGCTCGGCGTGACCCTGCTGAGCCTGGACGAACTGCTCGCCCAGTCCGACTTCATCACCATCCACATGCCCCGCACCCCCGAGACCATCGGCATGATCGGGGCCGAGCAGCTCAAGGCCATGAAGAAGACCGCGTATGTGGTCAACGTGGCCCGCGGTGGCCTGATCGATGAGGACGCCCTGCACGACGCCCTTGTCGCCGGTGAGATCGCCGGTGCCGGCCTCGACGTCTTCGTGAACGAGCCCCCCACCGACCAGAAGCTGCTGGGTCTGGAAAACATCATCGTGACCCCGCACCTGGGCGCCTCGACCGAGGAAGCACAGGAGAAGGCCGGCGTTTCGGTGGCCAAGTCCGTGCGTCTCGCTCTCGGTGGCGACCTGGTGCCGGACGCGGTGAACGTTGCCGGTGGCATCATCGACCCCTACGTGCGTCCGGGCATCTCGCTGGTCGAGAAGCTGGGTCAGATCTTCTCCGCCCTGACCGTCTCGCCGCTCTCCAGCGTCGAGGTCGACATTCGTGGTGAGATCACCAACTTCGACGTTTCGGTGCTGAAGCTGGCCGCTCTGAAGGGTATCTTCAGCCAGGTTGTAAGCGAGTCGGTGTCCTACGTGAACGCCCCGCTGCTGGCCGAGGCCCGCGGTGTCGAGGTGCGCCTGGTCACCGACCCGGTGAGCGAGGACTTCCGCGACGTCATCACCCTGCGCGGTGCGCTGGCCGATGGCTCGCAGATCTCGGTGTCCGGTACCCTCACCGGTCCTAAGCAGATCGAGAAGCTCGTGGCCATCAACGGCTACGACATCGAGGTCCCGATCGCCGAGCACCACGTGGTCATGCTCTACACCGACCGTCCCGGAATCGTTGCCCAGTACGGTGCACGCTTTGGTGAGGCCAACATCAACATCGCCGGCATGCAGATTGCCCGTACCGAGGCCGGCGGCCAGGCACTCACCGTGCTGACCGTGGACTCCCCGGTCTCGGAGGAGCTGCTCGAGCAGGTACGCACCGACATCGACGCCGCGATCGTCCGCGCCGTGGGTATCACCGCGTAATACTCACACACAAAACGGCGGGGCCGGAGGATTTTTCCTCCGGCCCCGCCGTTTTTGGTCTGTGACGACGCTACTTTTCGATTTCCACGACGGGGGACTCGGGGGCATTACGTCGCACCGAATCGATGCCGTTCAGGGCACCGGACTTTGAGGCGTATCCCTCCGAAACCGCAATGACCTCGCCGTTTCCCGCCTTGAGCCGGAAACGGTACTCGCCCGCCTTGTCCGTGTAGAGCTCAAACTTTCCCGCCATGATGCCCCTTTCTCCGGTCCGGCGCGGCGCGCCCGAATCCTGATGTCAGATTAGTTGCGTGCCGTGCGGAAAATAGCCCCCAGTGCGGGTCACGCGCGCGACCCATCCGGTCCGGGGATAGCTGTCCACAGACCGACTCCGCCCTCAATTTCTCCACAGCTTTGGCCACCAAATACTTTTTGCATCCGCGATTCATAGCGTTGACGGGGAGGAGAAAACACGGGGAGCGATGGCAAATAAATTTGGACCACGAAAACGACAACGGACGGAGCGCGAAACCCGGAGATCGAGGCGCGCGGACGGTAAGGCCGGTCTTTGGTTTCCCAGAGGCCAACCGACCGACGAATCCACTGAAGAAATCGATCTTCCCCGGAGCTTTACGATGGTTATCCGTCGCGTCCGCCTTGTCCGCAGCGGAATGCTGGTGGAGTTCGCCGTTGTGCTTGCTCAGCGGGATCATCGTGGGAAATCACATGAGGTGATGTCGATAGATACCCGGAATCACGGGACCGTGCACCGACACGGGCCTGGGCACGGTCCGCCCGAGACGATTGAGGAGATCTCCTCGCCAAACATTTTGGAACGTGCTCTGTCGGAGGCCATAGACGAGACGTATGCTGCGTACAACCGGATCATAGATGGGAATATCGAATGACGTCGCACTCACGCATCCGCGTGCACACTGAGGCCGCCAGAAGGATCACATACAGCCTGATTTCACCCCAAATCTCTCCAACGGTTCACCGAGACACACGGGGCCGCTCCGCCTACGTCATCGTCCTGCATGACTCTCGAATATCCGAAGCCCTGCACCGCGTCACCGAGTTGGGTGTCACGGTTAACGTCATGGTGGCTTTTGAGCAGAGTTTTGTTCCGATCCAGGTGACCCCGGGCCGCGGGAGGCGCGGCATCGGTGTGCCGGCGGTGATGCTGGAGACTTCGAGTACGGCGGAGGCCTTCTGTCACCTCCTTGAGTACCAGCCGACAGATGAGATCCGTCTCCGCTGGGGCAATCAGACCTTCAGCGTTACACGGACTCGGGAGCGATGGGCGTATCAGGCCGCCGAGGTGCCCGCGGGCGGCGGCCCAGGGACTGCTTGAGTTCCCGCACAAAGGCGGCGTTTGCCTCACGGCTCAGGTGGGTGGCAAGAACACCCTGCATCCCATAGAGTTCGATCACCAGCGGGGGCTGATCGTCTCGGGTATCGATCGTGAACACCACGCCGTGATGGCGCATACGTTGGGCCACCACAAATCGTGATTCGATTTTCACGATGTCTCTTCTGCCCACCTCAAAGATCTTATGATTGCCGCGACGTTTCCCGTGCCACAGCTGAAGCGAGCCACGCGAGGCGACGAGGGTGAGACCACTCAGGGCGGAACGCTCGCGGAGTCGAATTCCGGTATGCGGTTCGAGCCGTTGGGGGAGGCTCCTGCCCGGTGCGACCCACCACACCAGCGCATCGGGATTCGCTTCGCGGAGAGCACGTGCGCGCAGGCGGGGATAGCGCGAACGCCAGGCGATGAATGGTAGGACGATGGCGATTCCCAGCACGGTACCGATAATGATGGCCAGCATCGCGTCCCCATCGGGGACAACCTGAATAATCCCGAAGAGCACAACGTAGATCAGAACGATCACAAAAAAGATCAGGACCGAGCGGATGACGAGCTCTTCGCGTATGGTCTGCCGAAGGGTTTTGGGCCCTGAATCGTCAACAATGGTGATCATGCATTCCCCCGAGAACCCATCCTAGTGTGACAGTGGGGAACGCCCGTGGTGAGGCTAAGCGGCCTGCTCCGTGGACTCCGCGAGGGTACGGCGGATCTCGGCGGCGAGGGCCAGGGTGGCGTGCTGGGTGAGGAAGGCGGGCAGCACGTCGTGGACCCCCAGGAAGCCCAGGAGGTGCTGATTGCCGGCCCGATCACGCACGGTCAGCGCGATCCCGATGCGACGGCTCATGCCGGCGGTCAGGCGCCCGGTTTCCACCCGGATGATGGAGTCGGCCGGCAGGGTCAGGATCTGTCGGGAATCGGTGCGCTCGGTCTGAAAGAAGCCCAGCCCGGCGGGCTCGGCGACCAGGGCCAGACCGTCGGCAAGTTCCCGGCGGGTGAGGGCTGGGCCGCCCAGCGCGGAGAGTACGGGTCCAAAACTATCGGCCGGCGTGATCCACCACACCAGCGCATCGGGGCGCTCGGTGCGCAGCGCACCGATCCGGCGACGGGCACGCACGCTCATCAGGGCGAGTATCCCGATCCCCGCGGCGATCACCACCAGAATGCCCAGGGCGAGGACCAGGATGCGGGGGATCGGCAGGATCTGATCCAGCACATCCAACAGGACAAACACCACCACAATCGCGACGACGACTGCCAGCGCGGTGTAGGCGGCAAATTCGATTCGGTTTGAGCGGCGCAGGCGCGCTCGCGGGTGCGGGCGGGTCATTGCAGTTCTCCTCTTCGTGTGGGGATCTGGTTCGTGTGGGGGAACGGGGGTTATGAGGTTTTGGTGGGAATCAATCGGTGAACAACCGCCAGGATAGCCTCGGCGGGCACCGCATTGGGAGTGGGAACGGTGCTGTCCTCGGGCGTGCGCAGCACCGAGTCATAGTACATACCGTCGCTGATCAGCATCACCGTCTCGGCAAGGACCGGATCGCCCAGTTCTTTCTCCAGCAGGGCGATGGTGTCGCGGCGGAAGCGCTGTAGGCAGGCGATGGCCCGGTGATCCTCCTGCGCCAGCCGGTTCAGGGCGATGGTGGCGTGATCGAAGCGGTCGTCGCTGAACAGCGAGGTGCGGATCAGGCTGTCCACGACCCCGTCGGGGGAGGCGGTCATCTCGGCCAGATACTCGGCGGAGAGGATATCGGCCCGGTAGATCAGGCCCAGGATCAGCGCGTCGCGGGAACCGAAGTGATAGAGCAGTCCGCCCTTGGAGATGCCCGCCTGAGCGGCGCAGGCCTCGATGGTGGTGGCGCGTTCCCCCTGGGTGATGAGCAGGGATTCAAACGCATCGAGAATGCGTTCTCGCGTGCTGTTCTCGGCAGCCACGGGGCTCCTTTCGACAAGTTTTCACGATCATATTGATTGTATACCGTCCAGACGGTACAGTAAAGAAGTTCGTAATTGAAGAGGTGAACATGCTTTCCGTCAACCGCACCGCGGCAGACTCGCTCAGCCGCACCCGCCGCTGGGCCGCACTCGTTGTGCTGATGCTCCCGGTGCTGCTCGTATCGGTGGACAATACCGTCCTAAACTTTGCCCTCCCGGCCATCTCGGAGGCGCTGACCCCGTCGGCGACCGAGCTGCTGTGGGTGGTCGATATCTATCCGCTGATCCTCGCGGGACTGCTGGTCCCGATGGGCAGCCTCGGCGACCGCCTGGGTCGTCGAAAACTCCTGCTGATCGGATCGATCGGCTTCGGTCTGGTCTCGGTCTTTGCCGCATTCGCCGGATCGGCGGGACAGCTGATCCTTGCCCGCGCACTGCTGGGCTTCTTCGGTGCGATGCTGATGCCCTCGACCCTGTCGCTGCTGCGCAACATCTTTACCGACCGTAACGAGCGTCGCCTGGCGATCGCCGTGTGGGCCAGCGCGTTCTCCGCCGGTAGCGCCCTGGGTCCGGTCGTGGGTGGCCTGCTGCTGGGCAGCTTCCCCTGGGGTTCGGTCTTCCTGCTGGCCGTGCCGATGCTGCTGCCGCTGGTGATCCTGCTGCCCATCCTGATCCCCGAGTCCAAGGACCCCAACCCCGGCAAGATCGACTATCTGTCGATCCCGCTGGCTCTGGGTACCATGGCCCCGTTTGTGTTCTCGATCAAGACCTTCGCCGAGGGTGCGAACGTGCCCCTGGCGGTTATCACCCTGCTGATCGGCCTCGCCTGCGGTATCACCTTCGTGCGTCGTCAGCTGCGCATCGAGAGCCCGATGCTGGACATGACCCTGTTCCGCCGCGGCCAGTTCTCCGGTGCGGTGCTGATCAACCTGCTCAGCGTGGTTGCGCTGGTGGGTGGACTGTTCTTCGTCTCGCAGCACCTGCAGCTGGTGCTGGGACTCAAGCCGTTTGATGCGGCGCTGGTGCTGGTGCCCGGTCTGATCGTGATGATCATCGCGGGCCTCGGTGTGGTGCCGGTCGCCAAGCGGGTGCGTCCCTCGATCGTGATCCCGGTCGCCCTGCTCACGAGTATCGCCGGCTACGTGCTGGTGGCCCTCACCGGCGGCGACATCGGCGCCTACGAGATGATGGTGGCCTTCGCCCTGCTGGGCCTCGGAATCGGTGCCGCCGAAACCGTGTCCAACGAGCTGATCATCTCCGGTGCTCCGCCGGAGAAGGCCGGGGCGGCCTCGGCCGTGTCCGAGACCGCGTATGAGCTGGGTGCGGTGCTGGGTACCGCGACGCTGGGTACCGTACTGTCCGCCTACTACCGTGCCGGGGTGGTGCTGCCCGAGGGTCTGACCCCCGAGCAGGTGCACGCCGCCGGGGAAACCCTGGGTGGCGCGGCCAACGTGGCCGAGACCCTGCCGCCCGAGCTGGCCGCGACCCTGCTGGAATCCGCCCGTCACGCCTTCGACAGCGGTGCCGGTGTGGTGGCCTGGATCGGCGCGGGCCTGGTCGCCGCCGCCGCGATCATCGGTGTGTTTACGCTGCGAAACGCACGCTAGTCTCACCCCACACAACCCCGGATGCCTCACGCATCCGGGGTTTCGTGGTTAGCGCAGCGGATCGAACGGGGTGAGGACCTCGGGGGCGATACCGGTCATGATCTGCTCGGTCAGGAGCTCCGCGGTGATCGGTCCGAGCACCATGCCCCACATCCCGTGCCCGCCCGCAACATAGACCCCGGGGGCTCGGGTGCGCCCGATCAGGGCGAGGCCGTCGGGGGTCACCGGGCGAGAGCCGACCCACTCGTGTGAGCGATCATCCAGGTCGACCCCGCGAAACAGTGGGCGCACCGAATTGACGATCGCCTGGATTCTGCGCTGCTGCAGGGGCTCGTCGGGTCCACGGAATTCCATGGTTCCGGCCACCCGTAATCCGCCGCGGAACGGGGTGCAGGCCACCCGCTGGGTGGGGAAGTAGATGGGACCCTGGACCGGTTCGCTGGTGGGCACGCTGAACGAGTATCCGCGACCCGCCTGCACGCGGGTACGGACCCCGAAGCGTCGGGCGAGATCGGGAAGCCAGGCACCGGTCGCGATGATCGCCGCGTCGGCCGTGTGGACCGAGCCCGAACGCGTGCGCACCCGCACCTCGCGGCGGTCCTGGCCACGCTGCGGGTCGATGCGGTCCACCCGCTCGCCGGTCAGGATGGTGCCGCCGTGTTCGCGCAGGACCCGTGCGAGGTCGGCGACGAAGGGGCCCGGTGCTAGGTAACGCTGCCCGCTCAGCGTATAGACGGCACTCACCGCGCCGGAGAGCTGGGCCGGGGCCGTGTGAACCCGTTCGAGCGTCACATCCTGTCCGGCTCGGGCGACGCGAGCCAGCTCATCCACGAATCCGCGTGCGTCCCGGCTGCGCTCGAAGGCGACCGTGTACGGGGTCGCCTGGGTCGGCTCGGCCACCCCGGCGGCGGCCAGCCGGTCAAAGGCGTCCAGGGCGAGGGTGTCCAGCGTGGTGAGCGCCGCCATCGTGTGGTCCCAGCGCCGGTGCGTGGTCTGGGCCGCGAAGCGGGCGAGGAATCCCCAGAGGCGGGGATCGATCCGCGGGGGAATGTGCAGGGGCGCGTCGGGATCCAGCAGCGAGCGGATCGCGTTGGGCCAGATGGCCGGGTCCGCGAGGGGCATCGCCAGCCCCGGACTGATCCACCCCGCGTTGCCGAGGGAGGCACCCGCGGCCACCCCCTCGCGATCCAGGACCGTCACGGCGACCCCGCGCCTGGTGAGGTCCAGGGCGGTGGCCAAACCCACCATTCCCGCACCGATCACGATGGCCGAACGCGGAGCAGTGAACATGGTTCCTCCTTCTGCACCGGAGTCCTCGTTGATCCCGTGTGCCGGGCCGCGCCTTTTGGGCAGGTCCCGCCTCCATCCTTGCCGCGAAAAGCCAGGAAAACAAGGGGGTGGGACGCTCGGCAAACACACGGGTAGGCGGCGCTAGGGTTGAGCTCTACCGCGTATCCCACCCGGGTGGCACCCCGTGATTCGGGGAGAGAAAGGACCCAGCTTGCCCGCGACCGTGCGCACCCCCTTGAACGCCCGCCTTCTGAGCGGGATGCCCACCCTCGCGGTCCTGCTCGGGCTGGTTGGGGCCGGGGTGTCCTGGATCGGAAGCGCGATTCCCTCGTTCTGGTTTGATGAGATCGCCACGCTGATGGCGGCACGCCTGGATGGTCCGGGACTGTGGCAGTTCCTGCAACATAAGGATGCGGTGCACGGGCTCTACTACGCCCTCATTCACGTCTGGATTCAGGTGTGTGGTGACTCCTCGGTCGCGCTGCGCGGGTTCTCGGCGCTCGCCGTGGGTCTGGGCACCGCGGGCATGGTGGTGCTGGGAACACGGCTTGCCGGGGCCCGGTTCGGCGTGATCGCCGCGGTGATCTATCTGGTCCTGCCGCGCACCACGTTCATGGGCATCGAGGGTCGCTCCTATGCGCTGGGTGCAGCCCTCGTGGTGTGGGGAGTGATCGCGCTGATCGCCGCCGCCCGGCGCAATACCTGGTGGTCCTGGATGATCTATACGGTGCTGAGTATCATCACGATCTACCTGTTTATGTATGCCGGGCTGATCCTTGCCGCACACCTCGCCTACCTGCTTTTTGCCCAGCGAGATCGCCGGACCCTGCTGCGCTGGGGTATCTCGACGCTGATCATCTTGGTCGCCGTGATTCCGCTGGTCCGTGCCGGGTATGGACAGCGTGGCCAGATCGCCTGGCTCTCCGGGCAGCCCATCGTCAACGCCTGGACCACGCTGGTCGAGCCGTGGCTGGATGGATCCTGGCTGCTGGCAATCCTTGTGATTGTGCTCCTGATCATCGCCGGGCGTCGCCTCCCGCAGATCCTGGCCCGGTTTGGTACACCGCCGGTGGCGCTCGCCGCGGCCTGGGCGTTTGCCCCGCTGATCCTGATGCTGATCGCCAACTCGCTGTTCGGCCCGCTCTACACCTCGCGCTACATGTCATTCACCACCCCGGGGTTCGCGCTGCTGCTGGCGCTGGCGGTTTCGGTGTTTTCGCGGCGATGGATCGTCTGGGCGCTCGTGGGCGTGATTGCCCTGGCGAGCCTTCCCACCTATGTGGCTCAGCGTGGACCCAATGCCAAGCAGAACGGCGTTGACTTCCTCCAGACCGCGCAGACCATCGCCGAGCATGCCTCGCCGGGGGATGCGTTCTTCCTGCAAAACGACAAGACCACCACGATTCGACCGCGGCTCACCGTCAACGGCTACCCCTCCGCCTTCGCCAGGCTTGATGATCTTGCCTTTGTGCGCAGCGACCTGGAGAACGGCAACTTCAACGATGTGACGCTGCCGCCGCGCAAGCTGGGGGAGCGGTTGCACGGTGTTCGCACCGTCTGGGTGGCCGGATCAACGCACACCACCCCGGAGATTGCCGCAATGAAGCGGGAGCTGGCGAGACACGGGTTCGTGGAGCAGGAGCGTTATCCGCTGCGCCGCACCGTGGTCACCGAATACGTCCGGGAGGAGACCCGATGAGTATCCCCGCGCCGGTGCCCCCGCGCACCTCCTCGGTGTTTGCCTGGATCGCCTTCGTGTTTGTGGCCACCCTCGCCTCGATTCCGCGCTATCAGGTGCTGGTGGATCAGGTACGCACATCCACGCATAAGGAACTCCTGGCGCTGCTGCGCGACCCGGTGCGCGCCGAGCAGGTCGCGACCCTGAGCGTGGTGGGCGTCGCGGTCTTCTTTGTGATCGTGTTGATCGTGGTTGCCTGCACCGGTAACGCACTCGAGCGCCGCTTTGCCCGCAGAACCTGGCACCTGGGCCCGGTGGATATCGGTACCGGATGGGTGACCGCGGCCCTGATGACCCTGCCGGTTCAGCTGGTCTGCGGGATTCTCGGCATCGGTACGGTCCCTCCGCTGGCGATGGTCTACGTCCTGATCGTGGCCGCAATCCTCCCGCCACTGCTACTGCGCCCCGAACGCTTGGGCTATGGATACGCGGTGACACTGCCACTCGCGGTCCTGCTTCTGCTGCAGTAACCGCGTCCACACGCACTCCCGCGCACGAGTAAGGTGGATTCAACAACACCCACCCCAGGCTGAGCAGGAGCATAATGTCGCGCAGTGTCAAACTTGCCGTGATTCGCGGAGACGGAATCGGACCCGAGGTTGTAGCCGAGGCGGTGAAGGTCCTTGACGCCGTCGTGGAGGGCTCCGAACTTAGCATCGACAAAACCGAGTTTTCGCTCGGCGCGGCCCGCTATCTGGAGACCGGCGATGTCCTGACCGACACCGATCTGGAAGCCATTGCCGCGCACGACGCGATCCTGCTGGGCGCCATCGGTGGCGTTCCCGGAGACCCGCGACTGCGCGACGCCAACATCGAACGCGGTCTGCTGCTCAAGCTCCGCTTCAGCCTGGACCACTATGTGAACCTGCGCCCGACCAAGGTCTACCCGGGTGTTCCCAGCCCGCTGGCAGACGCCGGGGACGTGGACTTCGTGGTGGTTCGTGAGGGCACCGAGGGTCCGTATGTGGGCAACGGTGGCGCGATTCGCGTGGGAACCCCCGCCGAGGTCGCCAACGAGGTCTCGGTCAACACCGCCTACGGTGTGGAGCGCGTTGTCCGCCACGCGTTTGAGATCGCCACCCAGCGTCGCAATAAGCTGACCCTGGTACACAAGATCAACGTGCTGACCTTCGCCGGTAAGCTCTGGCAGCGCATCGTCAACGAGGTCGCCACCGAGTACCCGCAGGTTTCTGTGGACTACCTCCACGTGGACGCCGCAACTATCTTCCTGGTCACCGACCCTGCTAGATTTGACGTGATCGTCACGGACAACCTCTTCGGCGACATTCTCACCGATTTGGCCGGCGCAATCAGCGGCGGCATCGGACTGGCTGCCTCGGCCAACATCAACCCCGACGGCACCTTCCCCAGCATGTTCGAGCCGGTACACGGGTCCGCTCCCGACATCGCTGGGAAGCAGATCGCCGATCCCACCGCGGCGATCCTCTCCACAGCACTGCTGCTTGATCACCTCGGTGCCCCCGAACTCGCCCAGCGAGTTGTGGCCGCCGTGGATGCCGATATCGCCGGTCGTAACGGGGCTACCCGTTCCACCGCTCAGGTGGGCGACGCGATCGCCGCCCTGATCACCGCAGCACAGTAACGTTTGAAGGATTTGAATCATGGCACATGACACCACCACCGCCCCGCTCGCGTTCTCGCACGAGGCCAACACCTCCCCGCGCAGCGCGGAGGAGGTCGCACAGATCCTTGCCAACCCGGGCTTTGGTAACCACTTCACCGACCACATGGTGCAGATCGACTGGACCGTGGAAAACGGCTGGGCCGACGCCCGCGTCATTCCCTACGGCCCGCTGATCCTCGACCCCGCCTCCTCGGTGCTGCACTACGGCCAGGAGATCTTCGAGGGTCTCAAGGTCTACCGTCACGCCGACGGGTCGATCTGGACCTTCCGTCCCGACCAGAATGCCGAGCGTCTGCAGCGCTCGGCCGCCCGCCTGGCCCTGCCGCAGCTCTCGGTCGCGGACTTTGTGGAGTCGGTGCGTCAGATCGTCAAGGCCGATGAGCGCTGGGTTCCCAGCGCCCCGGACACCAGCCTGTACCTGCGTCCGTTCACCATCGCCAACGAGACCTTCCTCGGTGTGCGCTCGGCGCACAAGGCCAGCTACCTGGTGATCGCCAGCCCCGCCGGTGCGTACTTCACCGGTGGCATCAAGCCGATCTCGATCTGGCTGTCCACCGAGTACTCCCGCGCCGGACGCGGCGGTACCGGTGCCGCCAAGTGCGGTGGTAACTACGCCGCCTCGCTGCTCCCGCAGGAGGAGGCATACCGCAACGGCTGCGCCCAGGTCATGTTCCTGGACGGCGAAACCGGCACCCGGATCGACGAGCTTGGCGGCATGAACGTGTTCTTCGTCCGCAACGACAAGACCGTGGTCACCCCCGAGCTCACCGGCAGCATCCTCGAGGGCATCACCCGCGCGAGCATCATCCAGCTGCTCCAGGACCGTGGCTACACGGTGGAGGAGCGCGCCATCGGCATCGATGAGTGGCGTGCGGGCGAGGCCGACGGCACCATCACCGAGGTGTTCGCCTGCGGTACCGCCGCGGTGATCACCCCGATCGGCCAGCTCAAGTCCACCGATTTCACCATCGGATCCGAGGACGCCGAGCCCGGCGAACTGACCCTGAGCATCCGCGAGGAACTCACCGACATTCAGTACGGTCGCCGCGAGGACCGTCACGGCTGGATGGTCCGCGTCGACGGCTAATCCAGGCATTCACGACACCGCCCCGGCTCGGAGATTCGAGCCGGGGCGGTGTCGTTCAGGTTTAGGATAGGGGCATGAAGATCGCACGTTTTAGTCACGACAATCGCATCGCCTACGGCATCATCGACGAGACCGAGATCGTGGTTCTCGACGGGGACCCCATGTACGCGGGCTTCGACACCACCGGCGAGCGTGTGCCGCTGGGCGAGGTGACCCTGCTGGCCCCGGTGATCCCACGCTCGAAGATCGTCGCGGTGGGCAAGAACTACCGCGACCACGTGACCGAGATGGGTGGCGCGGATGCGACCCCGCCGGCCGAGCCGCTGCTGTTCTTCAAGCCCAACACCTCGGTCATCGGGCCGGAAAACCCGATCGTGATCCCGCCGATCACCACGCGCGTGTCCTATGAGGCGGAGCTGGCCATCATCATCGGTTCGGTGGCCAAGAATGTGCCCGCCGCCGACGCCGACAAGGTCGTGTTTGGGTACACCATCGCCAACGACGTGACCGCCCGCGACCTGCAGGAATCCGACGGCCAGTGGGCCCGCGCCAAGGGCCTGGATTCGTTCTGCCCGATCGGCCCGATCGTCGAGACCGAATTTGATCCGGCCGGCAAGCGCATCATCTCGCGCCTGAACGGCGAGGTGCGCCAGGACGGTGTGCTGGATGACATGATCCACGACATCCCCAAGATCATCGAGTACGTCAGCGCCGCCTTCACCCTGCTGCCCGGCGAAATCATCCTCACCGGCACCCCCGCCGGCGTGGGCGAGATGAACCCCGGCGACCGCGTGGAGTGCGAGATCGAGGGTCTGGGCATCCTGAGCAACCCGGTGCGCTAACCCGACTCTCTTATTGGGCCCCTCCTTGCCGTATTCGCGGTCGAGGAGGGGCCCTGTGCCGTAGGTGGGCCAAAATCCGCCGCGCGCCCACTCGAATACCGACGCCATCCTCGATTGACGCATTCGACGCTGTTAGCGTCGTAACCATGAGGCACATACTCGTCGGGTCCGCGCGGGCCGGTTCGCGATAGAATGAATCCGATGTCTACCTCTCTCTCACACCTCGTAACCACCGCGACCGGCTCCGACATTCGTGTCCGTTTCTGCCCGTCGCCCACCGGTACCCCGCACGTCGGTCTGATCCGCACGGCGCTGTTCAACTGGGCCTATGCCCGCCACACCGGCGGCAAGCTCATCTTCCGTATTGAAGACACCGATGCGGCCCGCGACAGCGAGGAAAGCTACCAGCAGATCCTCGATGGCCTGCGCTGGCTCCACATCAACTGGGATGAGGGTGAGGGTGTCGGCGGCGAGCACGGCCCCTACCGTCAGTCCCAGCGCTCGGAGATCTACGCCGAGGTCATCGAGAAGCTCAAGGCTTCCGGTCACCTCTACGAGTCGTTCTCCAACGCCGAGGAAATCGACGCCCGTAACGAGGCCGCCGGTCGTGCCAAGCAGCTCGGTTACGACAACTTCGACCGCGACCTCACCGACGAGCAGAAGGCCGCCTTCCGCGCCGAGGGCCGCGAGCCCGCGCTGCGTCTGCGCGTCCCGGACACCGACCTGAGCTTTGATGACCTGGTGCGTGGCGAGATCACCTTCCCCGCCGGTTCGTTCAGCGACTTCGTGCTGGTGCGCCCCAACGGTCAGCCGCTGTACACCCTGGTGAACCCGGTGGATGACGCTCTGATGGGCATCACCCACGTGCTGCGCGGCGAGGACATCCTGCCCTCGACCCCGCGTCAGATCGCCCTGTACTCGGCCCTGATCGAGATCGGTGTCGCCACCGCGATTCCGCGCTTTGGTCACCTGCCCTACGTCATGGGTGAGGGCAACAAGAAGCTCTCCAAGCGCGACCCCGAGTCGAACCTGTTCCTGCACCGCGAGCGTGGATTCATCCCCGAGGGCCTGGTCAACTACCTGGCGCTGCTGGGTTGGGGTCTGTCCGCGGACCGCGACGTGTTCAGCATCGACGAGTTCGTCGCCGCCTTCGACGTGGCCGATGTGAACCCCTCACCGGCACGCTTCGACCTCAAGAAGGCCGAGTCGATCAACGGTGACCACATCCGACTGCTGGATGTGGCCGACTTTGCCGAGCGCACCATTCCCTACCTGCAGACCGCGGGTGTGCTGGGTGCCGAGGTAACCGAGGCCGAGCGCGAAATTTTGGCCTCGGCCGCCCCGCTGGTGCAGGAGCGCATCGGCCTGCTGGGTGAGGCTCCGGCCATGCTCGGCTTCCTGTTCACCGACGCCGCCAGCCTGGACTACCAGGAGGACGCGCTGAAGAGCCTTCCGGCCAACACGACGGATGTGTTGACCGCCGCAATCGCCGCACTGCAGGGTGTGGCAGATTTCACGACCGACCCGATTCAGGAGGCGCTGAAGTCCGCCCTGATCGACGGCCTCGAACTCAAGCCGCGGATCGCCTATGGTCCGCTCCGGGTGGGAATTTCCGGTCGCCGGATCTCCCCGCCGCTGTTTGAGTCGATGGAAATCCTGGGCAAGGCCGAGACGCTTGCGCGTCTCGAGCGTCTGTCCGCACTGCGAGGGGAATAGAAATAATGATGGATGTTGATGTTGTGGTTGTGGGCGGGGGCCCCGCCGGACTGTCCTGTGCACTGAACCTGGTGCGCGCGCGCCAGCGTGTGCTGGTGCTGGATGGAAACCGTCCGCGGCACGCCGCGACGTTGATGTCCCACGGTTTCCTCACCCGGGACGGGGTGCCGCCGCTTGAGCTGCGACGCCTCGCTCGGGAGGACGTGGAAGCCTACGAAAACGGAACCGTGGCCTTCGCCCAGGTCGACAGCATCACCCCGGAGGGGGAGGGCTTTGTGGTTCGTGCCACCGGCGTGCGCGGGGCCGCCAACCACGAGGTGCGTGCGCGCCGCGTGGTGCTCGCTACCGGGCTGACCGAGCGTCTGCCGCAGGTCCAGGGCCTGCGCGCGTTCTACGGCACCTCCGTTCACTCCTGCTTCGAGTGCGACGGGTTTGAGAAGAGCGACCAGCCGCTGCTGATGCTCGGCGAAACCGAGGATCTGGTGCGCCGCGCACTGCACACCTCGCTGTGGTCTAACGATGTGATCGCGCTGAGCAACGGCAGCGACCGCGTTCCGGCTACCGCCGAGGCTGAGCTGGCCGGGGCGGGGATCCGCCTGGACCGTCGACCCATTGCCGAGCTGGTGGGTGACCGCACCGGACTGACCGGTGTCAGGTTTGCCGACGGTGAGGTTCTTGAGCGCAGCGCCGGTTTTGTGCGCCCGGAGTGGACCGTTCCGGACAGCTTCCTCGCCGACCTGGGCCTCGAGCGTACCGTGAGTGCCCATGTGGGCCCGGCGGCGGATTCTGCCGACCCCGAGGTGGGCGCACTGATCACCGTGGATGCCGAGGGCCGTACCAGCGTGCCCGGCGTATACGCGGTGGGGGATATCACCCCTCCCGGTCCGCAGCAGCTCATCGTGGCCGCCGGTGCCGGCGCGCGCACGGCCGCAGCGGTGCTGCGCGACACGCTCGACACGCGCATTCACGCCGTCGATTTGGCGTCCAGCTAAGCCTCGGGCTATTCTAGAAACATCAGCACGGCACTGAGAAAAAAGTTCCGAACTGATGGGGTATGGTGTAATTGGCAACACGGCTGATTCTGGTTCAGTTGTTCTTGGTTCGAGTCCAGGTACCCCAGCAAATCAACTCCTCGCTTTTCGAAGCGGGGAGTTTTTGTTTGTGGCGGTGCGGGATCTGGCGTTCCCGAGGTTGTTTGTCCTATTGCGTAAACATCGTCTCAATACAGAACCCCCTCGGAAAGCCGAGGGGGTTCTGTCGTTGTGTGGGGTGATTAGCGCTGGGCACCATGCCGAGCCTGCGAGACCGTGTCGGCTGCGCCCGCGGTGTCTTCCCAGCGGCCACCGGCCGCCCAGAACTGGCCGATTTCCTCGAGGTCGCGGCCCTTGGTTTCCGGGGCGAAGCGGAGGACGAAGGCGAAGGCGGCCAGGGCGAGGATCCCGAAGCAGAGGAATGCTCCCGAGCCGCCGAGCTGGGTGAGCACGGTGAGGAACAGGGATCCCACCAGGATGTTGCCCACCAGGTTGGCCGAGAGCATCGTGCTCGCCCCGAGCGAGCGCAGGTGCGTGGGCATCGTCTCGCCCGCGTAGACCCAGACCAGCGAGCCGAAGCCGAACGAGAACCCCGCGGTGAAGAGCATCAGGCCGATAAAGCCCAGCGTGGTGAGCGCACCGGTGAAGGTCCCGTTGCCCACCAGAAACACGGTGACCAGGAGGGCGTTGGCGAGGATCATGGTGCCGATACCGATCAGCAGCACCGGACGGCGACCCAGGCGATCGATGAACGCCAGTGCCAGGAACACCGCGGCCAGGCCCGCGGCCTGCACCAGCGCCGAGAGGCCCAGCTTGGTCACGTCGTCGGTGAAGCCCATCGCCTCGAAGATGCGCGGGCTATAGTAGACGATCGCGTTGATTCCGGTGATCTGCACAAAGAATCCCAGGCCCACGATGAACAGCGTCGCGCGCAGGAACGGGCGGCGCAGCATGTCCCGCCAGGTTCCCTTCTTGTGGGTGTTCATGCTGTCCTGGATCAGGGCCAGCTCACGCTCCACGTCGCCACCGTCGCCCTCGATGCCGGCGAGGGTCCTACGGGCCTCGTCGAGCCGGCCGTGCAGCAGGTACCAGCGCGGGGTGTCCGGCAGCTTCAGCAGAACGAAGGTGATCACCAGGCCGGGGATCGCGGCAAGGCCGAGCATCCAGCGCCAGTTCTCCGAGGGGGCGAGCGCCATGACGATGAGGTAGCCGAGGATGATGCCGATCACGGTTGCCACCTGATACATGACCAGGAACGCGCCGCGCGAGCGCGCGGGGGCCGACTCGGCCACGAATACCGGCACCACCACGACCGAGACGCCGATGGTGGCCCCCAGGAGGAAGCGGGCGAGGATCAGCAGCTCCAGCGTCGGAGCGAGCCCGGATGCGAGCGAGAAGAGCGCGAAGGTCGCGGCAACCCCGACCATGACCGCCTTGCGTCCGAAGCGGTTGGAGAGGTATCCGCCGAAGATCGCGCCCAGGATCTCTCCAACCACGACGGTGGTGGTCACCAGCTGCTGCTGGTCCAGCGAGAGGTTGAAGTCCGTGGCTAGGTAGAGCATCGCGCCGCCGATATTGGACGAGTCGTAGCCATAGATGATGCCCACCGTCGTGGCGGCGATGCCGATCAGGAGGGCCAGCCGGGTGGGGCGGCGCCGGATGCCGGGTGTCGTCTGCATTGAGAAACCTCGTTCGTGTTATGAGTCTAATATTTCACTCTGAAATCGACCCTGCCACACTGAACGTAAAATCTCGATATTATCTAATATTCCTTTTCCTGGACATGCGTATCGGCACACGAAAAATCCCCCGGACCGTGGGGTCCGGGGGAAGATTCACTAGCTCGCCAGCGCCGCCGTGGGCGGCGTGCGAGCCGCGCGGATCGCCGGGTAGAGGCCGGCGATGGCACCGATCACGATCGTGGCCGCGACACCGCTGAGGATCACCAGCGGCGGCACCGAAACCGGCCAGCCGTTGGCATTGGCAAACACCGTGATCACCACCATGCCGATCCCCACACCCGCGACCCCGCCCAGGGCGGAGAGCAGCAGAGCCTCGGCGAGGAACTGCGAGCGGATGTGTTTCCGGGTCGCCCCGAGGGCTCGGCGCAGGCCGATCTCGCGTCGACGTTCCAGCACCGAAATGACCATCGTATTGGCCACGCCGATCCCACCCACCAGCAGCGCCACCGAGCCGAGCCCCACCAGTAGGCCGGTAAAGGCGGTGTCGGCGGCGTTCTTGGCGGCCAGCGCATCCGAGGGGCGCGAGACCTCCACCTCCTCGGGATTTTGCGGGTTCACCGCGCGGGGGAGGAGGTCGCGAATCGCATCCACGGCCTCATCCGAGGAACGCTCATAGATCGTGGTGGGGTTCTTTTCCCAGCCGAACGCCTCGATCGCGGTGTGCTCACTGAACATCGCCATGGTATCCAGCTCGGGTGCGAGTGGGACCGGATCCAGGACACCCAACACGGTAAAGAGCTGGTCCCCGATCCAGACCTGCGTTCCCGGCGTGACCACGCCTAGCCGCTGTGCAGCCTTGGCCCCGAGGACCACCGTGGGATAGTTCGCGGTGGCCGAAGTGAACCATGTTCCGGCCTTCATGCTGGCCTCGGTCACATCGAGCAGATTATCCGACACAGCAGCACCGGTGATACCCCCGGACTGTCCGGGATCGATGAGTCGACTGCGATAGCTCTTTACTCCTTCCAGCTCCGCTAACCAGGCAGTCTTTTCCACGCCATCGATGCGAGATACTTGCCCGGCCGCAGTTTCGGGAAGTTTGGACTGGTCGCCAAACATGGATTTTCCGGCTCCCACCGTGAGCATGTTGGTACCGAGTGAGCTGAGCTGTTCGTTCAGCCTCGCCTGGCTGGAGGTAGAGATTCCCACCACCGCGATCATCGCGGCGATCCCGATCGCGATGCCCAGTGCCGAGAGCACCACCCGGGTCGGCCGAGACTTTAGTCCCGAGGCACCCAGGCGCAGTACGTCCTTCCGCAGCAGGCGCGAGCGTGACTTGGCCAGGAGCGCACTCACCGGTTCCGCCGCGGTTCTCCGGCGTCTCATGGAGTGTCCTTACTGTCGGAGACCACGCGGCCATCACGAATCATGATGCGTCGCGGGAGTTTCTCGGCGAGTTCCACATCGTGGGTGATCACGACGATCGTGGTGCCATCCCGGTTGAGCTCGTGTAGCAGTTCAACCACGCTGGCCCCCGACGTTTGGTCGAGGTTACCCGTGGGCTCATCGGCCAGCAGGAGCGGCGGGCGGGAGACCACCGCACGCGCGATGGCCACCCGCTGCCGCTCGCCACCGGAGAGCTGTGAGGGCTTATGGGTGGTGCGGTGACCGAGCCCCACTCGGGTGAGAGCATCGCTCGCCCGGCGCCGGCGCTCCCGCAGACCCACCCCGGTATAGAGCAGGCCGTCGGCCACGTTGTCGATGGCAGAGACCCCCTCGGAGAGGTGGAACTGCTGGAACACAAACCCGATCCGGTAGGCCCGCAGCGCCGAGAGCGAGTTATCGCTCAGCCGCGCCACGTCCGCCCCGTCGATCAGGGCCGAACCGGTGGTGGGTCGATCGAGGGTGCCGATGAGGTTGAGCAGGCTGGATTTTCCCGACCCACTCGGCCCTACGATCGCCACCATCTCGCCGGTTTCCACGGTGAGTGAGACGCCGTCAACGGCGCGCACCGGCGGACTCCCGTGTTCCCGGGTCACCTGGTTGAGTTCGATCACGTGTGCACTCATAGTTTCGGAATCACCACCTGGTCGCCCTCGGAGACACCGTCGCCACTGATTTCCACCGAGCCTCCGGCAAACAGCCCCGGAGTGACGGGAACCTTTTTGGTGGTGCCGTCGGAATTCAGTACCTCGATCAGATATCCATCCTTACCATCCGGAGTCAGCGCGCCGACCGGAACCACGAGCACGTTTTCCGCACTCTTGGTGGGGAAATCGATCGACACCGCGGCTTCCTGGAGGTTTTCACCTGCGGCGGGGTCGTCCAGGGAGATTTCGACTGGAATCACGGTGCTGGCTTTGTCGCCGCCTCCACCTCCACCTCCGCCATCGCCGTCGCGGCTGGTCGGAGTGCCGACCGATGCGATTGTGCCGGTGGTCTTGGTACCGTCGGGGAGATTGACGGTGACCTTGCCGCCCACGGTCGCAATCGACTGCTGGGCGAGCTTGAGATCCGCGGTGATTTTGCGTCCCAGGCCGGTGATGGTGAGGATCGGCTTCTCGCCGCCTGCCATACTGCCGAGCACGGTTTCCACCGAATTTACCCGAACATCCTCGGGCTCAAATACGATGGTCCCGAGCGCGATGGTGCCGGTCTGTTCCAGGCCCAGCGACTTTTGCCACTTCTTGATCGCGGTGGTGGTCGCCGCGGTGAACTTTTCATCTGGTGTTCCGCCAAAGAAACCCAGGTCGGCCAGGCTCTGCTCTAGCTGCTTAATGTCCGGTCCCTTGTCCATACCGGCGGCAAACTCGCGCCAGGCGGGGATGCTTCCGCGAAGGAGCGTCACCGGCTTATTGTCTACCGAGAACAGGGTGTGACCCAGGCCGATCGTGGCACCACCGGCGGGCAGGCCCGTGATGGTGCCGCTCAGGGCGGTGGCCAGATCGCGAGCGGCGCCATGGCCGAGCTTGCCCTGGGCGGTGATGGTTTCCTGCAGGGTTTTGCGCGTTACCTCGGTGGTGGGAGGCGGTGCGGCTGCCGGTGGCGGATCGGCCGCGGCGCTTCCGCCACGCACCATGAAGAAGGTGGCGCCGGCGCCGATGGCGAGGACCGCCACGAGCGCAATGATCAGGCCCGCGCGCTTTCGGCGGGGACGAACGCTTGTTGTCTCTCCCATTAGCTAGCTCCGATTCCGGCTTCCTTGTTGCACTTTTCCAGCACGGCCTTGTCGGCGTTCTGCGGTACCGTGATGGCACCGGGTCGATCGCTGTCGGGCACGTCGACGCCGTTGTCGCGCAGGCACTGGGCGAATTTCAGAGCCGCTTCGTTGACCTCCTCCTTGGATTTCTTGTTGGCGCCCGGTGCCTCGCCCACTTCCTCAACGCACTTGTCCGAATCGGCGAGAAGTGCATCGAGCTCGGGTCCCTCCTCCATGCCGGTCATGGCTTCTCCGGGGGCGGGCATGTCGTGGCCGAGCTTTTCCATGCAGCCATTGAACTTCAGCACCCATTCGTCGTACTGCTGATCGGTGGTGCCGCCGCCGTTGCCCGAGGCGGGTTTGCTGTCTCCGCCGGCGTCTGGGGAGGGGCTGCCCGTCGGGGAGGCTGCGCTACATCCGCTAATCAGCGCGATGGTGAGTGGGACGATGGCCAGGGCTGCGGCCAGGCGTGCTGTGCGGACGGTGGTGGTTTTCATGATGGTACTCCTCGTGTGTTGGTGTGTTCGGGGTGAACGTGAATCCAGTACAGCCGAGGGGCCGTTCAGGTGATGTCAATAAAAGAATTGATATTTTCTTTACATCTAATGTGCTTAAATATCTGTATATTAGATGATCGTCAATCGGGCGATCGTCGCGACGTCCGGAAGGGGCGACCGATGCGAGTTTTGATTGTTGACGATGAGGAGCTCCTGGCTCAGGCAATTCACGAGGCGTTTCGGCGTGAGATCATTGCGGCCGATATCGCCTATGACGGCGCGACCGCCCTGGAGATGGACTCGGTGAACGAGTATGACGTTGTGGTCCTGGACCGAGACCTGCCGGTCATCCACGGCGATCGGGTCTGTGCCGAGCTCTCCGCCGCCGGATCGCGCGCCCGGGTGCTCATGCTGACGGCCTCGGGTCGCCTCACCGATAAGGTGGAGGGCTTCCGGCTGGGAGCCGACGACTACCTTGCTAAGCCCTTCGCCTTCCCCGAGCTCATTGCCCGAGTGCGTGCGCTGGGTCGCCGCACCGCCGAGGCGACCCCGGTGGTCTACGAGTATCACGGCGTGCGTCTGGACGCCTTCCGGCATGATGTGTTCCGCGACGGTGCCTACATCCGGTTGAGTAAAAAGGAGTTTGCGATCCTTGAGGTGCTGATGGCCGCCGATGGGGCGACCGTGAGTGCCGAGCGGATCCTGGAAAAGGCGTGGGATGAAAACGTGGATCCCTTCACTAACTCCATCCGAGTGACCCTCTCGACCCTGCGCAAGAAGCTTGGTCAGCCGGGAATCATCGAGACGGTGTCGGGTGTGGGCTATCGAATCGCGGCTCCCGTTGAGTAGCGCACCGGCGCCCACGCGACCCTCGCTGCTCTCCTGGCGGCCGCGGGTCACCGCCCGTGCGCGCCTCACCCTCGTGTTTACTTCGATGTTGTTGGGGTGCGGGCTGCTGATGATGGGGGCTCTCTATGCGGTGATGAAGTATGTACCGACCTACGCCATTACCAGCGCAATCACCCCGGGTACGTTTCAGCAGGGCGACGGGCACATGACGCAGCTGGAGCCGCCGGCAACCAGTGCTCCCGCATCTCCAGGGTCAGGCAGCAACGGCAACGTGGTGGTGCGCAGTGTGCATGACTTGCTCGCGGTTCTCCTGGAAAGCTCCGGCGCGATTCTGGCCGTGGTGGTGCTGGTGGGTGGCCTGATCAGTTGGGTTGTGGCCGGCCGACTACTGCGTCCGGTCCACGAGATTACCGTGGCCGCGCGCCGCGCCGCCGAGGGGTCGCTGGATCACCGGGTGGGCCTGACCGGCCCGCGTGATGAGTTCTCCGAGCTCTCCGACACCTTTGATTCGATGCTCGCCCGGCTGGAGCGCTCCTTCTCCGAGTATGAGCGCTTCGCCGCCAACGCCTCACACGAGTTGAAAACTCCGTTGGCGACCACGCAGGCCCTGCTCTCGCTTGCGGCCGATAGTCCCGACTCCACCGACACACGGCTGCTCATCGCCCAGCTACAGGAAACCACCGCGCGCAGTGTGGATACGGTGACCGCGCTGCTGGAATTGGCCGAGGCTGCCCACGGTGAACTGCAGCGGGAGGAGGTGGATCTGGGCAAGCTTGTCGCCGAATCCACCCTCGCGCTGAGCTCGGAGGCGCGCACCCACGGGGTGTACATCGAAAACGACTGCCCACTGGGCTACGTGGTGGAAGTCAACCGCATTCTGTTCGCCCGGCTGGTAGACAATGTGCTCACCAATGCGGTGCGACACAACATCGACGGCGGAAGGGTTGCCGTGGAGTTGATCAGACAGGATGACCTAGTCCGGCTGATCATCGTCAACACGGGGGTCCACCTGGGGAGCGAGGAGCTGGAAAAGATCACCGAACCCTTCTATCGTGGTGCGGGACGCGTGCGCGTGCCCGGACGAGTGCGAGGCAATGGGCTGGGACTCGCCCTGGCGTGCAACATCGCCCGCGCGCACGGGGCCCAGCTGGAGGTGAGGGCGAACCCGGATGGCGGGTTGATTCTCGAACTGGCGTTGCCCATGGTTGCCCCGAGCGCACCCCTGGCGCTCGCCAGAGCCCACGATTTGGTAGAAAAATAGCATTGGTATATTAGATATTTACAGACTCTCTCGGTTAGTATGGGCACATGCCAGTGCCCAAGAAACCCAGCGCCACCCCGCGTCTTCTGCTGCGGGATCAGGTGTATGACCGCATTCTCACCGCGATCGTTTCCGGGGAGTTTGAACCCGGACGCACGCTCTCGGATAAGGAACTGGAAACCTGGCTGGGTGCCTCGCGCACTCCGATCCGCGAAGCCTTGGGACGCCTGGCAAACACCGGCCTGGTTGAGGTTTTGCCGCAGAAGGCCACCCGGGTGGCCGCCATTGATCCGGTCGAATTCGGTGAGATGATGGAGGTTCTCGACGCGCTCTACGCCGCCGCGATCCGTGAGGTGGTGCCGCTGCTCACCGACGCCGACCGCAAGACCCTGACCGCGCTGCTGAAAAAGCTGGTCGGTCCGGCCGGACGTAAGGCCGCCCAGGCCCCGGAGATTTTGACCTCGATCTTCGAGGTGTACATCACCCGCTATGACAACCGGGTCCTGCTGCGCATGCCCGCCCGATTCGATCCGCACGTGCAGCGCATTTTGCGCGCGCACAGCGACCAGATCAGCCGCACCTCGACCTACGATGCGATCCGCGAGATGATCGACGCGACCCTGGTCGGAGACTCCCTCGAAGCCTCGCGTGCGTGCACCCGGTACTTCGAGTCCGAGGTGAGCGACTTCCACGCACAGATCCTCGCGGCCAGCCCCGAGGCTGCCCTCGAATCCCCGTCAGCATCCACCTCGGCACCCACAGAGAAGGCCTCCTAATGCCCCGCACCGGACGCGCCCCGATCCGTCGCCGCCTGCTGCGCGATGAGATTTACGACACCATCCTCAACGCGATCCTCGACGGTACCCTGGAGGCCGGCGAGCAGCTGCACGATGAGGAGCTGCTGACCTGGCTGGGCACCTCGCGCACCCCGATCCGCGAGGCCCTTAATCGCCTGGCCGAGAACGGCATCGTCGAGCTGGTCCCGCATAAGTACACGCGGGTGGCCCCGCTGGATTTCCGCAATATCAACGAGGCGATCTTCACCACCGGTGTGCTGCACGAGCACGCGGCCCGCAAGACCGTGGGCAACCTGAGCGCCGACCAACTGGCCGAGCTTCAGGGCTTCGCCGAGGACGCCCGCGCGTGCCTCAAGGGGGACAACCTGGCCGGGCTCGGACCGGCAATCCGGGACTTCTTCCTGGTGTTTGAGAAGGCCACCGGCAACCGGATCATGGTGGAAACCGTCGAGGGCCTCTCGCTCCAGCTGCTGCGCTTCCTCACCCCGCGTGAGGGCCTGACCGGGGTAAACGAGATCGTTGAGCAGCTTGAGGCGATCAACGCCGCCGCACACACCGGCGACGCCGCGGCCACCGGCGACCTGATCTATGCGATGTACGAACCCACCCGCCGCAACTTCATCGAAACCTTCCGCGGCCAGGACTAGCCGCCCGTATACAAAACGCCCGCCCCGGCAACGGGACGGGCGTTTTGTCTGTACGCTACGCGGTGGGCAGCGGCAGCTGGAAGACGGTTTCGATCGCGAGCTCGGCGGCGATCGAGTCGCCCGCCTGAAGCGCGTCGATCAGGGCCGGATAGCCGGCCTCGAGCGCGGCCCAGTCGGTGCTGGCGGCGTCGCGGGTGATGGTGAGCTGGTAGCCCAGGCCATCGATCCGGTCGCGAGTGGCGGCAACCAGGATGTGGTTGGGGCAGAGGTCCAGGAACAGGTACACCATGTCCCAGCCGAGCTTTCCGTGCGACTCATAGTCGCGGCCGAGAACCGTGCCGGCGGCGGTGCGCACGGCGGCGATCAGCTGGTCGCGCTGCTCATCGGTGAGACCGGGCACGGTGACCCGCACCACGCCACCCACCAGGGCACCGAGGGTCTGCATGATCAGCGTGCGATCCTCGGGGCGGGGCTTGGCCACCCGGGTGTAGCGCTGCGGGGCCATCTCGATCAGGCCGTAACGGGCCAGATCGTTCAGGGCGTCGCGCACCGGGGTGCGGGAGATGCCCAGCCACTCCTGCAACTCACCATCGTTGAGGTTCTCACCCGGCTGCAATGTACCGTCAAGAATGGCCGCGCGGATCTGTTCCGCGGCGGACTCACGCAGCGATTTGCGGGCGACGGGCGCGCCGCCGGAAGCGATAGGCATGGTGCCTCCTCTGGGATGGGGGTTCACTCGATGGAGTACCACGATCCTATCGGAGCGATCCTGGGTGAGAGTCCCGGGGCACGCGGAGTATCCACGCACCGATTGGATTAAATTGTGGGACCGGACGGGGCCGGGTGCAGTAGTTCGGTGGTGCTGGACTGTCCGGCCAGCCAGCGGTTGATGCGTTCGGCGGCGCGACCCAGGGTTCCCTGCAGCGCCCGCACCTCGCCCGCCACAAAGGCCTGATAGGCGGGCTCGCGCACGGCACGGATCTCGGCCAGCAGCTCATCGGCATCGTGTCCGACGGTGATTGGGGAGCGCGAACCGGTGACGCTGAGCCAGAAATCATCACACTTGGACGCGTAGGATAGCGCGACCGTGGGTACCCCGAGGGAAACCGCGGCTACCGCGCCGTGTAGACGCTCGGAGATGAACAGGCCACACTCGGCAATCGAGCGCATCGTGTCGCGCACATCACCGTCGTAGTAGACAACCTCGGCCAGCGGACCGACCATCCGGGCGAAGCGTTCGGCACCCTCACGGTCGGTGGCGGAGAGCGCAAACACGCGCACCCGGTCGATCCGCTCGGCCATGCTGATTCGGCGCAGCGCCTCGGCGACCACGTGCGGATCGAAGCGGGACTCGGGATCGGCCCCGAGAGCCACGCCGATCATCGTGTCATCGCGCTGTGCGGGAGCCACATCCACCAGGGTCGGGTAGAGCAGGGCCGGATCACCGATCACCGGGGTGGGGATCCAGTTGGCGGCGCACTCGCGTGCCGTGAGCGGACCGCGCACGCCCATCAGCGCGACCCCGGAGAGATCGGCCCAGTCGGACCAGCCCTGCTCCTGGAGGCCCAGCGCAAATGTGTCGGTGGACTCGGCGGCGCCCGCGCCGGGGATCAGGATTCCGTCGGCATCGTAGGCGATCTGTGCACGGCGTGCGTGCCCCGCCCAGTTGGCAAAGCCCACGGTGGTGCCGCCGCCCAGCAGGACCAGGCGTTCGGCGCCGGCGGTGCGCATCCGGTCCATCGCGACCCGGGGTGCCTGGGTCACGTAGTCGCGGCGGGAGAGCGGGGCGGAGAGGGAGAGGTCGTCGGTGAGGGCGGCCTGCCAGCTGTCGCGCAGCAGGTCGTCGCCGAAGTTCATGAAGCCGTGCCAGCCGAGATACACCAGGCGGCGGGAGGTGGGGGATGCCATGGGGTGCTCCTAGTTCGAGGTCGAAGGGTGGGGGTCCGCGGCACCAAGCCGGGTGAGGGTGTCGAGCAGGGGGATCAGGGCCGCGTCGATCTGGGCGGCCATGGTGCGAAACGCGGCGTCGTCCAGCCCATAGGGGTCCAGGACGTCGTCGTCGGCGGGATTAGCCGCCTTGGCGTCGGTGCGGTGACGCAGCGCGAGCGGGGTGAGCGCGCGCCAGCGGTCGGGGAGGGTGTCGGCGCTCGCCGCGGCCCGGATCTCTTCCGAGGAGGGGGCGGCCGTGCAGCTGGAAAGCAGTCGGGCAAACTCGCGCAGGGTGAAGGTGCGACGCAGCGCCCCGGGCACCAGATCCAGCACCTCGGCGCGATGTTCGCGGGCGAGTCCCAGCACCAGGTCGGCCCCGGTCACCATGTCGGCGGTGAGCTGGCGGGCAACCGGCCCGGCCGTGGGGATGCCGTGCTCGGTCAGGATCCGCGCGGAACCCGACTCCATCCCGCGGCCCACGACCGCCCGGGTGCCGGCGCTGGTGACGCTGAACGCTCCCGGGGCGATTCGGTCGGCCAGGGCCTGCAGCGCCCGCTCGGCGTAGGGGGAGCGGCAGATGTTTCCGGTGCAGACCACCAGGATGTTCAGCGGGCTCATACGATCGCCTCGTTGTGACGGGCACCCGCGGTGGCGGACTTACGGACGGGACCCGATGGCACCTTGGCCTTTTTCGCGCCCTTCTTGGCGTTCCGCGCCGACTTGCGCATCTCGCGCCGCGAGGGCTCCACGGTGTCCTGATAGCCGTAGGTGGAGTAGGCGCTGGCGCGCTGCGGCATGCGGTTGAGCGCGATGCCGAGGATGCGCGCCCCTACGCCGTCGAGGTTGTCGAGTCCGGCTCGCAGCTCGTCGTTGTGCAGGCGACCGTCGAGGGTCGTGACCATGAGCACACCGGAGGTGATGGTGGACAGCACGGCCGGATCGGTGACCGGCAGGGTGGGCGGGGCATCAAGAATGATGGTGTCGTAGTGCTCCTCGAGGGAGCGCAGCAGGGTGTTCATCGTCGCGGAGCCGAGCAGCTCGCTGGGGTTCGGCGGGATCTGCCCGGAGGTGAGCACGTCGAGCTTGCTGCGGTTGCCCACCGACTGGATCGCGTCGGCCACGTCGACCCGTCCGGCCAGCACCGTGGTCAAACCCACGGTACCTTCGAGGCCCAGGTAGGTGGCCACGCGGGGACGGCGCAGGTCGGCGTCGATCAGCAGCACACGGCCGCCGCCCTCGGCGAGCATCAGCGCCAGGTTGATCGAGGTCGAGGACTTGCCCTCACCGGGCAGACTCGAGGTGACCACCACGCTCTGCGAGGTGTGATCGAGATTGGTGAACTGGAGCTGGGTACGCAGCTGACGGAAGTTCTCGGCGCGCACACCGTAGGGATCGGTGAGGATCGCCAGCGGGTCCTGGTCGAGGCCCGGCTCCTCGGCAATCACGCCGAGGATGCTGGCGTCGGTGATGCCGGTGACACCCTCGCGGGTCCGGATCCGGGTATCCAGGAAGGAGCGCAGCACCGCGTAGAGCACACCCAGCGCGCCACCCACGCCGATGGCCATCAGCAGGTTCTTCTTGATGTCGGGGGAGGACTGCACGGTGGGAACCACGGCCTCCTCGGCCACGCTCATCTTGATCAGCGAGGTCGAGGCCGACCCCTCCACGACCTCAACCTCGGAGACGAGGCTTTCGGCCACCGCGTCGGCGATGCGCTTGGCGGTTTCGGGATCTGGGTGGGTCACGGTGATGTTGATCAGCACGGTCGTGGGGGGAGAGGCGGCGCTGATCGCGGCCTTGAGCTGGTCGAGACTCATATCGAGATTCAGCTTGTGGATTACCGGTTCGAGGACCCGCGAGCTGGTGGCCAGGCTGACGTAGGAGGACACGCGGCGCTCGGAGAACGAGTTGCCCTGGGCGAGGTCGCCCACCGAGTCGCCGCCGCCCACCGAGACGAACAGCTGGGTTTTGGACTGGTACTGCGGGGTCGCGACGGCGGTGGCGACTCCGGCGATTCCGCAGGCGATCACAATGGCGATCACCACGGCGATCCAGTGACGGCGTACGGCCGCTATGTAGTCGGTGAAGTTCATTGCTGGGCTCCTGGTGATCTGCTGTCGGGTGTGGTGCGGGAAGGGGGTGGAATGTGGCGTGCCATCTAATATTTCGATGGCCGGGGCGTAATTCCCTCGGACCGGGTGTATCCGAGGGAATTCAGGGGACTAGCGGGTCTTGGCTTCGTTCTGCTCACCCTTGTCGTCGATCTTGGGGGTGTTGTCGGTGGTCAGGGTGTTGGCGCTGCCGGCGAACGTGGCGCTCTGCACGGTGGTGCCCTGAATGTCGTTGATGGCACCGTTGACGGTGAGGTTGGTGGTGGCGCCGAGGTGGATGATCGAGTTGCTGGTCTCGATGATGACGTTCTCGCAGTCGGGGACGGTCACATCGCCGTTACCGTCGGTGACCTTGGCAGTGCCGTTTTCGCACTTGGTCTGGAACTTGTCCAGCTGTGCGGGATCGGTGATGTCCTTAGCCTCCTCCTTCTTACCCTCGTCCTTGGTGGCGTCGGTCTTGCCGTCGGGGGAAGCGGAGGCGGAAGCCGAGGACGAAGCCTTGGCGTCGTCCTTCTTGGGAGCATCGGCGGTGCAGGCGGCCAGGCCGGCAATCAGGCCGAGTCCGGCCAGGGTGGTCACGATGGTGCGGGTGGCGGTCTTCATGGGGTTCCTTACGGGTAGGGGCCGGGTGGCTCGTGTTGGGTGGGGACCAGGGTGGTGTCCCCGACAACGCTCTGACAATCTGATATTTCAGAACATAAACGAGTCTGTCACAAAACCCGACTAAGCGCAACACCATCTAATATTTTACTTTGATTTGTGTGGTGATGCTCATCTCCGGGTTAACCACGACCGGGGCACGACAGGAGGATCCTGTCGTGCCCCGGGGTGCGCGGACGGACCGCGCGGGTGGTGTTACTTGACCTCGACGGTGAAGGTGAGGTCGGTGTGCTTGAGGTCGCCGGTGTTGACGTCTTCCTGGCTCACGCGGAACTTGTAGGTCGAGTTGGGGAGGTCGAAGTCTCCGTCAACGCTCCAGGTGCCGTCGGCCTTGACCGTGGTCGAGGCGACGGGGCGGGTGGTTCCGTTGATGGTGATCTTGGATCCGGGCTCGCCCTTTCCGGTGTAGGTGACCTTGTGGGTGTCTACGGTGGAGTTGTTTGCCGGGGTGGTTACGACTACGTCGCTGGAGGCACCGGTGCGGATGCCGAACTTGACGGTGTCGGTGCTGGTGGCGGCGTTCGTGGGGGTCTGGGTGACGTTGAGGATCAGGTCACCGGCCAGGTCGAACTCTGCCGGGGCTTCCCAGGTTCCGTCGGCCTTGACCGTGGTGGTGGCGACGGTGCGGGTGGTGCCGTGAACGCGGATCGCGGCGCCGGGCTGTCCGGTTCCCTTGAAGAGGGGTCGGGCGTTGTAGACGGTGGAGTTGTTGGCGGGGCTGGTGAACTTCACCGGGGTTGCGGTGGTGTTGTAGGCGCGGGTGAAGTTGACCGAGGTGGTCGAGGGGATGGTGCCCGAGGTCTGGACGACCTGGAAGGCGTACTTTCCGTTGGCCAGGGCGATGGTGGAGTCACAGGTCCAGGTGCCGTCGGCCTTGACCGTGGTGGTGCAGATGGACTTGCTGGTGCCCTTGACCTCGATGGTGGCGCCGACGGTTCCGGTTCCGGTGAAGGTGGTCTTCTCGGTGGTCACGGTGCCGTTGTTCGCGGGGGTGGTGACCTGGACGCCCTGACCGAAGTCGATGGTGGCGAGCACGGTGTCGGAGGTTCCGGTGCCGAATACCTGGGAGATGTTCATGGCCTGGTGGCCGTTGCCCTGGAAGGGCACGTCGATGGACCAGGTACCGTCGGTGCCGACGACCTTGGTGCCGACGATGTCGTTGGCGGAGTTGCGGACGTTGATGGTGGCGCCGGGGATGCCGGTGCCGGAGAGGGTGTTGTGGTTCACGGTGACGGTGGGCTTGGCCACCTTGTTGCTAACGGTCACCTTGTATTCAACACGAGCAGTAGCAACGTCTCCAGCGCTCATCGTCCCCACGCCGCCGCCAAAAACAGTGCCGGGGACCGCGTTATTGGGGGTGTTGATGAGGAAGTTGACGGTGCCTGACCACGAGCCGGTGGGCTGACGGGTGAGGGTCTTGCCATCGGCCGAGACGACGCTACCGGACGGCTGGCCGGTCGTGGCGAAGGTGGTTCCGGCCGGTGCGGTCAACGTCATCGTTCCCCAGATTTGGGGGCTGAATACCATCGGGATCCGGGCGACTGCGCCGGCGTCCACAACCTGGTCGGTTGCCCGAATGGTTGCAGTTGTGGTGGCGGCGAATGCGTGTGAATCGACGACTACTCCGTCATAGATGACCTGAACGAGGCCGTCGCTATAGGTGCCGGGGAGGTAAGCGCCATCGGATTCCAGGGTTACCGCTCGGTCGCCAATCCAATAATCGGTGTTTGCCCCACAGATTGCTGACTTCTTATCGGCCGAAATAGTGCAGAGTGAGTTGTCAATTGCCTTGATGCGAGTGCCGGAGGGGGCAATGAACTTCAGCTGCCCGTTTGCTTGAACATCAAACTTTACCGTCGATGTCCCATTGTATGCCTGGCTGAATGACGGCGTTGAAACGGACTTCAATGCGGACTTTACCGTTGCGCCGAAGTCGAGGGTCTTATTGGTCACCCCGTCCTTGATTACTTCAACCTTCCCTCCCGTCAGAGCGGTGCCAGCAACGTTTGTATTCAGTACCGCGAACGTTACCGTCCGCTTGGCGTTCCAGTAGTCGCTGTTTTTTCCCATGAGGGCGTAGGAGCCGTCCGGAGCGATGTATTCGGTCCAGTCGGTGGCGGTGATCTTGGTGCCCGCCGGAGCGGTGACCTTGATCTGTCCGTAGGCGGTTCCGCCGGGGAACGACAGGGTGCCGGTGACGCTAGCCCCGCGCACGCCGGTAATTGCGCTCATGGCCAGGTCCGCGTTTACCTGGTTGCTTGCGGTGGTTGACGCCTTCGGCGACGGGTCAATCAGGGTGGTGGCGAATGCGGGCTGCGCGATGAGCGAGCCCAGTGCCACGGTGCAGAGCGCCGCGGCGGTCATGGTTTTACGCATGGACATGTGTTGTGAACCTTTCGGGTTTGTTTGTATTTGTGAGGGAGAAAAAGTCTTGTTAGTAGGCACCGCGCGAACCGAGCACCATCGGGACGGTGCGGGCGAGGAGCTTGATATCGAGCGCGAGGGAGCGGTTCTCGACGTAGTGCAGATCCAGGCGTAGGCCCTCGGACCACTCGAGGTCCGAGCGTCCGCTGACCTGCCACAGCCCGGTGATTCCGGGGGAGACCAGCAGACGGCCGTGTGCGTGGGGTTCGTACTGCTCAACCTCGCGGGGGAGCCCGGGGCGCGGGCCCACCAGGCTCATCGATCCGCCCAGCACGTTGAACAGCTGGGGGAGCTCATCGAGGGAGAGGCGGCGCAGAACGCCGCCGACGCGGGTGATGCGCGGGTCCTCCTTGATCTTGAACAGCGGACCGGCACCCTCGTTCAGCGCCATCAGCGAGTCCACCTGCTTCTCGGCACCCACGCTCATGGTGCGGAACTTGATGATCGAGAACTCGGTGCCGTTGAGGCCCACGCGGGTCTGTCGGAAGAAGACCGGGCCACGGCTGTCGAGCTTGACGATCAGCGCGATCACCGCGAGTACGGGGGCCAGTGCGATCAGGCCGCAGATCGACCCGAACAGATCCAGGGCCCGCTTGGCCCAGGTTCCACGTGAGAGGTCGCGCTTGCTGATCGACATTCCGGTCGAGGCGATGATTCGCTCGGCCGCCGAGGCGGCGGTCACCGCGTGTGGAGCGAGGGCCGGGGCGGCCTGGGCGGCGGCTAGGTCTGCCTCATCGTGGGTCGCGGTGATGTCGAGGTGGGTGGATACCAGCCGAGAATGGCTCGGTGCCGGATGGGTGCCGGAGGTAGTGCGCAGCGGGGAGGAGGTGGTGGTCGTGGACATGGGGTCCTTTCGTCGGGAAACCGTGGGTTGAGACAGTGGTGGGAGGGGGTTACGCGTAGTGCGATTCGGTGGGGGTGGTGGCCTGCAGGAGCGGTGCCAGGTGGGTGACATAGTCGAGAACCTGGCGCTTAGCCGAGTCGCGATCGCCGGCGCGGACGGCCTCGGCCAGTCCGCTGAGGCACGCGGTGCGCGGGCGCTCATCTCGGGTGAGATCCACACCGTGGGCGAGCATCACCGGGGAGGTGAAGTACAGGGCCAGCGGGTGCAGAAGCTCAACCAGTACGCGGTTGACCGATCGGCTCCAGGGCGAGAAGGTGATGTCTTCGGCCACCTCGAGGAAGAGCTGAATGTCGGTGTGGGCACCGCGCGGTGCGCCCTCGTGCTGTGCCGCCTCATACTCGGGAGCGGCGATGCGCAGCTCGGTGAGGTCAAAGCGTGAGTCGGTCAGGGCGAGGGCCACCAGGCGGCCGGCCATCACCAGACGGTCGTGCATGTCGGTGGCATCCCAATCGGCAATCTGGGTGTGGCTGTTGCGGGCCACCTCCACAAAGCCGGTCCAGGCGAGGCGGGTGATGGCCTCACGAACGGGGGTACGAGATACGGCGAGCTCATAGGCGAGGTCGTCGACTCGAAGCCGCTCATGCGGGGTAAATCGACCGGAAATGATGTCCGCCAGCAGGCGTTCAAATACGGTGTCGCCAAGGAGCCGCTGCGCGATCGCACCGCGGTGACGAGAGGCACTACGGATTGATTGAATCATCGACTTCTCCACATCTAGTGATCTAATATTTCAGAACATGGAAAGTCTTACATAAATTTAAACTGATCGCAACACCATCTAATATTTCTGTTAGGAAATTTGCGATAAATTCACCACAAGGATGGGCGGAGAAAGGAAAACGCTGGCCGAATCCGCGGGGGATTCGGCCAGCGAGGGGGCGTTCGGTGCTACTTGGCGTTGACGGTGAAGTTCAGCGGGATCGACTTGGCATCCGCTCCGCCCTGATTTTGGATGACATTCAGCTTGTAGCCACCGTTAGCGAGGTCGAAGTTCGCCGTGGCGCTCCAGGTTCCATCGCCGTTGACGGTGGTGTAAGCCACGCCTCGCGTGGTGCCCATGACCGCAATCTTTGCCCCGGCGGTGCCGGTTCCGGTGAAGGTCACCCGCTTGGTGGTGACCGCGTCGCCGGATTTCGGAGAGGTCATCGCCAGCTCGTTGTCCACGGCCTGCTTAACGGTGAAGGCTACGGCCTCCACGGTGGTGGATTCACCGTCGCCACCGGTCTGCTCCACGTTGAGCTTGTAGCCGCCGGCCAGATCGATGGTCGAGGGCGCTTCCCATACGCCGTTGTCCTGCACGGTGGCGGTGGCGACGGTGCGCGAGGTGCCAAAGATGCGAATGGCGGCACCGGGCTCGCCGGTGCCGGCAAACACGGGCTTGGCGGTGGAGATGGTGGCATCGGCGGCGGGGAAGCTGGTTCCCACCGGGTTGATGACCGAGACCGAGTAGTCAAAGCCGACAACCGGGGTGCCAAAGCTCTCCACGGTGACCGAGCCGCCGGTGAGGACGGTGCCCACGGCGACCGAGGCGTCCACCTTGAGGGTCAGCTTCACAAAGCCGCCCCAGCTGTCGAGGTTGGAACCACACTCGGCGGTGAGTCCGTCGGGCGCAATCACGCACTTTGACTTATTGACGGAGACGATCGAGGTCCCCGCGGGGGCAACAATCTTCAGCTTGCCCTGCTGGAGGCCGGGGATGTTGACCGTCTGAATCCCGTTTTCGCCCGGCGGGATGGTCGCGTTGGGCACGGTGGTGTTTGCCCGAGCCGTGGACTGAGTTTCGGCGGCGGGGGCATCGGGGGTGAGCGGGGCCGCAAACGCGGGCTGCGCCATAAACGATCCCAGTGCCACGGTGACAAGTGCGGCGGTGGTGAGTGATTTCTGGAAGGCCATGAAGATCTTACCTTTCGGGTATGAAGTACTCTCCTCCGGTTGGAGGGGAGGGAGGGGCACCGGAATGGCGTTCCGGTGCCCCGTATCGCGCGCAATCCTGGTGGTCGCGGCGAATCCTGTGTTAGTTGGTCCTGATCGTGAAGGTCAGGGCCCCGGTCTTGACCTCACCGGTGTTGGCGTCCTTCTGGGTGATCGACAGGCGGTAGGTGCCGTCGGCGAGATCGAAGGTTCCGGTGGTGGTCCAGTTGCCGTTGATGTCCACGGTGGCGTGGGCTACCGGACGAGTGGTGCCGCTGATTGTGATGTCGGCACCGGGCTCGCCCTTACCGGTGTAGGTCACGCGCTTGGTTGCGATCGTGGAGTTCTGCGCCGGCGTCGTGGCACTCGGTGCGGTTGCGGTGCCGGTGCGAATGCCGAAGTTTGCCACCTCGCGGGTGGGGGCCGCGCCGTTGGTCGGGGTCTGCTCCACGGTCAGTGCGAGCTTGCCCGACAGGTCGATTGTGGCCGGCGCCTCCCAGGTGCCGTCCGCCCTCACCGTGGTGGTGGCAACGGTGCGCGAGGTGCCAAACACACGGATTGCGGCACCGGGCTGTCCGGTGCCCTGAAAGAGCGGACGCGGGGTGTAGACGGCGGTGTTCTGGGCGGGGCTGATGAGCTTCACCGGGGTGGCCGCCGCACTGTAGGCGCGGGTGAATGAGATCGATACGGTCGAGGGGATGGTGCCGGAGGTCTGGACGACCTGGAAGGTGTACTTGCCGTTGGCCAGTGCGATGGTGGAGTCACAGGTCCAGGTGCCGTCGGTCTTGACGGTGGTGGTGCAGATGGACTTGCTGGTGCCCTTGACCTCGATGGTGGCGCCGACGGTTCCGGTTCCGGTGAAGGTGGTCTTCTCGGTGGTCACGGTGCCGTTGTTCGCGGGGGTGGTGACCTGGACGCCCTGACCGAAGTCGATGGTGGCCAGCTGGGTGTCCGAGGTGCCCGTGCCGTAAGCCTGCGAAACGTTCACGGTGCGGTGGCCGTTGCCCTGGAAGGGAACCGCGATCGACCAGGTACCGTTGGTGCCCACGATGGCCGAACCGACGATCTGATTGGCGTCATTGCGGACGTTGATGGTGGCGCCGGGGATGCCGGTGCCGGAGAGCACGTTGTGGTTCACGGTGACGGTGGGCTTGGCTACCTTGTTGCCGACGGTGATCTTGTACTCGGTGCTGGCGATGGTCTTCCCGCTGGCGTCAAGAACCTTGGCGATACCGCCGCTATAGACGGTGCCGGGGGCCACGCCCGCATTGATCGTGAAGGTGAGAATCTTGTCCGCGCCCCAGTTGGGCTGGTGTCCGCAGTCGGCGGTGGTGCCATCCGCCGAGATTACGCAGTAGGGGGAATTGATTGCGGTGAAGGTGGTTCCGGCCGGTGCCACGAACTGCAGGGTGCCGTCGAGGTTCTTGGTGAACTTGACGGTCGCGGTGCCGCTTTCTCCCGCGTTGATTACGGCGTCGGTGGGGACCAGGTTCGAGGTCACGGTGGCCTTGAGGGCGATCGAGTCGCGTACCTGGCCGTCGTAGATGGCCTCGACCTTGCCGTCGGTGAAGGTTCCGGTGTGGGTGCCATCGGACTCGAGGGTCACGGTGCGATCCGCACCCCAGGTATCGGTGTTGACGCCGCAGAGCGCGGTGAGCCCGTCGGGGGAGATGGTGCAGTTCGAGTAGTTGATGGCCTTGATGCGGGTCCCGGTGGGGGCGGTGAACTTCAGCTGGCCAAACAGGTTCTTGGTGAACTTGATGGTGGAGACGCCGGTGAGGCCCTGAACAAATGAGGGCACGCTGGCCGAGGCAAATGCGGTGTTCAGGGTGAAGCCGAAGTCCACACTCTTGGTGATCGAGCCGTCCTTGATGACCTCAACCTTGCCGCCGGTCAGCGCCGCGGGTGCGGTGGTTCCCGGGGTCGCCTGGAGTGAAACCCTGCGGCTCAGTGTCCAGGTGTCGGTGTTTTTGCCGAGGATCGCGGTCTTCCTATCGGCGGAGATGACCGCATCGGTGGTGTCTACCTTGGTGATGATGGTGCCCGCGGGGGCCGTGTACTTAATCTGGCCGGCCACGGTGCCATTGGGGAACGAGACGGTGCCCTCCACGTCGGTCCCGCGGTAGCCGCTGAAGGCGGTCACGGCGATATCGGCGGCCGCCGTCTGATTGTTGGTGGTGGCCTTGGTCGAGGGATCGACCAGGGTTTCGGCGAAGGCGGGCTGCGCGATCAGCGAGCCGAGAGCCACGGTGCAGAGCGCCGCGGCGGTCATGGTTTTACGCACGGACATTGTGTGTGCCTTTCATTCGGATGTGATGGTGATGGTGTGGGTCAGCGGGGTTCGAAGAGTGGGACGAGGGCGTCGAGATAGTCGCTCAGATGGCGCACAGCACCGCCGCGATCCTCGTCTCGCAGGGAGTGGGTGAGTGACGTCAGTGAGGTTGCCCGCATGGCCGCATTCACGGAGAGGGAGATTCCGTGCTGCTGAAGCAGCGGCGAACAGAGGTAGAGCCGAAGCGAGCGGTGCAGCTCATCGAGGATTCGGTTGACCGAACGACTCCATGGGGCGTGGACGATATCCTCGATTAGTCCGAGGTAGCTGCGGGTGTCGCAGCCGGTGGCGAGATCCGCGGGAGTCATGTGGGCGAGTCGGAGGCTGCGCAGCTCGAGGCGTTCATCCTCGAGTGCGAGCAGCGTGAGTTCCCCGCTAACGCGGAGGCGATCGCACATGTCCCCGGTGTTCCAGTTTGTGATCTGGGTGTGGCTGTTGCGGGCCACATCGACAAAGCCGGTCCACGCGAGTCGGGTGATCGCCTCCCGCACCGGAGTGCGGGAAACCGCGAGCTCGCGGGCAATTTCGTCGACCCGTAGGCGCTCATGCGGGGTGAACCGGCCGGACATGATGTCGGCCAACAGTCGCTCGAAGACGCTCTCGCCTAGCAGCTGCTGCGCATGTGCCCCATACTGACGTATTCCGTGTCGAGTGGACCGATCCATGATTTGCTCCCCATCTAGTTATCTAACATTTCACGATAACGTAGGGCTGGGCTGGGGAATTACCGAGGATGAGAAGCTATCTAATATTTATTTATTCCGGGGGCGTCGACGGTGAGGTGGCCGGGGTGCTCGCGGGGAATTCGAGCACCCCGACGTTGTGTTATCGCGTGGCGATGGAGAACGCGTGGGAGATAATCTGGGGCGCGGCGGTCCCGTTCTTCTGCTCCACCGAGAGCACGTAGCGTCCGGCACTCAGATCAAACTGTGCGGGTACACTCCAGGTGCCGTCGGCATTCACCGTGGTGGTGGCCACCGTGCGCGAGGTGCCGAAGACCCGAATCGCGGCCCCCGGATGACCGGTCCCGGTAAAGGTCGGTCGACCCACCGGCTGGGCGGCATCCGAGCTCGGACCGGTGATGGCTACCGGGGTGGTGATGGTGGGAACCGCCTGGGTGAATGACACCGTGGTGGTCGAATCCACCGCGCCGCTGCGCTGGGTGACGGTCAGGTCGTAGCGGCCGTTGGGGAGGGCGAAGGTGGCATCGCAGCTCCAGGTCCCGGTCGCGTTCACCGTGGTGGTGCACACGGTGCGGGTGGTTCCGGCGACGGTGATCCTGGCGCCCGGGACACCGGTGCCGCCAAAGGTTACCGGGTTGGTCGTGTTGGTGGATCCATGTGCGGGGCCGCTCACGGTGGGGGCGACGGTGGCGCCGTCCACGGTCACCGTGAAGGTGGCGGCGCTCAGCAGAACGCCGTTCTTGGTGACCCGGGCCGAACCGCCGGAGAGGACGGTGCCGGGGACGATTGACTCATCCACGCGCAGGGTGAGGCTCAGCGGCATCGTGGGGCTCGCGGTCACATCCGCGCAGGTGGCAGTGCGGCCGTCGGCCGAGATGCTGCAGCGCGGGTTGTTCGATCCGGTGAAGGTGGTGCCCGCGGGGGCCGTGTATACGTGGTCACCGCGCAGGCTCGTGGTGTAGTGGGTATCCAGGGTGCCCTCGGCGCCGGCGTTAATGATCGGGTTGAACAGCTCCAGGCTTGCCTTGACGGTGCCCGAGAAGGCGAAGGAATCCACCCGCTGGCCGCCGCGAAGAATTTCGAAGAGCCCGTCGGTGCGGTTGCCGGGGGTGGTGACGCCATCCCATCCAAATTCGACCCTGGGGCTGCCTGACCAGACGGTGTCGTCCTCGCCACACAGGGCGACGCGGCCGCCGTCGCTGAGCTGGCAGTCCAGGCCGCCGAGGCTTGTGATGGTCATGCCGGTGGGGAGGGTGATGCGTAGCTGGCCGGTCACGGGCTTGGTCAGGCGCGGACCGTTGCTGGTGGTCTTCCCCTGGAATACCGAGAACGAGACCGGCAGGGAGCCAAACGCGGTGTCGGTGGCGGCGGCCTGGGCGGTGGCTGTATCGGGGTTGCTCACCGCGAAGGCCGGTTGTGCCAGCATCGGGGTAAGTGCGGCGGCGCAGAGGGCCGCGGTCGCGAGGGTTTTTCGCATGGTCATTGGCGTGTGCTTTCTGTGGGGCTAGGGGGTGACGGTAAAGAGTACGGAGTCGTGTGACGCGGCGGCACCGTTGGTGGGGTGCTGCTCGACACCGAGCTTCAGGGATCCGCTGAGATCAAACTGGGGAGGAATTTTCCATGCGCCGGAAGAGTCCACGATGGCGGTGCCGATGGTGCGAACCGAGCCAAATACACGCACGGTGGATCCCGGCTCACCGGTTCCCTCAAACAGCGGCCGTCGAGTGGTCACGACGCCGGCGTTGGCGGGGCTGGTGAATTTGACGTCGGCGGCCGAAGCCACTGGTTCGCGGGTGAATGTGACCGTCTGGGTGGAGATGGCGGTGCCGGTCTGGCGTGCGGTCACCGTGTATTTTCCCGGCGATAGCGGGAAGACCGCATCGCAGTTCCAGGTGCCATCATCGCTCACCACGGTTGTGCAGATGGTGCGCGAGGTGCCGGCAACGGTGACCGTAGCCCCCACGGTGCCGACTCCGCTGAAGCTGGCCGGGGTTCCGGTGAGCTTCCCGTTGTGCGCCGGGGAGGTAAGGGCCAGGCCCTCGCCAAAATCCACGGTGACATTGGTGGGTGCCGAGCCGCCCGTGCCCAGCGTCTGAATCAGGCTGAAGATGTGTTTTCCGCGGCCGGCAAAGGGGATGTCGATGCCCCAGAGTCCGTCGCCGCGCACCTCGGTCTGTGCGACCGGAGCGCCCTGGGCGTTGAGCACCGCGATCGTTGCACCGGGGATGCCCGTGCCCCAGATCGAGTTGAGCTGCTGTTCGAATTTTGGGGTGGCCAGGGTGTCGCCCACGGTGACGGCAAAGGTGGCACTGTCGATGACCGTGCCTCCAGGTGCCGCGACGCGGGCGGTTCCGCCGGTCAGCACGGTACCGGTGGGGATCTCGGGGTCGACCGTGATCGTCGCGATAAACGGTTCGAGCCAACGAATCGGGCCGGCGCAGGTGATGGCGGTGCCGCCGGTTGAAATCCGGCAGCGCTCATCGGAGGTCTGGATGAAGCGGGAGCCCCGCGGGGTGCTGAGACTGAGATAGCCGGTGGTGGCATCCTGGAAGCTGACGTTCAGATCGGCGGAAGCGCCAAGCTGAACGGTGCGATTCGACGCCGTCATGTTGGCAGGTGCCGCCGAGGAGGGTGCCGTCGAGGACGGTGCGGCCGGCGCCGGGGTCGCCGGGCTGGGAGCTATGGACGCGCTTGCCGCGGAGGCGAGGGCGGTGGTCGTTGCCGCGAGTGCCGGCTGAGCGAGCAGCGCGGTGAGTGCCGCGGCCGTAAGTGCGGCGGTCGCGAGGGTCTTTCGCATTGGGTAGGTGCCTTCCACGCGGGAGCGTGCAGGGACTTTCCCCCGTATCACACTCCCCATCTAGTCGCCTGATATTTCAAGCACTGTCGAGTGTGCCAAAGAGCCCGTCCAAATGCAACAACATCTAATATTTAAAGGAAAGGTGTGGGAAAACCGGGCCGGTAGCGCGCTCAGACACGCCGAGCCTCCGGTGCTGCGTCTCGCGCTCGCACCGGACGCCAGCACGCCAAGCTAAAGATTCCCGGCAGGATAAGCCACGGCAGTCCGGCGGCCATAATCGCCGTGTCCAGGGTGGCCAAACCGGTCCCAAAGAGCAGGATAAACGTGGCCAGCGAGCCAACAATGGTGATGATACGCAGGGCAAAGAGCCCGTGGCTCGAATGGCGATAGCGCAGGAAGGTGGACAGCACCGAGGAGGCACCCAGGATGCCGATCAGCAGCGAGGACGCCAGCGCGAGCCGCGCGGCCTGGGCCCACACCTCCTGGTGAAGGAGTGCGGCGAGCCAGCCGCCGGCGAACATCGCGACCGTGCCGTACAGGGCGCCGGTGGCGACAAACGCGGCGATCATGACCGCCGGTTCCCCGAGCGAGGATCTCCGAGCATCCAGGGCTGAATCTCGCTCAAATCCGCGGGCGGACGCGCGTAAACGGCGCACCAGGAAGGGAGAGCTCGCGGTCTGGAGGAGCTGCAGCGGACCCACAAACAGTGACACCGAGGTGCGGAATGCGCCCGCCAGCTCGGGAGAGCCCAGCGCGCCGGCGAGGAACACAAATCCGTTCACGGTGGAGGCCATCAGCAGGGAATCCAGGGTGAGAAACGGGATGTCCCTGCCGAATTTGCGCCAGTAGCCGCGGATGCGCAGCGAGCCCGAGTGCGGCTGCGCGAGCAGGGAAACTGCCGTGCCGACGCCGTAGGCGAGGGCCATCGTCGCGGGCACCACAATCTCGGTGGGGGTGCCGGTGAAGGCGGTGAGCAGGCCGAGCACCAGGATTCCGAACATCACCGCATCGCTGCGAATGACCCGGGTAAACGCCCCGAGCGAGAGGTCGATGGTGCGTGCCAGATCGTAGAGACAGTAGGTAATCGTGGCGAGCCCCACCAGGATCCCGGCGGCCGGCATGCCCACCGAGAATCCCACCAGGGCGGGAATGACCCCCGCCAGGGAGGAGGTGAGCGCGGTCAGAATGAGGGCGGGGCGTCGGGCCCAGAGGATCCCCTCGGTATCTCCGGACAGGAATACCAGGATTGGGATTGAGCCCACGCCGCGCACAAACGCGACCACGATGAAAAATGCCGACAGGATGATCGCGACCCGCCCCCAGGCGTCGGGGGCCATCGCCAGGGTGCCCACGAGGGTGACCACCATTCCGGCGATACTGTAAAGCCCCTGGGCACCAATCGGTGCGGCGAGTGAGCGAATCTTCCCCATCATGGGCTAACCTCGCAGATCGCCGCGGTGCGCGCGGTACCACGCCACGGTGCGGGTGATGCCCTCGGCGAGAGACACCTGCGGGGCCCATCCGGTGGCGGTGATCCGGGAGATGTCGAGCAGCTTCTGCGGGGTGCCGTCGGGCTTGGTGGTGTCCCACTCGGTGTCGCCCGCATAGCCGGTGGCGGCGGCGATCGCGGCGGCCAGTTCGGCAATCGAGACGTCTTCGCCCACGCCCACGTTGACGTGTTCGGGGGCATCGTAGGTGTTCAGCAGGTGCACGCAGGCGGCGGCCATATCGTCCACGTGCAGTAGCTCGCGGCGCGGGGTTCCGGTGCCCCAGTTGGTGACCGAGGGGGCGCCGGTTTCGGCGGCCTCGGCGTAGCGCCGGATCATCGCCGGGACCACGTGCGAACCGGTCGGGGAGAAGTTGTCCCCGGGGCCATAGAGGTTGGTGGGCATGGCCGAGATCCACTTCAGCCCGTACTGGCGGCGCACGGCCTGGACCTGGATGATGCCGGCGATCTTGGCGATCGCATAGGCGTCGTTGGTCTCCTCGAGGTGTCCGGTCAGCAGCGAATCCTCCCGGATGGGCTGAGGCGCGAACTTCGGGTAGATGCAGGACGAGCCCAGGAAGAGGAGTCGTTCGATGCCCACCTCGGCGGCGGCGTCCATCACGTTGACCTGAATCTGCAGGTTTTCGGAGAGGAAGTCGGCCGGATAGGTGTTATTGGCGTGGATACCGCCCACCTTGGCGGCGGCGAGGATCACCACGTCGGGGCGCTCCACCGAGAGGAATTCGAAGACGGCACCGCGATCGCGCAGATCCAGCTCGCTCGAGGATCGTCCAATCAGGTGGGTGTGCCCGAGGGATTCCAGGTGTCGCCAGATGGCGGAGCCCACCAGGCCTCGATGGCCGGCCACGAAGATGCGGGTTTCGGGGGTCAGGGTCAGGGAGGTCATCGGGGATTACTTCTTCCAGCTTGCGAGGTTGACGGTGTCGATCCAGTTCTTGCCCGGGTGGTTCAGCGCCTCGATATCGGCGTCCACCATCAGGCGGGCCAGGTCATCCGGGCGCACGGTGGCTTCCCAGCCCAGCTTTTCGCGAGCCTTGGAGGCGTCGCCAACCAGGGCGTCCACCTCGGAGGGGCGCAGGTAGCGCTCGTCGAACTTGACGTGGTCCTCCCAGTTGAGGCCCGCGTGGCTGAAGGAGATCTCCAGGAAATCCTTGACCGTGTAGTCCACACCGGTGGCCAGCACGAAGTCCTCGGGCTCGTCCACCTGTAGCATCCGCCACATGCCCTCGACGTACTCTGCGGCGTAACCCCAGTCACGCACGGCGTCGAGGTTACCCATATAGAGGTGCTCCTGGGTGCCGGCCTTGATCGCGGCCACGGCACGGGTGATCTTGCGGGTCACGAAGGTCTCGCCACGACGGGGCGACTCGTGGTTGAACAGCACGCCGTTCACGGCGAACATGCCGTAGGCCTCGCGGTAGTTCTTGGTGATCCAGTAGGAGTACATCTTGGCCACGCCGTAGGGGGAGCGGGGGTGGAACGGGGTGGACTCGCTCTGCGGCGGCGGGGTCGCGCCATACAGTTCCGAGGAGGAGGCCTGGTAGAAGCGGGTGTCGATGCCGGACATGCGCACGGCCTCCAGCAGACGGACGGTTCCGGTGCCGGTGGCATCCGCGGTGTGCTCGGGCTCATCGAAGGAGACGCGCACGTGGGACTGGGCGGCCAGGTTGTAGACCTCGTGGGGCTTGATCTGCGAGAGCAGCGTAACCAGTCGGCCTCCGTCGCGCAGGTCGCCATAGTGCAGGAAGAGCTTGGCGTCCTCGTTGTGCGGGTCGGTGTAGAGGTGATCGATGCGCGAGGTGTTGAAGGTGGATGCTCGGCGAATCAGGCCGTGGACTTCATAGCCCTTGGAGAGCAGGAGCTCGGCGAGGTAGGAGCCGTCCTGGCCGGTGATGCCGGTGATAAATGCGCGCTTGGTCATTGCTGTTCCTTTTGTTAGGGGTTCGGGATTCGCCGGAGTAGTACGGGTGGCGAGGCGAGGGAAGATCTTGTCGACCCTCTTGATGTTTCAGCATGTCTTGTGCTTTACTACTAATATATTAGATGGTAACCCGAAATGTCCACTCAAGTTTGGAAAAAAATTATGAGCCTGCAAAACATCACCACCACGGCCATCGCCGGACTGCCGGTTTGCGCCATCGCACCCGAGGCTGCATCCACCGCCGTGTGTGAGGCCGCCGCCAAGCATGAGGCCGCCGACATTCACCTGGCCAACGCGTTTGTGGTTTCCCTCGCGCATCAGGATGAGCGCTATCACGACCTGCTCGCGCAGAGCGCGGCCATTTTCCCCGACGGAAAGCCGCTCACGTGGGCGTCGCGCATTAAGAGGGGCAACAACCTCTCGCAGGTGCGCGGACCGTCACTGTTTGAAAACGTGATCAGCGAGGGTCGGGCCACGGGGCTCCGCCACTTCTTCCTGGGGAACACCCCCGAAACCCTGGCCATGCTGACCGCCGAGCTTGAACACCGCTACCCGGGCATGATCGTCGCCGGCGTGCACAGCCCGCCCTTCCGCGCGCTGAGTGAAACCGAGCTGGCCGCCCAGGATGAGCTGATCCGCCAGACCCGTCCGGACATCGTCTGGGTGGGCCTCGGTACCCCCAAGCAGGATGCCGAAGCCCGCCGCGTGGCCGAGGAGCTGGGCCTGGTCGCCATCGCGATCGGTGCGGCCTTCGACTTCATTGCCGGCACCAAGAAGGAGGCCCCGGAGATCCTGAGCAAGCTCGGCCTGGAATGGGTCTTCCGCTTCGCCTCGGAGCCGCGCCGGCTGTGGCGTCGCTACCTGATCGGCAACCTGGTGTTTTCCTGGGCCGTGCTGAAGCCCCGCGCAAAACGGGTCGCGGCGTAATGAGTACCGCACAGCCCGAAACCGTGGACGGTCGGCACAGCCGCGTCATGGTCATCAGCCAGCTGCCGCCGCCCCTGCACGGCAGCACCCTGATGACCGCCCGACTGCTCGATATCCTCGCCCAGAGCGGCTGGATTACCCGGCTGGTGGATCGCCGCTTCAGCCAGGACATCGGTCAGGTGGGGGAGGCCTCGGCGCGCAAGATTTTGCTGGCCATCGGCCTGTGGTGGCGCACCCTGTGGACCACGCTCACCTGGAAGCCGCGCGCGGTTGTGTTCTTCGCCACGACCCGCACCGGATCGTTCCTGGTCGACTGGGTCGTCTCCGAAATTCTGCGTCTGTGCGGTGCCCGAACCGTCCTCTATATCCACACCGTGGGGTTCCGGGACCTGGCCGCCCGCGGCGCACTCTGGAACTTTTTTGTCCGCCGCATGCTCGGGTCCGCGCACCGCATCGTGACCCTCGGGCCGACCCTGGTCGCCGATGTGGCCCCGTTTGTCGCCCAGCCCGAGTCCACCGTGGTGTGCATCGCCAACACCCCGACCGGCCTGCCGGACGCACTCGCGCCGCGGCTGCCCACCTCCCGCAACGTACTTTTTCTCTCCAACATCATTCCCGGAAAGGGGGCCGACGTGTTTGTTTCCATCGCACTGGCCCTGTTCCGCGACCGCGACCGTGCCACCTTCGCCCTGGCCGGACCCGCCGGAGACGCGGCCCTGGCCGAGAACATCGACGCCCGCATCGGCGAGGTCGACGCCTCCCACGCCATCACCCGGCTGGGCGCGGTGGCGGGGGAGACCAAGTGGGATGCGCTGACCGGTGCCACCTGCCTGGCCTTCACTTCCGAGCTGATCGAGGCGCAGCCCCTGACCATCATCGAGGCCATGGCCTGCGGGATCCCCGTGGTCGCCTTCCGCGTGGGCGGCATTCCCGACCTGATCGAGGACGGCGTCACCGGCTTCCTGGTGGACGCCGGCGACACCGCCACATTCGAGGCGCGCGTCCGCACCCTGCTGAATGACGCCGTCCTGCGCGAGCGGATGGCTCGCGCCGCCCGTACCCGGTTCGAACAGAACTTCTCCGAGCTGGCCTTCGCCGGATCCTGGACCGCGGTCCTCAGCGAAACGGGTGAGATGCGATGAGCGCCACGACCTCGCGCCGGATCCGCCCGCTGCGCCCGGCACTCCCGTTGGGAAAGGCCCGGGTCATCAACCACGGCGCCGTCCAGATTGCCGCGCCCGCAGCCTCCGCTCCCGTTTCGCCCGCCGTTTCGGCCGAGGTCGTCCCCGCGCTGCCGAAGGCACGCACCCCCTGGATCGTGCTGCTCGCCTGCGCGATTGCCGCGCTGATCAATATCCCCGCTGCCTGGGCGGTTGGTCCGGTCAATGCCTCGGCCGCAATCACGCTGCTGGTCGCGGTGGGCTTCATCGCCTGCATCCCGCTGCTGCTGCGTCGTCCCACCCGGGACCGGCGACTACGCGGAGCAACGGTATTAGGTTCCGCCGGAACGCTGCATTCGGCCCGTTCCGTCGCGGCCACCCGTCGCGCTCGGGTGCTGCCCATTTCGCTCGGGCTCTTCCTGGTCTATGCCGGCGGTCGACTCATGATGGACCCGGCAATCGAGGGCATCCAGAACGTCGCCGTCTTCACCATGTTTATCCTGGGGATCGCGTTTGCCGCTCAGGGCGTGACCCTGGAGCGCGCGGCACGTGCGCTCCAGGCGCTGCGCTGGACCGGCGTGATCGTGGCGACTCTCTACTTTGTCACCCTGGCGATCGGGACTCAGCTCTACACCGCGCGTGCGCTGGCCCTGAGCGCCCTGATCCTGCTGGCCCCAGCCATCGCCATGCCCGCGAGCGGCCTGATCATGCGGCTCTCGCCATTCCTGATCACCGGAGCCATCGTCTCCAGCCTCTCCCGCACCGCCTCGGTCATCGCCGTGACCCTGTTCGCCTTCTTTGTGGTGCGCCTGCGCCGCGGCAACCGGCTGCTGCTGGCGATCATCACGCTGAGCATCGCGCTGGTCGGCGTCTGGCTGCTGGTCACCACCTATGAGCCGCTGCGCGAACGCTTCCTCGAGGGGGACAACGCCGCAGACTTTGGGGGGCTAACCATCAACACCTCGGGCCGCTCGGTGCTCTGGGAAATGACCCTGGACAGCGCCGCACAGAGCCCCATTATCGGCAACGGTGCGGGCAGCGCGAGTGCGCTGATCTCCGCCCACTTCACCAACATCTCCCATCCGCACAACGAGTACCTGCGCCTCTATCACGACTACGGCGTGATCGGCCTGGCCCTGTTTGTCTGGGGCTTCGCCGCGCTGCTCGGGCGGGTTGGCCGTCGCGCCGCCCACTCCGATAACCCGATCCACTGGGCCGCGCTGATCGCGATGGTTGCCGTGGCGCTGGCCGCCACCACCGACAACGTCATCATCTACCCCTTTGTCATGCTCCCGCTGGGCGCCCTCGTGGGCCTATCCCTCGGCCTCCCCGGAGAGGTCGCCGTGTCCACCCCCAACCCGAAGAAACGAGTACCCGCCCGTGTCTAACACCCCCAAAATCTCCGTCATCATGGCCGCCTATAACAACGAGGCCACGATCGGCGCCGCCCTGGAATCCCTGCTGGTGCAGACCATGCCGGACTTCGAAATCGTCGTGTTTGACGACGGATCGAGTGATCGCAGCGGCCTGATCGCCTGCGAGCTCAACGACCCCCGGATCCGCGTGATCGGCCTGGGCCGCAACGTGGGCCGGGCCGCCGCCCGAGACCACGCGATCCGCGCCGCCCGCGCCGAGATCATCGCGATTGCCGACGCCGACGACGCCTCGCTGCCCACCCGCCTCGAGGACCACCTGGCGATCTTCGCCGCCCATCCCGAAGCAAACGTGACCTACGGCCAGATCACCTCGGTACTGCCCGACGGCACCCCGCACAATGCGCTGCGCTTCCCCGAAACCTCCGCCGAGGTGGATGCGCAGATCCGCCGCGGCCGGATGCCCGTGCCGCACACCGCCTCGGCCTTCACTCGCGAGTGGTACCTGGCCAGCGGCGGGTACGACGGCAGCATCCGCTGGTGTGAGGACTACGACCTGTTCGCCCGCGCCTGGACCCCCGGGGCGTATGTGCCTGGCACCCGCGTGGGAGCCCGCTACACGATTGCCTCGCGCTTTCCCTCCTGGCGGTACTGGTGGGAAAACGAGCGTCACCTGCGCGCGATCAATGCCCGGATCCAGGCGGTGGGCCGCCCCGCCGCCGGTGACGAACCGTTCTCCCCGTTCCTGCAGCGCAACTCGCGCGGCATGGTGCGAGCGATCGAACTGTTCCGCTACGTCGCCGTCCGCCTGCGCGACACCCTGCGCGGCACCCACTAGAGCGCCGACACCCGCGATTCAGGTCGCCCACCACCCCATCTTTTCCCCCGAATTACCCAAAGGACATCCCGAACATGAATACCCCCGAAACCCCCCATTGACGAGCTACTCTCCACCGCCGAGACCGAGGTCCCCACGCGGGCCGAGCAGCGGGCCGCGAAGAAGCCGTGGACCCGCACCCGCAAGATTGTGGTGTGGTCCACCTCCTCGATCCTGGCGATCCTACTGATCGGTATCGCGATTGCCGGATCGTATGTGGCGAGCCTCGCCGACACCTATAACAGCAACGTCACCGTGCTGCCCAGCGCCGAAACCTTCCCCCAGGAGGAGTCGCGGCCGCCGCAGGCCACCGACGGGTCCCGCAACATTCTGCTGCTGGGATCGGATTCCCGCGGCGATGCGACCATCGCCGGTGAGGACACCGGGAGCAACCAGCGCTCGGACGTGCTGATGCTGGTGAACATCGCGGCCAACCGCAAGGACGTGACCGTGATGTCGATCATGCGTGACCTGTGGGTGCCGATTCCCGGCCACGGCGACGCCAAGATCAACGCGGCCCTCGCCTGGGGAGGTACGCCGCTCGTGGTGGAGACCGTGGAATCGATGCTGGGTGTACGCATCGACAACCTGGCGATCATCGACTTCGAGGGGTTCCGCGGCATGACCGACGCCCTGGGCGGCGTGGACGTCAATGTGGAAACCGGCTTTTTCCGCAAGGACGAGAACATGACCTTCCCGCAGGGCATGAACCACCTCGACGGCGTGCACGCCCTCGGTTTTGTGCGTGAGCGCTACGCGTTCCCGACCGGTGACTTCCAGCGGGTGCGCAACCAGCAGCTCTATTTGCAGGCGCTGGGTTCCGCACTGCTGAGCAAGGATACGCTGACCGATCCCACCAAGATCTCCAACTTTGTGACCGAGACCTCGAAGTTCCTCTCGGTGGATTCGGGTTTCGACTTCCCGACGATGGTTGAGCTGGGGCTCAGCCTGCGCGATCTGCGGGCCGAGAACATCCACTACTTCACGATGCCCACCGCCGGGACCGGCTGGTCCCCGGACCACAAGCAGTCCATCGTCAACCTGAATTCCGCCGCCATCCCCGCCCTGCGCGAGGCCATCGCCCACGACACCGTGGCCGACTATGCGGCCAAGGTTGCCGCGGGAACAGCGCCGGGCATCGCCCCGGCTAAGTAGCTGGTAGCTGGTTAAATGGCGGATGCGTTGGCTGGTGGGGTGAGGGTTAAATGGCGGATGCGTTGGCTGGTGGGGTGAGGGTTAAATGGCGGATGCGTTGGCTGGTGGGGTGAGGGTTCGGGGTGAGGGTTAAATGGCGGATCCCCGGGGGAGGGAAAACCCGGGGATCCTCTTCATCCCGATTCATCCCGAGTTCACCCGGGGAAGCGGGGGCTTATGAGCCGGCGAGCGGCGAGTGCAACCGGACGGCGGCGTTGTCGAGATGGCTGGTCGGGGCGAACCGCTCGGGCAGGGTGCCGGAGGTTTCGGCGGCGGTGTCCATCGGCAATGGGATGGAAACCACCGAGGTGGTGCCGCACGTAATTTCGAGCGACCAGGCGAAAACGTCGGAGACGGCGGAGCTGGGAAGAACGGACATTGGGTGACCTCCTGTGGTTGTATCCCCATTCAACGTGATGACCGGTTAAGTCAGCGTTAACACACTGAAATCCTCTGTGTCCGTCGACGGTGCAAGCATGGCGGCCCCGGGGGAGTGGCCGTTTGCGGTGATCGATTATTTTCGGCCGCGAGGGCCGCGGTCGGCCTGCTCGCTGGTAAATTCGGGGGTGGAGGTGCCATCATGGCCGATCACGGGCAGGACAACGAGGATCAGACTCCGGAAACCGACTCGGAGAATACCCCGGGGCGTAAGCCGGAGCGAACCCCGGATGTGCGGCGCACGCCGCCCTGGGGGCGCGAGGGGGAGCGCCGTCGTCCCGGCAGCGGCGAGGATGTGCGCCGCGACCTGCGCCGGATGATGCAGCAGGCCGACGCCGCAGTACCCGACGCCGCCGTACCCGGCGACCCAGGCCCCGGCACGCATGAGCCGGGTGCTCACGGCCCCGGGTCCCATGAGTTCGGTGATCGCCGCCGCGGACGCCGCGAGGGTGGACCCTGGGCCCCGGGTAATGAGCGGCGCGGGTTCGCCGACCTGCGCTTCACTCGCGGGGTCTTTGCGCTGAGCGATCAGGGCTGTAGCGCGCAGGAGATTGCCGATCGGCTCGAGGTTCCGGTGGAGGAGATCACCCGCCGGCTCGCCCGCCGCGAACTCTATCGAGGATCGGTGGACCTGCGCGACATCGTGCTGGATCGTCAATCCGGCACGATCACCACCGAGGAAATGATCCGCCGGCTGAGCGCCCTGAGCCTGACCGCCCACACCCCGGGCACCCGCGGTGCCTACGATGGTGCGGCGAGTGCCACCGGAACCGCGCGTCAGCTGATGGCCGTGCTGCGGGATGGGCTGATCACCGAAGCCGAGTATGAGGCCGTGCGTCAGGCCGCCGCGCGGCGCAGGGCCCGGTGAGCGCCGCCCGAGAGCGGGTCGCCGCACAGTTGGAGCAGGTGCTACAGCGCGACGGACTCGACAATCCCTGGGGTGATCGCGAGGACGCCTCGACCCGCTGGATCTTTGGCGACGGCTTCCTCTATGACACCTCCCGACTGCGCTTTCAGGAAGACCTCATCGCGACCGCCCGCGACCGTAATCCCGGCTCGTTTGGGGGAGTACTTGCCGCCGTGGTGACCGCCGGTCCGCCCGGGGCGGGGAAATCCACCGCGCTGGCCAGCGACCCGCGCCTGGCCGGTTTTCGCGATATCGACGCCGACGACTTCAAGGACGCCCTGCTGCTCGATGCGCGGGATCGCGGCCTGTTGGATCACTGGTTGAGCACGAGCCTGGACGATGGCCGCCCGATTATGCCACGTGAGTTGGCGGGGTTTGTGCACGCCGAGTCCACGGCGATTGCCGATGCGATGCGGGAGGCCTGCCTGATCGATGGCGAGAATATCGTCATTCATGGCACCCTCTCCAGCATCGACTATGTGGGTGCGTTGCTGGCCGAGCTGGATGAGTTCGGATACGAGCAGCTGATCATCTACGACGTCGAGGTACCCGCCGAGGTTGCCGTGGAACGCGCGCTGGACCGTTGGTGGAGCGCGCGCGAGATGGGTACCGATCCACTGGGTGGCCGTTTTGTGCCGCCCGCCGGGATTCGTGCGTACTACCCGGATGATGCGGCTCACGCCGTAACCGCGGCCAATGCTCAGGCGCTGCATGATCGCGCCTATCGACTCGGCTGGGACGTGGATCTGACGATTGTTGCCCCCTAAAAGTCGAGAGAACATAAGGATCGTTCTGCGCTGTTGGATACCGCCGCGATCACCAGGCCGCAGGGGCTGATCTGAGCGCGTTCCGGGCACGCCGTCCCCGACCCCTGTTTTGACACGTCAATGACGTGTCGAAACAGGGGTCGTTGTGCGGCATCGGGGTTCCGCGGCACCGGGCACCGTGAACTCGGCGATCGAACCGCACCGGACTCCGTGAACTCGGCGATCCAGCTGCATCCCTGGTCAAAATACAAAATGATTGTTATTCTTGCGCCACACGCTGACGTTCAGGGGGAACGCATGAAGACCAAAATCGCTTCGCTCGGGGTTGGAGCACTGGTTCTCAGTGCCGCGGTGCTGATGCCACAGAACGCCTTCGCCGCCGAAACGACGGTCACCAGCGCCGTGGACGGCGAGCCCGGATCGCTGCGGAACCTGATCGAGCAGGCAAATGCCGAACCCGGCGCGCACACCATCACGATTCCCGCGGGCATGACGGTTCCGCTGAGCGGCGCCAAAATCGAGGTGACCGGCAACGTGACCGTGATGGGAGCCTCGACGCGTCCCACCATTCTCAGCGACACCGGCTTTGACCCGAACGACCCCCTGTTTCACGTGGTCCCGGGCGGATCCCTGAGCATCTCACAGGTCAACCTCGACGGCACCTCGCTGCGAATGACCGGCATCAAGGGAGAATACGGCGCCGGTGAGGTGCACGTCTCCGATGTGGATATCCGGCAGGCCGGCACCGGTATCGAACTGGGTGATGTTTCAGCCCCCACAACCGTGGAGCGCGTCCGGTTTTATGGGGGGTGGGACGGCATCAACATGGCACACGTATCGGGAACTTCGGGATTCACCGTGCGCGATTCCGTCTTCACCGGATTGCAGGGACGCGCCATCTATATGGGTGGTGTCAGCCCCGGAGGAAACGCGGGCGTGGTCCTGAGCGGGAACGTGTTCCGAAACATCGGCAACGGTTTCCAGGGCGACCGGGTGATTACGGTGGCCGGAATCGACGCGACCACTCTGGGAAACACCCCGGCCGTGGACATCCGGGACACCCAGATCGAGGGCACACTCATGGATCAGGAGCTCGGTTCGATTATCGCGATTGGCTCCACCGCCCAGTATCCCGCCGGAAGCACCACCCCCACCGTACGCATCGCGAACACCTCCGTGGTGCGCACTGGCAACGTGGCCCTGATCAGTGCCCAGACCCTGGATTCAAACGATCGTATCCGGATCGAAAACACCACGATTATCGGCCCCACCTCGGCACCCGTCCTCTTCAATATGGCACCGGATGAGGATCCCGCCTATCTCACCATGCTCGATATCGATCACTCGACCATCCAGGGCACGCTGCACAGTTCACCCGCGGAGCGTCTGCGGGTGAGCCTGGATAGCACCGTGGTGGATAGCGGTGTTCTGCCCACCTTCAACGCCCCGCTGGAGCGGACGGCTGTGGCCAGCGTGCTCACCGTGGCGGATCCCGAGCTCTCATCGGGAACGCGCGTGATCCCCTCCGCGGACCTGGGTCTGTTGCCCCCGACCCCCGGTCCCAACGGGATGCAGGAGCGGCTCCTGAACCCGGACTCACCCCTGCTGAATGAGGGAACCCCCACCTCGGTGCTGTCGACGGATCAGCGTGGGAGGGCCCGGGTGTCCGGTCCGTCCAGCGATGTGGGCGCGGTGGAAATGCAGTATGCGACGCTCAGCGTGGCCGACGCCGGAGACGTGCCCGCGGGCTCCGATGCGAAGTTTGTGGTGAGCATCTCCACACCCGGTGAGCTCCCCGTCGCCGCCGAGGTTGAGACCCGGGCCGGAAGCGCCCAGGCGGATGTCGACTTCAGCACCCTGCGGCACACCCTGACCTGGCCCGCCGGGGAAACGGACGAGCAGGCGGTGGAGGTTCCCACACTGGTACGCCCGGGCAATCACGGCAGCACCTTTGAGCTCGCTGCCGGGACCGTGAGTGGGGCGAGCATCCTGCGTCCGGTCGGAACCGCGCGGATTGTGGAGACCGCATCGCCCACACCCACCGGACCCACACCAACCGGTGAGGCGACGGCCGTCGCCCCGACCCCGGGAGTGAGCCCGACGGATCCCGCGGTAGCCGGGGGAGGAACCCTGGGTCAGACCGGTCTTTCGGGCGGTCCGTTCTGGGGTCTGGGTGGCGCGGCCGTGCTCCTGCTGATCGCCGGAGCCGGAGCCCTGTTGCGGCGTCGAAGGGGCGTAGCCGACCTCGGTTAGCTCGCGGAGTGCGCCGAGGAAAGCGGCGCGAAGAGGTCGATCGAGTTGCCGTCCGGGTCGAGGACGGTGGCGTAACGCTGGCCCCAGGGGGCGTCCCACGGCGCCACATGCCCGGGGTATCCGGCCTCCTCGAGTCGAGTGAAGGTGGCATCCACCTCGGCGGGGGAACCGTGGGCGAAGGCCAGGGCGATGCGGTGTCCGCCGGTGGGCACCGCATAGTTCGGGTCAAACGAGCGAATCACCTCGACGGTGTCCCAGGCCAACGTTGTTCCGTCCGGGAGGACCGCATCCACGTGGGGCGCGGTTTCCGCGCCGGCGGGGATATCGACCCCGAGAGCACGGTAGAAGGCCAGAGCCGCGGGCATGTCCGAGGTGACGAGTCCGATGAATCCAAGTGTGAGTGTCATGCACCCAGGCTAGTCCGAGCCGGTGTCATTACGGGGAACAGAACGGACGTGTGTGCGGCGATCGCAGACAGCTGTCAGTTCGCGGAATACCGGGGTGGATATACTCAGAGGGATCGCGGATACCACCCGGTAGCCTCGCGAGATGAAGTGGAGCGTTCGTGGTTGTAGCGGTAGTGGGCGAGGCCCTGATTGATCTCATTCAAGAGGCGGATGGGCGTTACCGCCCCACGCCCGGAGGTGCCCCGGCAAACGTCGCCATCGCACTGACCCGACTGGGCATCAACACCCGCTTCTTCGGACGCCTCGGAAACGACCGCTTCGGTGCCCTCGTTGGGGAGAATCTGCGCCGCAACGGCGTCGCCCTCGACGACTGCGTCCAGGCCTCCGAACCGACCTCCGTGGCCGTCGCCAATCGGGGACAGGGTGGTGCGGCCGAGTACTCCTTCTATATCAACGGCACCGCCGACTGGCAGTGGACAGATGCCGAACTGGCCGCACTCGGCAAGGGTGCCCGTGCACTGCACCTCGGATCGCTCGCCGCGATCATGGAACCGGGTGCCTCGGTCATCGCCGAACACGTCGAGAAAATCTTCGCCGCCGGCAAAACCCTGATCTCCTTTGACCTCAACCTTCAGCCGAGCCTCGGGGTCTCGCGGGAACGCGAACACGAGCGGGTCTCCCGCCTGGTCGCCTCCGCCCACATCGTCAAGACCAGCGTCGGCGATCTGCGCTGGCTCTACCCCGACCGTCTGCCCGGCGAGGTTGCCGAAATCTGGTCCCGCTCCCGCGCCGTGGTGTTGACCCGGGGAGGCGACGGGGTGAGTCTCTACCGTCCCGGCGTCCGGCCGGTCGACGTGCCCGCGCGCCCCACCACCGTCGTGGACACCGTCGCCGCCGGCGACACCTTTGTCGCCGCCCTGCTCTACCGTTTGCTCAGTGGTGTCGGCAAGGACCCGGCCGCGCTGCTGCGTCAGGGACCCACCGAATGGATCGAACACCTGCGCTTCGCCAACGCCGCCGCCTCCCTCGCCTGCGAGTGGCCCGGGGCAAACCCGCCGATGCTCAGCGAAGTCAATCGCGCCTTTGACGGCAACTAGCCCGCAGACAGCCTCGGAACCGAGCCGAGTCCTTTGGCGACGGCAACTAGCCCCAACCTCTACGTCAGCTTCGGCGACACGCCCACGGGTGTGTCGCCGAAAACTGTTTTGGCTGGTTTTGGGCCAAATACGTCCCCGTGAATTCGCGGTGAAAGGCCCCCAAACACGCCCGCTGACGGGGCGTGTTGCGGCTCGATTTGTGTCCACCTCGAATCCCGTGGCATACTTTTACACGTTGCTTCGGTCCCATCGTTTAGCGGCCTAGGACACCGCCCTCTCACGGCGGCGGCACGGGTTCAAATCCCGTTGGGATCACCATCGCAATCACCTCGAGCAATCGGAGTGTGAGCAGGTAAAACGAAGTTACATAGCAGTGATGTGTACATGACTGTGTTTGGTCCCATCGTTTAGCGGCCTAGGACACCGCCCTCTCACGGCGGCGGCACGGGTTCAAATCCCGTTGGGATCACCACTAAAGCGGGTTTTCATCTCAGGATGAAAACCCGCTTTGTGTTTGTCTGCGCGTAAGCGCCGGCGACACGCCGGATTTTTGCCCGGCGGTGGTTGTGTGTCATACTTATCAGGTAGTTCGGTCCCATCGTTTAGCGGCCTAGGACACCGCCCTCTCACGGCGGCGGCACGGGTTCAAATCCCGTTGGGATCACCACACTGAAACTCCCTCGGTTTATCCGGGGGAGTTTTGCTTTGCGCCGATGCACACCCGATGGCTCGGCCCGATCATCGAGTGAGGAATCTGAATGAGCGCTGCCGCATCGTCCAAGGGCCGTTTGACCGGAGTGGCCCTGGTCCTCGCCGGTATGGCCTGTCAGGACGTGGGTGCGGCCTTTGCGATCCTGGTGTTCCCCCAAACCGGTGCACTGGGAATGGTGGCCCTGCGGATGGGGTTCTCGGCTATCCTGCTGCTCCTGATCGCACGACCCAGCCTGCGTGGTCGCTCCCGGGCGCAGTGGCTCACGGTCCTGGGCTTCGCGTTCTCGCTGATGCTGATGAACGCGCTGTTCTACCTGGCGATCGAGCGGATACCCCTCGGCCCAGCTGTCGCCATCGAGGTGCTTGGTCCGCTGACCCTCTCGGTGATTACCGGTCGCGGTCGGATGCGCTGGCTGTGGGCCGCGCTCGCCCTGGCCGGCGTCGCACTGCTCGGCCACGGGGGATGGGGCACGATGGACCCCATCGGTGTGCTGCTGGCGCTTTCGGCCGGCGTGATGTGGGCACTCTACATCGTGACCTCGGCCCGCACCGGGGCGAGTTTCCAGGGGTTGGATGGCCTGGCGATCGCCATGACCATCGGCGCGGTCATGATCCTGCCCTTCGGCCTGATCGCATCCGAGGGCGCGGTTCTTGCCCCGCAGATCCTGGCGCTGGGCCTCCTCATCGCGATCATGTCCTCCACCATTCCCTACGCGGCCGAGCTCAACGCGCTGCGTCGGTTGCCCACGGCCGTGTTCTCGGTCCTCATGTCACTGGGGCCGGTCGTGGCTGCCCTGGCCGGACTGTTTGTCCTGGGGCAAACACTGGGGCTGTTTGAGGCGTTGGCGATCGTGCTGATCGTGTGCGCGAGTGCCGGAGCCGTCCAGTCCTCGCGGCCGCGTCAGGCACCGCCCACCCTCGACGTCTAGACGCCACCACTCCGGTGTGGCGAATATTCGCTTCCGGGCATGGAGGGAAAGCACACACTCACGCGATACGTTCGGCGAGATGGGCTTCCACGGCCCGTTGAACACGGGGGTTTCGGGGGAAGCTCCCGGTTCGTGAGGCTCCGATATGCCGACGGGGGAGAGCGGTCATCGGAGCCTCACCCATTCCCCGCTGTGCATCCCGCGGTGGATACGATATGCTGATCCACGCGAAGGGGAGTATCCCATCTCGCCGCGATCGTCATCACGATCCACCACGACGGTGGGTCCGGGCGCGGCGGCAGTTATCTAACTGCGGGAGAGACTTTCACGGCTTTGCCCTACCCGGGCATCATCGTGAAGGATAAAATGCACCCCCAGTTACCGCTTCTCTTCGAGATCATCACGTGTGTGGTTCTCGTCCTGGTCCTCGTGGCCGATCTGCTCATCGTCACCAAGCGCCCGCACATTCCCTCGATGAAGGAATCCGCCCTGTGGGTGAGTTTCTATGTGGCCCTGGCCCTGATCTTTGCGGTCCTGATGTACTTCCTCGCCGGGCACGAGTTTGCCGGCCAGTTTGTCGCCGGTTGGCTCACCGAGTACTCACTCTCGATCGATAACCTCTTTGTGTTTGTGATCATCATGGCCCGCTTCTCGGTGCCACGAAAGTTCCAGCAAGAGGTGCTCATGGTGGGGATCATCATCGCCCTGGTGCTCCGCGGAATCTTCATCCTCGCCGGTGCCGCGCTGATCGAAAACTTCTCCTTCATCTTCTACCTGTTTGGCGCCTGGCTGCTCTACACCGCCTGGCAGCAGGCGTTTGGCCACGACGGCGAGCAGGAAGATAACCGCTTCACACTGTGGCTGAAGAAGCGGATGAAGGTCGCCGACGACTACGACGAGAACAAGCTGCGCACCACGATCAACGGCCGTCGCTACTGGACCCCGATGATCATCGTATTCATCTCGATCGGCACCACCGACCTGCTCTTCGCGCTGGACTCGATCCCCGCGATCTTCGGCATCACCCAGAGCCCCTTCATCGTGTTTACCGCCAACGTGTTTGCGCTGATGGGTCTGCGTCAGCTCTACTTCCTGCTGGGTGGTCTGCTTGAGCGCCTCGAGTACCTCAAGTACGGGATCGCCTTCATCCTGGCCTTCATCGGCGTGAAGCTGGTGCTGCATGCGATGCACGAGAACGAGCTGCCCTTCATCAACGGCGGACAGAGCTTCGAGTGGGCCCCGGAGATTTCCACCTGGACCTCGCTCGCGGTCATCCTCGCCTCGATGGCCATCGCCACCGTGGCCAGCCTGGTGAAGTCGCGCAATAAGCCCAAGGCGGAGGTCTCCGCGGGCGACTCGGACCAGCACTAGTCACGACACCCCGGCACGGCACCTCCCTAACGAGCGGTATTCTGAGGAGATTGTTTGATTTCCGAAGAAGGGGTGCCGTGCCGCATCGTTCCGCCGTTCCGCGCGAAGTATGGGTGCTGGTAGCCGCCTCGTTTGTGATTGCCCTGGGGTACGGGATCGTCGCACCCGTGCTGCCGCTCTACGCCCAGCGCTTCGGCGTGGGCAATACCGAGATATCCGCGGTGGTGAGTGTGTTTGCCGCCATGCGGCTGATCTTCGCCCCCGCCTCGGGTTGGCTCGTTCAGCGCTTCGGTGAGAAGCACATCTACATTTCGGGCCTGCTGATCGTGGCCATCAGCACCGGCGCCTGCGCGTTTGCGGGGGAGTACTGGCAGCTGGTGGCGCTGCGCGCGGTGGCCGGTATCGGATCCACGATGTTTACGGTGTCGGCGATGGGCCTGCTGATTCGGATCAGCCCGGCCAGCATGCGTGCCCGCATCTCCAGCCTGTATTCGGGCAGCTTCCTGATTGGTGGTGTGGCCGGACCGATCCTCGGTGCCCTGGCCGCGCCCTTCGGGCTCCACGCACCGTTTGTGATCTACGCGATCGCGCTGTTTGCCGCCTGCGCCGTGGTGGCGCTGGCCCTCGGTCGGGTCCAGGTTCCCGTGGGGACCGAGCCCGGCGGCGTGGCCGGGACCGGCGTGGACGTACGTCCCGTCCTGACCCTCGCCGCCGCCTGGGCCCGCAAGCCCTACCGTGCCGCCGTAGCCGCCAACTTCGCCAACGGCTGGACCGCCTTCGGGGTGCGTGTGGCCCTGGTTCCTGTGGTCATGGCCGCCTTTTTCCCCGGCACGGCCTCCGCGGCGGCTCTGGCGCTGACCACCTTCGCGCTGGGTAACGCGGCGATCATCCTGCCGGCCGGACGCTGGTCCGATCGCTACGGTCGTCGCCCCTTTATCATCGGCGGCATGGCCCTGGCCGGGGTTGCCACCGCACTGTTTGGGTTTGCCGACAACCTGGTGATCTCGCTGATTCTCTGTGCGATCGCCGGGGTGGGAACCGGACTGTGCGCGCCCTCGCAGCAGGCCGTGGTGGCCGATGTGGTGGGGCGTCATCACCGCGGTGGGCCGGTTCTGGCCACCTTCCAGATGGTGTCCGACCTCGGCGCGGTGATCGGTCCGCTGGTGATCGGTGCCCTCGCCGACCTCGTGGGCTTCGGCCCGGCGTTTGCGGTGACCGGGGCACTTCTGGTCCTGGGGGCGATCGTCTGGACCTTCACCCCGAACGAGCCCGAGCGCACCGAAACCGGCGCGATCGACGTGGTGCCGCGGGTTTAGCCTCGGCCCGAGTCCGGTGAGCCTGTGCCTATTTCGCCTGTGCCGGTCCAGTTTGTGCCGGGCTCGGTGTCTCCGGCGAACCGCGTGAACATCTCGACCAGGGGGCGCGGGGAATCCTCGCTGAACATCATCTCCAGGCTCTCGGCGGAGTCCCCGGCAGCCTCGGCGGCACGCGGGAACAGGGCCGCCTCATAGGAGGAGAGGGCCGCTTCGATATCTTCGGGATGCTTGATGATCGCCTGTGCGAGCTCGGAGGCGTCGTACATGGCGATGTTGGCACCCTCGCCGGCGAACGGGCTCATCACGTGCGCCGCATCGCCCAGCAGGGTCACCCCGGGGACGCGGTCCCAGCTGATGCCCACCGGCAGGGCGTTGACCCGGCGCGGGGTGAGCGCGGTGTCGGCGTGGGCAATCAGGCCGCGCAGCGACTCATCCCAACCCTCTAAGCGATCCAGAACCGCGGCGGTGGATGCTGCGGCATCGTCCCAGTCCACCGTGTCGATCCAGGACTCGGGGACCTGGAATCCCACGTAGGTGTGCAGTGAGCCGTCGGTTTCGCGGTGTCCGAGGATTCCGGTGTTACCGCGGAAAGACATCATCATGCCGCCGCCCATTGCCGCAGCCTCGCGCGGGTGACGGGTATCGGCGTCGTGCAGATCGGCCTCGATGAACGAGATGCCGGTGTAGGACGGGGTCAGGTCGGTGAGCAGCGGGCGCACCTTGGACCAGGCCCCATCGGCACCGATCAGAAGGTCGGTGGTGATGACCTCACCGTCGGTGAACTCGATCGCATGGCGTCCGGGATGTCCGGGGACCTCGCTCACCGAGCTAGCCTTGCGGCCCCAGCGGATGGTGTCCGCGGGGAGGGAATCGATCAGCAGATCACGCAGCTGGCCACGCTCGACCTCGGGACGGTTGAGCTCGCCATCATCCTCCTGCTCCACCAGTACGTTCGCGGTGTGATCGAGGATGCGCATCGACTCCCCACCCGGGTGAATCAGGTTGGTGAAGGGCTCCCAGAGGCCCGCGGCGCGGATGGCCAGCTGGCCGTTATAGGTGTGGATATCCAGCATGCCGCCCTGAACGCGGGCGTGACGGTCCGGTTCGAGGTCGAAGACGGCCGCCTCGATGCCGCCGAGGTGCAGGACGCGGGCGGCGGTGAGTCCGCCCAGGCCGCCGCCAAGAATAACGATGGGGAAGTGTGTGGTCATGAGGGTGTTCCTTTGGATTAGAGGGGGAGTGGGGTCGCCGTGATTCCGGCGATCAGTGCGCGAATGGCCCAGGATGCTCGCTGCTCGGGGGTGCCCGAGAGGAGCAGTTCGGCGTGTTCGGCGATGTGCGGGACCTCGCGGGCGTCGGCCTCACGGATGGTCTTGTTGATGGAGGCCACCACGTCGGGGGCAAATGCTCCGGCGTAGGTGTCCTCGGGGGTGGGTGCGCTGTGCTCGGCGGCACTCGCGGTGGCGTGCTGCACCAGGATGTCGGCACCCCAGGCGGCTCGGTCGGCGGCGACGCCACCCTCCAGCAGCAGGCCGAGTACCCGGTCAAACAGCCTCACCGTATTGGGGCCCATGGGGCGCAGCTGGAGAGCCGAGCGGGCCAGTCCGGGATAGCTGAACAGGAGGTGGCTGTAGGCACCGAGCAGCGCTTCCAGCCGCTCTGCCCAGGTGCCCTCGGGATCCGCGGGCAGGGTGCCGGTCAGCTCGTCGGTGACGGCCGCGTGCAGCTCCGCGGTGTTTGCGATGTAGACGTACAGGGATGCTGGCCCGGTGTCGAGGGCGTTTGCCACGCGACGCATGGTGGCCTTGGCGAGGCCCTCGGTCTGGGCGATCTTGATCGTTTCGGCGATGATCCACTCCCGCGACAGTGGGGGCTTTGCGGGACGTTCGCGGCGACTGCCAACTGATGATGTCATGCTCACACCCTAGAACGAACGCGTTCGCTCCGGCAAGCGGATTCGGTGGATTCTCAGAAACGAACATATTCGTTGCGAACGCGTTCGTTAATCTATATGGTGCTTAAACGAACGTGTTCGTTGAGTCTGCGCGCCATCGTGGCGCGCCCCGAATACGCCCCGAAAGGCAGCGCATCACCATGAGTACACTCGGCACCCTCCCCAAGAACGACACCCGACATATCGGCCTCGCCATCCTCGGCGTCATGTTTGGTCTCCTGCTGTCCATGCTGGACGGTTTCATCGTGGGGACGGCGATGCCCACGATTGTGGGTGAGCTGGGGCGCTCGGACCTGCTGGCCTGGGTGGTCACCGCCTATGCGCTCACCACCGCGGTCAGTACCCCGATCTGGGGCAAGCTGGGTGACCTATTCGGTCGCAAGCGCATGTATCAGCTCGCGGTCATGCTCTTCATCGCCGCGAGTGTGCTTGCCGCCCTGGCTCCCACAATGGAGCTCCTGATCGCCGCCCGCGCGCTCCAGGGTATCGGTGCCGGTGGCCTGGCAGTGAGCGCGTTTGCGGTGATCGGCGACCTGGTACCACCGCGCGAGCGTGGAAAATATCAGGGACTGACCGCCATCGTGGTGGCCACCGGAACCATCGGTGGTCCGCTTGCCGGCGGGTTCATCACCGAGGCATTCGGCTGGCGTTGGGCGTTTATGATCAACCTACCGCTGGGCATCATTGCAATCCTCTGGACGGCCATTTTCCTGCGTCTGGCGAAGGCTCCCCAGCGTCGCGTGCGCATCGACTGGCTGGGTGCGGTGCTGCTTGGAGCAGCCGTCTCGGCCATCGTGCTGCTCACCACCTGGGGTGGCACCGAATTCGCCTGGGCATCCTGGCAGACGGCAACAATGATCGCCTTCATCGTGGTCGCGTTTGTGGCGTTTGTTCGCTGGGAGCTGCACACGTCCGAGCCGCTGGTACCGCTGCTGGTATTTCGCAATCGGAGCTTTACGATGGCAAGCATTCTCGGGTTCATGTCCGGAGCGGTGATGTTTGCATCCGTGCTGTATCTGCCGCTGTTCCAGCAGGGGGTGCAGGGGGCGTCGGCGAGTGAGTCGGGGCTTCAGTTGCTGCCGATGATGGTGCCCGTGGTGATCGTCTCGATCATTGCCGGACGCGTGATGACCAGGACCGGGCGGTACCGAATCTTCCCGATTATCGGGTCGGCGTCGATGATCATCGGTGGGGCGCTGCTATCCACGATGACCGCGGATACCACCTGGCTGGTCACGGGTGCGTTCATGGTGTTCATCGGGATCGGATCGGGTCTCACTCAGCAGATGACCACGACGATCGCCCAGAACAGCGTGGAACAGCGTGATATTGGCGCGGCCTCGGGAATCGTCACGCTGCTGCGCACACTCGGCGGGTCCATCGCCGTGGCCGTATTCGGATCGATTGCCGCCGCGCACACGGCGGGGCTGACCGGGCATGCCCTCGCGGTCGGGGTGGCCGAAAGTACTCAGATCATCTTCCTGATCGTTGCCGCGCTCTCGGCCATCAGCCTGCTCGCGGCATTCGCGATCCGGGAGGTCCCGCTGCGCGGCCGCGCGGGGTAGGTGCCGCGCATATCCGGGAGAGGAGCCGACACCTCGGCATCCCGCAAGCGCGCTGTGATGGCGTGAAGCACCGGCATTTGTCAGATTGGAATAATGTCAGGTTCGAGTAAGCCCCGCTGGTGGCGAATTACCAGCACCGTGTTTCCGATCGTTGTGGTCGCCGCCATCGCGTTCTACGTGTTTGTGATCCAGGGCGTGGGCCAACCGTTGCCCGGACACAGCTTCGAGGAGGCGAACCAGCAGATCGAGCAGATTGACGGCTTGGACGCGAGTATTGTCACGCCCGAAACCGAGAAGGCCGGGCGTCAGATTCGGATCCCGCGCTCGGCGGTGCTGGCGATTGCCGTGAAACCCGAGACGCCGCTGGCCGCGCGCGACCGGCTGATTTCTTGGGGCACCGAGAACCTGATGTCGATTCACGACCGTCAGTTTGCCGACGAGACCGAGGTGTTGTTTGTGTTCAACGATGAGGCGCTTTACCAGGCCTGGGCCGCCGATTTCGCCGCGCGTCCGGTGGCCGAACCCTACAGTCAACAGGCACACCAGTTTGATTCGGTGAGCGCCCAGGGCCTCACCATCTCGGTGACCATGTCAATGGATGACCTGAAAAATACCTTCGGGGAGTGGCCCATCGACGCCCCCGAGGTTCCGGTCAACCTGATGACCGCCTCCTAGCAGGGAGACAAAACCGCCACGGTCCCGGAGGACCGTGGCGGTTTTGTGTGTGCGTGGACCTATCCGCCGCTCTTGCGACGGAACTGACGCTGTGTGGGTGCCTTACCCTGGGTCTGCCGCACGCTCCCGGTGGAGTCGAGGTGGTCCTCGCCCCCCTGGGCACGCTGCTTTTTACGATCGAGTGCCTCGCGGAACTTCCGCTTGGTTTCCTCGGCGCTGGCCTGGGCCGCATCATCGGTGGAACTCATGATGTCCTCCTTCGTCGGTGACGCTTCAGTCTACCCGGACTACCCCTCGATGCGGGGCAGGCGGGGGATCGCCGCAAGCAGGGTGCGGGTGTAGGGGTGCTGCGGATTGGCCAAAACCTCGGAGGTGTGGCCTTCCTCGACGATGCGACCGTCCTGGAGCACGGCCACACGATCACACAGGGCGGCGACGATGCTGAGGTCGTGGGAGACGAGAAGCAGTCCGGTCTGGTGTTCATCCGGGACCGCAGGGTTGGTCCGGCCGAGACCACGCAGCAGTTCGATGATCTGGGTGCGGACCGACATATCGAGGGCGGATACCGGTTCATCGGCGAGGATCAGCTGCGGGTTGGGAGCCAGGGCGCGGGCGATCGCGATGCGCTGACGCTGCCCGCCGGAGAAGGCGTGCGGGTAGCGGTCGGCGGCATCCGCGGGCAGATCCACGGCGGCCAGGAGCTCGGCGACGCGGGACTTCAGGGCGTGGCGGTCGCGCTCGATCCCCAGGGAGCGCAATGGCTCGGTGATGGTGCGTCCCACGGTGGCCCGCGGATCCAGGGCACCGTAGGGATCCTGGAACACGTTCTGTACCGCGCTGCGGAAGCCGCGCAGGCCGGCGCGATCACGCAGGTTGAGCGGCTCTCCTTGGAAGCGGACGGCCCCGCTGGTGGGGGCGTCCAGGCCGAGGAGCAGGCGCAGGATGGTCGATTTCCCGGCACCGGATTCGCCCACCAGACCCACACGTTCGCCGCGGCGCAGGGCTAGGGTGATGCCGTGCAGGGTGTTGGTGTCGCGCCCCGGATAGCGGAAGTCCACGTTGTCCGCGGCGAGCAGGTATTCGTTCATGCCTGGTTCTCCGTGGGTGTTGTGAGCGGGGTGGTGTGGCCGGACGGACTGCCCGGAGCCTGTGCGGATACCTCGGGCAGGTAGGCCTCGAGGCTGCGGGCGGTGTTCACCAGCAGCCGGGTGTACTCGGCCTCCGGGGCGGTGAGCAAGTGCCGGGTCGAGCCCTGTTCGATGCTCTCTCCTCCGCGCAGTACCAGCAGCTGCTCGGTCATCTGGGACACCACGGCCAGGTCATGGCTGATCAGCAGCAGTGACATCCCACGCTCACGCACGGCGGTGTCCAGCAGGTCGAGGATCTCGGCCTGCACGCTGATGTCCAGGGCCGTGGTGGGCTCGTCGGCGATCAGGATGTCGGGATCGCAGGCCAGGGCGAGGGCGATGGCCACCCGCTGACGCTGTCCACCGGAGACCTCGTGGATGTAGGACCGGGCGATCTTCTCGGGGTTGGGCAGCGCAACCGCCGCCAGCGCCTCGATGATCGCCTTCTGGAGCGCGTCCCCACGCAGGCCGCGGTGGTGCGAGAGCGGCCAGGCGAGCTGCTTGCCGATCCGCATCAGCGGATCCAGTGCGGTCAGCGGCTCCTGGAAGACCGCGGCGATCCCCGATCCGCGCACGCCGTTGAGGGTGCGTGCCGAGGCGCCCACCAGCTCGGTGTCACCCAGGCGGATGCTTCCCGATGCGCGCAGGCCCGAGGGCAGCAGGCCGAGGACGGCGAGGGCGGTGAGGCTCTTGCCCGAGCCGGACTCGCCGATAATGCCGAGGCGCTGCCCGGCGGGCAGATCGAACGAAACGTCGGACACCAGGTCACGCCGGTCCTCGGTGTGCACTGAGAGGTTCTGTACTGAGAGTGCGGTCACTGGGCCCTCCGCAGGGTTGGGTCGAGCTTTTCACGCAGGCCGTCGGCGAGTAGGTTCGCGCCCACCACGGTGATCACAAGCAGGATGCCGGGCAGGATCGCGCTGAGCGGAGCCACGGTCACGGTGGCCTGAGCCTCCTGCAGGAGGCGTCCCCAGGACGCGTTCGGGGGCGGGGAACCGAGGCCGAGGTAGGACAGCGATGCCTCGGCGAGGACCGCGCCACCAAACTGCAGGGCGGCGGGGACCACCAGGGTGGGCCAGAGGTTCGGCAGGACGTGCTCCCGGGCGATACCGAGCGTGCTGGTTCCGGCGATCCGTGCGGCGGTCACATAGTCCTGCGCGAGGATGCGCTGGGTGACCACACGGGTGAGCCGGGCGATCACCGCGGAACCGGCGAGCCCGATCGCGATGATCGCCGAATCCAGCGAGGCACCGCGCCAGGCGACGATCAGCATCGCCAGCAGCAGGGTGGGGAAGGCGATCGCGATATCCAGCAGGCTGGTGAGGGCATCGTCCACCCAGCGGGTGGAGAATCCGGCGAGCAGGCCGATCAGGATGCCGAGCACCGCGGCGATCAGGACCGAGCCGATCCCCACGGTGATCGCCAGGCGAGCACCGATCAGCAGCTGGGTGAAGACGTCACGGCCGAGCTTGTCGGTGCCGGCCCAGTGGGTTCCGTCGGGATCGGCGAGGCGTCCACCGGTGGTGTCGGCCGGGTCAAACGGGGTCCAGAATATCGAGACGATCGCGGCGAGCACGATGATCCCGAGCAGGATCCCACCCACCACGAGGTTGATCGAGCCGAGCGCACGTCGCCGCGGCCCCCGGACGGTGGCACCCTGGGTCATCACGGCGCTCATGCGGCGGCCTTCACTCGACGGTTTCCGGAGAGCGATGAGCGCAGGCGCGGATCAAGCAGGCGCTGCAGCACGTCGCCGAGGAATCCAATCACGAGCACCAGTACGGTGGAAAACAGGAGTACTCCCTGAACGTTGGGGAAGTCTTGTTGGCGGATGCCGGCGATCAGCATGTCTCCGAGTCCGGGCAGGGCGAAGACGTTCTCGACCACGACCGCGCCCACAAAGGTGGTAGCCAGCTGGATCGCCAGGATCGAGATCACCGGGACGATCCCGTTGCGCAGCGCGTGACGCCACAGCGCCGTGGAGAACGGCTGGCCCAGCGCGCGGGCGGTGCGCAGGTAGTCGCGATCGAGGATGTCGAGCGTCGCGCTGCGTACATAACGGGCAAGCTCCGAGCCGGAGACGATCGCGATGGTCAGCACGGGCAGCGTGAGCGAGGTGAGCGCATCCAGCGGATCGGCCCAGTCCTGGCGCGGGAATCCGCCGGCCGGCAGCACCCCGAGGTTCAGTGCAAACAGCGTAACCAGCAGGATACCCACCCAGAACACGGGGATCGCGCCGCCGAGCTGGCTGAGCGCTGAAAACGCGGTGCCGTACCAGGTGCGCGACTTCCAGGCGGCGATGAAGCCCACCGGGATCGCGATGATCACCGAGAGGGCAAAGGAGATGAGGGTCAGCGGCACGGTCACGTTGAGGCGACGCAGGATCTCGTCGGACACGGACAGGTGCGAGCTGAAGGAGGTGCCGAGGTCGCCGCGGAACAGGCCGCCGATGTAGTCGGCAAACTGAACAAAGATGGGGCGGTCAACACCCAGGGCTGCCGAGGCTGCGCGAATATCCTCGGGCGTGGCCTCGAGGTTGATCAGCGCATAGACGGGGTTGCCGAGCAGTCGGAGCACGACGAACAGGACCGTCACCGCGAGCGCAAGGCTCAGCAGCAACAGTCCCGTTCGTCGCAGCAGATAGGATCCGATGAGTAAATCCTAGCCGCGGGTGATCTTGCTCACATAGAACAGCGAGTTCATGCCGTTGACCGGCACACCCTTGATGTCCTTTGCGGCGACCCGCAGCTGCGGGTTGAGGTACAGCCAGACGCTGGCCGCGTCATCGGAGATCTGCTTGTTGGCCTTGGCGATCAGCTCGGACTGCTCCTGGGGAGTAGCGGCGGCCTCGGCCTCGTCCAGCCACTTCTGCACGTCGGCGTTGTTGTAGCCCCAGTAGAAGTCGGGGTTCTGGTAGAAGTAGATGTCGCGGTCGTTCACGTGGTCCTGCATGGTGGCCTGGAAGTCGTGAGCGCCGTAGACCTTCTCGGCCCACTTGTCATCGGTGATCAGGTTGATCTTCACATCGATGTTGATCTTCGCCAGCTCACCCTTGATGAACTCGGCGACGGTGGGGTGCACGCCGGAGTCCGGGGTGTCCAGGGTGAAGGAGAATCCGTCGGCGTGACCGGACTCGGCCAGCAGCTTCTTGGCCAGGTCGACGTCGTAGGGGTTGTTGTCCTTGAGATCCAGGTAGCCGGGCTCGGACGGGGGAACCATCGCACCGATCAGCTGGCCGCGGCCGTCCCAGATGCTCTCCAGGAGCTTCTTGCGGTCGATGGCCGAGTAGATGGCCTTACGGACCTGCACGTTGTCGAACGGGGCAACCCGGTCGTTGAAGGCGAGCAGCTCCTTGGTGGTCGAGGTGCCCTCGATGATGTTGAACTTGCCCGACTTCTCAAACTGGGGCAGCGCGTCCGGGCTGGTCAGACCGGTGATGACATCCACCTGTCCGGTCAGCAGAGCGTTGTTCAGCGCGGTGGGGTCGGTGTAGTAGTGGAACTCGATCCCGGCGTTCTTGGGCTTGTCACCCCAGTACTTGGCGTACGGGCTCAGCGAGATCGAGGAACCCTTGCGGTAGTCGGCGAGCGTGTAGGGACCCGAGCCGTCCTCGGTGCTGGTGAGGTCCTTGGCCTTGTGGTTGATGATCCACACGTAGCCGAGGTTGTAGACGAAGCTCGAGGACTTCTTCGACAGGGTCACGGTCACGGTCTTGGGGTCGGTCGCAACCACGTTTTCGATGACCGAGAGCTGCTTCTTGCGGGCACCAAGCGACTCGGGGCTCAGGATGCGGTTGAGGCTGAAGACCACGTCCTCGGCGGCGACCGGGTCACCGGAGTGGAAGGTCGCATCGCGCAGCGGGAAGGTGTAGGTGAGGCCGTCTTCGGAGACCTTGTAGCCGGTGGCGAGCAGGGGCTCAACCTTGGCGTCGTCGGTGATCCGGAACAGGCCCTCGTATACGTTGCCGGTGAAGGCCTCGGTGATACCGGAGGAGCCACCCTTGATCGGGTCGAGGCTCGTGGGCTCGTAGATCGAACCAACGTTGATCGGGTCCTTATCGGATCCGGCGTTACCGGAGCCGGCGTTGCTGGAGCAGCCGGTCAGCGCAATCGCGGAGATCGCGAGGGCTGCCAGGCCCACCAACAGGCGGGGGCGTCGGGTAGATGACATGGTGATTGCTCCTTGTGGAGGATGGGGAGGGGATAAATCGTGGGCGCAGAAAGCTGCCGCGCCCGGGGGACGCGGCAGTTATCGGCCGAGCCAGGGTGGGGCTAGAGGGAGAAACCTTCGGTCCAGATGACCTTCTTCTCGCCGGCCGTGATGGCCTCGGTGAAGCGGTTGCTGGCCGGGGGCAGCGGACAGTTCATCTGGTTGGAGAATCCACAGGGCGGAACCACCGCGTGGTTAAAGTCCAGGGTGACCGGGAACCGGGTGCCGGGGGTCTGATCCGCCGAGACATCCGGACGCGGAATGAACAGGAATCGGCCCGAGGCGTAGGTGTCGGTACGGCTGGTGGCGTCGGCGAAGACGAGCTGCAGCTTGTCTCCGGCGTCGAACGCGGCCAGGCGGTGCTCGACACCGTTCAGGGTGAACACGATGTCGCCCGAGACGGGCAGGCCGCGGGTGGCACCGGAGTCGCGCAGGTGCTCAAACGGCATGAAGCGGGACTCGTCCACGTACTCGAACTCGGCGTCGATGATCCACTCGGGGTTGAACCCGTAGGATCCGATGCCCTGGAATGCCTGCTGAGCGGGGGACTGGGTGTCCCAGATGCGGTAGCCGTGCTCAAGCTCGCCGTTGTCGATGTTGTCGCGCTGCAGCCGGCTGAAGATGACGTGCGCGGGCCAGTCGGCGCGGGCCACATCCTCGGCTACGGGCTCTTCCCCGGCCTGTCCCCAGTGGGTGAACACCAGCGAGAGCGGGCCGTGGGCGCCGGTCACGTAGGCGGTGCGAGCGCGGTGCCAGCCTTCGAGGGCGGCCGCGGCGTCAACGGTGGAGATATCTGCGGGGGTCATTTTTTCCATTTTCCCGGTCGGGACGAGGCTCGCCCAACCGATGACAGATTATGTCGAAAAGTCGGTGTTACGACTCGAAATAACCGCGATATTGGCGATTTCATTCCATCCGGGGGAGAAATGTTACGAAGCCTGTGGGTCTTCGTAAAGCGTTTGCCCCGCACGATCCCCGGCCGCGCAACCGATACGGCAGATGCCCGCGGTGTCCGCAACCGTGTGGGCGGGAGAATAGTTCTCGGGAAATGTACGGAGACACTTATTGGAGTTCGGTCTGTATTTTTGCGCAGATACGAGAAAACCCCTCGCCGAGGCAAGGGGTTTTCCGAACAAAGCGCACGGGTCCAAGCCCCGTACATCTGATCTCAAACCTACGCTAGAGCTTATGGATATACAAGAGATGGAGGAGCTCCTTGGCAGACCACGGTTTGCCGTGTACCTGCGCGCAATGAACAATGATCCGACCGAGGCCGTGCGCCTCTATCGGTGGAACGCGGAGGTCGCGGCTGAATTTCACAAGCACACGGCACATTTTGAAGTGATCCTGCGAAACGCCATAGATCGAGGTTTGTCGCGGTGGAACCAGGAACAGGTTGCGGCAGGCCATCTTCTCGGGCCCGATTGGACGGAACAACGTGGTGCCGGTAACGCGCTCTACCGTGCTATCGGTCGCAAGATTGCCGATGCGCGCAACTCCGCCGATCAGATATCTCGGAACCGGCCGATCGGGCATCCACGGCGTGGGACAACTCCAAACCACGATGATGTGCTTTCAACCCTGATGTTTGGAACGTGGACTCAGCTGATCGTTGGACTCGAACGGTTTCCCGCTCCGCAGATTCACCTCTGGTCCGAGGCACTGAGCCTAGTCTTTGCCGGTACCCGATTGAACGGTGACGATGCACGAGTGGACATCGGTCGTAAGCTCAACCTCATCCGGTTGGAACGGAATCGCGCTGCACACCATGAAAGCTTTCTTGGGGTCAAGCCCCTGCATCGACTCAACGACATGCTCGCCGTTCTGGCTGCAATTAATCCGCGATACCCCGACTGGTTCATGCAGAGAAGTAACCTCCGTAACCTCGTCGAGCAGGATCCCCGGCGCGAGTAGGCCCGGCTTGCGTGCCGCGAAGTGCGATGCGCGGCTGCTCGCGAGGTCCGTGACTATCGCGCCGCTCGGTGCTTTCTGATGGCGGTCGTGACCACGAACGAATCGTGTGCTGCCGCGGAGACTCGCGAACTGACGCCGATTTTTCTTCGGTAAAAGGTGAAGCCGCCGTGATCGATGATCTACGGCGGCTTCCAAACCCACTGCGGCCTCTGCCGGGGGACTATGTCTCCAGCCTAGGCTCGAACGCATGATTCCACAACTCTCTCAGGTCGAGCAGTCGGCCATGATTCTTAGGTTGGCCAAACAGGAGTTACGTCGATTCCGTGCGGCTTCGTAGGGGGAGTGAGTGGCAATGTTGCTGGACATTCTCGACTCAGTAGTCCCTACCTCAGCACCCGATAGCTCGACGTGACGAAGCCGTTCTCGGCCACCGCGGTGCCGCGGTGTTCGAGGCGTGCCTCGGGAAGGCCCGTGCCAAAGAGGGGGAGTCCCGAGCCCAGGACCACCGGGATGCGGGTGATGGTGATCTCGTCGATGAGGTCGCGGGCGAGGAACGAGCGGATCACGCCGCCGCCGTCCACATAGACGCCGCGCGATCCGGCCGTCGCAAGGAGCGCCAGCGCCTCGTCCAGGTCGCGAGCCACGGTGACGTTGGGGTCATCCGCGACCAGAGTCGAGCTCAGCACGATGACGCGGTGGTCGGGATAGGGCCAGAAGCCGAAGGTGAGGACCTTCTCATAGGTGGCGCGGCCCATCACCAGGGAATCCACCGAGGCCATGAAGGCGTCGTAGTCGGTGATGGCACCCTCGTCGGAGTGCGCGGGGCCATGCTCGGCCGCGAGCGTGATCTCCTCGAGCCAGGAAATGTCGCCGTCGGGTCGGGCAATAAAGCCGTCGATGCTGGCCGCGATGAACACGCGGCCGGTGAAGGTTCGGGCGGGGGTCTCGGTCTGAACGGTCATGGTTCCACGCTAGCGGGAGCCACCGACGGTGGGCGGGTAAGGCTCACCTTGCTCGACGCCCCGGACAAATCGAGTTACATTAGACAGGTCAACAGACAACTTTGATGAAGTGGCCGAGAAACCGGCCCAAGCAAAGCCGGCCCGAGAGATACCGGCGAAAGGAGACGTGATGCCGAGCACCCTGCAACCCGCACCGCGCGCGTCTCTGGCCGACGGCGTCGCGACCCAGTTGCGCGAGGCCCTGGCCGCCGGCACCTTCGAGGTCGGAACCAAGCTGCCCACCGAGCGTGAGCTGACCGAGTCGTTCCGCGTGGGCCGCACCACCATCCGTGAGGCCGTACGCGCGCTCGCCGCCGAGGGCCTGCTGGTCAGTCGTCAGGGTTCCGGCGTGTTTGTGGCCGCGAGCACCCCGCTGGCCTCGCTCGAACGCCGCCTGTCTGCAGCTTCGCTGTTGGATGTGCTGAACACCCGCTTCGCGCTGGAAACCCACGCCGCCCGCCTGGCCGCCGAGAACCGCGACGATGCCGAGGTCGAGGCGCTGGACGCCCTGCTGCGCGAGCGCGACACTCATGCCTCCGGCTCGCCCGCGTTTGTCGCGATCGACTTCGATTTCCACCGGGCCATCCTGGTCGCCAGCAAAAACGGCGTCCTGGTGGACGTGTTTGACGCCCTGGCCTCGCGCCTGGCCGACGCGTTTGCCGACGTGGTCGAGTTCGAGCTGAGCGATGACATCCTGGCCGAGCACACCGAGGGCCATCACGGTATCGTCCGGGCCATCGAGCGTCGGGATGCCGACGCGGCGGGCCGCATCTCGGGGGAGATCCTCGCCGATACGATTCGGCTGGTGTCCCGTGGCTAATTTGTTGATCACCGTCCCCACCACCGGTCTCCTGCTTCGTCGCCGCGACGAGGTTTAGCAGAATCGGAACCCTCGTCGCGGAGTCGCATCGTCGCCCTCCGGTCACCCCACAGTAGTTCCCAAGCGAAAGCACCCCACAATGAGCACCTCAACCAAACCCCGTACCCTGGCCGAGAAGGTCTGGGATGACCACCTCGTCGCCAAGGGTGAGGACGGCACCCCCGACCTGATCTACATCGACCTGCACCTGGTGCACGAGGTCACCAGCCCCCAGGCCTTCGACGGTCTGCGCGTGGCCGGGCGTCAGCTGCGTCGCCCCGACCTGACCATCGCCACCGAGGACCACAACACCCCGACCTGGGCGATCGACAAGCCCATCGCCGACCTCACCAGCCGCACCCAGATCGAAACCCTGCGTAAGAACTGCGCCGAGTTCGGGGTGCGCCTGCACTCGCTGGGTGACATCGAGCAGGGAATCGTGCACGTTGTGGGTCCGCAGCTGGGTCTGACCATGCCCGGCATCACCGTCGTATGTGGCGACTCGCACACCTCGACCCACGGCGCCTTCGGTGCCATGGCGTTTGGTATCGGTACCAGCGAGGTGGAGCACGTCATGGCCACCCAGACGCTGCCGCTGAAGCCCTTCAAGACCATGGCGATCAACGTCGAGGGCACCCTGCGCCCTGGCGTGACCGCCAAGGACATCGTGCTGGCGATCATCACCAAGATCGGCACCGGCGGCGGCCAGGGCTACGTCCTGGAGTTCCGCGGCAGCGCGATTCGTGCGCTGTCGATGGAGGGTCGCATGACCATCTGCAACATGTCGATCGAGGCCGGTGCTCGCGCCGGTATGGTCGCTCCCGACCAGACCACCTTCGACTACCTGGAGGGTCGCGTTCACGCCCCCAAGGGTGCCGACTGGGACGAGGCCGTGGCCTACTGGAAGACCCTGCCGAGCGATGAGGGTGCCGTGTATGATGCCGAGGTTTTCCTCGACGCCGACACCCTGGAGCCCTTCGTGACCTGGGGAACAAACCCCGGCCAGGGTGCCTCGCTGAGTGACCCGGTTCCCAACCCCGCCGACTTCGCCGACCCCAACGAGCGTGCCGCCGCCGAGCGTGCGCTGGAGTACATGGACCTGACCGCCGGAACCCCGCTCAAGGAGGTTCCGGTGGACGCCGTGTTCATGGGTTCCTGCACCAACTCGCGGATCGAAGACCTGCGCGCCTTCGCCTCGATCATCAAGGGCCAGAAGAAGGCCGAGGGCGTGCGCGTCATGGTGGTCCCCGGATCTGCCCGCGTGCGCATCGAAGCCGAAGCCGAGGGCCTGGACAAGGTCATCAAGGAATTTGGTGCCGAGTGGCGCTTCGCCGGCTGTTCGATGTGCCTGGGCATGAACCCGGACCAGCTGGCTCCGGGCGAGCGCTGCGCATCGACCTCCAACCGTAACTTCGAGGGCCGTCAGGGTAAGGGTGGCCGCACCCACCTGGTGTCCCCGCTGGTGGCCGCCGCCACCGCGATTCGCGGCACCCTGTCCAGCCCCTCCGACCTGGCCGATCTGGCCGTCGCTAAGTAAGGAGTATCCCCATGGATAAGTTTGAAACCGTCACCGGGATCGCCGCTCCGCTGAAGCGCTCCAACGTTGATACCGACCAGATCATCCCCGCCGTCTACCTCAAGCGCGTCACCAAGACCGGCTTCGAGGACGCCCTGTTCGCGGGCTGGCGCACCGACCCCGAGTTTGTGCTGAACCAGGAGCCCTACTTGGGCGCAGAAATCCTCGTCGCGGGCGCCGATTTCGGGACCGGATCCAGCCGTGAGCACGCCGTCTGGGCGCTGCGTGACTTCGGCTTCAAGGTGGTGCTGAGCCCCCGCTTTGCGGACATTTTCCGCGGAAACTCGGGCAAGCAGGGGCTGTTGGCCGCCGTCATCTCCGAGGAGGACCTGGAGGCAATCTGGGCCATCCTGGAGGAAACCCCCGGCATTAACATGACGGTTGATCTGGAAGCGAAAACGGCCACCGTCGGCGCGCTGACCGTTCCCTTCGAGGTTGATGATTACACTAGGTGGAGACTGCGTGAGGGTCTGGACGACATCGGCCTGACCCTGCGCAACGAAACTCAGATTTCGACGTTTGAGGAAACCAGGGCTTCCTGGCGACCGAAGACGCTGCCGATCCCCGCTCCCTCGGGAGCGCCCACAGAATAGACGGACACACCGGGTGAACTCACTGCTTCAGGATGCCGCACGAGCCGGCGCAAGCGTTGGCATGGCCGCCGACACCATCACGATCACCGGCGGTACGCCGCTGAACGGTCGTGTTCAGGTGCGCGGCGCGAAGAACCTTGTCACCAAGGCGATGGTTGCGGCCCTGCTGGGGGAGACCCCGTCCACGCTGCGCGACGTTCCGAAGATCTCCGATGTTCGGGTGGTTCGCGGACTGCTGGGCGCCCACGGTGTGAAGATCACCGACGGGGACGAGGATGGCGAGCTCATCCTCGACCCGTCGGCGGTCGAGTCCGCTCACTTCGCCGAGATCAACGCGCACGCCGGTTCCAGCCGGATCCCGATCCTGTTCTGTGGACCGCTGCTGCACCGCCTGGGCGAGGCCTTCATCCCCGACCTGGGTGGCTGCCGTATCGGCGACCGTCCGATCGACTTCCACCTCGACGTGCTGCGCCAGTTTGGTGCAATCGTTGAGAAGCTGCCCAGCGGCATCCGCCTCTCGGCCCCGCAGCGTCTGCGTGGCACCAAGGTTGAGCTGCCCTACCCCAGCGTTGGTGCCACCGAGCAGGTGCTGCTGACCGCGGTGCGTGCCCAGGGCACCACCGAGCTGCGCGGTGCGGCGATCGAGCCCGAGATCATGGACCTGATCAACATCCTGCAGAAGATGGGTGCGGTCATCTCCGTGGACACCGACCGGGTGATCCGCATCGAGGGTGTGGACCGCCTGGAGGGGTACACCCACCGCGCGCTGTTCGACCGCAACGAGGCCGCCAGCTGGGCCGCCGCCGCCCTGGCCACCGAGGGTGACATTTTCGTGGCCGGCGCCAAGCAGGCCGAGATGGGCACCTTCCTCAACGTCTTCCGCAAGGTGGGTGGCGTGTTCGAGATTCAGGATGATGGCATCCGTTTCCGTCACCCGGGTACCCCGCTGAACCCGGTCATCATCGAGACCGATGTGCACCCCGGCTTCATGACCGACTGGCAGCAGCCGCTCGTCGTGGCGCTGACCAAGGCCACCGGTGTGTCGATCGTGCACGAGACCGTATACGAGCAGCGCTTCGGCTTTGTCGACGCCCTGATCGAGATGGGCGCCACCATTCAGGTGCACCGCGAATGCCTCGGTTCGCAGGCCTGCCGCTTCGGTCAGCGCAACTTCCAGCACTCCGCCGTTATCTCGGGTCCGTCGGCCCTGCGCGCCGCGGACATTGCGGTCCCCGACCTGCGGGGAGGCTTCTCGCACGTGGTCGCCGCGCTGAGCGCCGAGGGTGCCTCGCGGGTGTCCAACGTGGGCATCATCAGCCGCGGATACGAGAACTTCTTCGAAAAGCTGACCGCACTGGGCGCAAACTTCACCCTCGAGGCGTAGGTTAGATTCGTGACCAGCGTTACCCGCGTAAACCGCGACCCCGAGGGGCGCAAGCTTGAGAAGTCGCCGGAGAAGTCCCGGCCCTCATTCCTGTGGCCGCTCGCGGCGATCGTGAAGCCGTTGACGGTTCCACTGTTCCGGCTGGATATTCGCGACGCCTATAAGCTGCCGCGATCGGGCCCGTTCATCCTGGCCCCCAACCACTACTCGGAAATTGATCCGATCGTGGTGGCGCTGGCCGTTTGGAAGATCGGTCGTGCGCCGCGGTTTATGGCCAAGGCCGGGCTTTTTAAAAACCCGGTGGTCGGCTGGATTCTGCGTTCGGCCGGTCAGATTCCGGTCGAGCGGATGGGCTCTACCCGCGGCAACGATCCGATCACTGCCGCGGGAAAACTCGTGGAAACCGGGCAGGGTGTGATCATCTATCCCGAGGGTACGCTGACCCGCGAACCGAACCTGTGGCCGATGCGTGGCAAGACCGGCGTGGCCCGGATGGCGCTGACCCACAACCTGCCGGTGTACCCGATGGCACACTGGGGAACCCAGCAGGTCATGCCGCGGTACGGCAAGAAGATCTCGCTGTTCCCGCGCAAAAACATCAAAATTGTGATCGGTGATCCGGTCAACCTCGACGAGTTCCTGGGCAAGCAGCAGGACTCGGCCGTACTGCACGGTGCCACCGACAAGGTTATGGACGCGGTTACCGAACTGCTGGAGACCCTGCGGGATGAACAAGCCCCGGCCGAACGCTGGGACCCGAGCAAACACAATCAGACGGAGACCGGTCGTTTTGACGAAGCGTAGTACCACCGCCCCCACCCGAGTAGCCGTGCTGGGCACGGGAAGCTGGGGAACCACGTTTGCGAAGATCCTCGCCGACAGCGGGGCGGATGTGTACATGTGGGCGAGGCGCGCCGAGGCCGCCGCGGCCATCGATCGCGAACACCGAAACGCCGAGTATCTGCCCGGCGTGACCCTTCCGCCGAACCTGCGTGCCACCTCGGATCTCAAGGCCGCCATCACCGGTGCGGCCGTGGTGTTTATCGCCGTGCCCTCGCAGGCGCTGCGAGATAACCTGACCGCGATCAAGCCGCTGCTCGGACGCGACACCATCGTGGTGTCGCTGATGAAGGGCGTGGAAAAGCAGACCGGTCTGCGGATGAGTCAGGTCATCGAACAGTGCCTGGAAATCGAGCCCGAGCGTGTGGCCGTGGCCAGCGGGCCCAACCTGGCGATGGAGATCGCCAAGGAACAGCCCACCGCCGCGGTCATCTCCTCGGTCTCGCTGGAGACCGCGCAGGAGGTCGCGCTGCTCGCGCGCAACCGCTACTTCCGCACGTTTGTGAACACCGACGTGATCGGGACCGAGTTTGGCGGGGTTTTGAAGAACCTCATCGCGGTGGCCATCGGCATCGTGGACGGTGTGGGCTACGGCGAGAACACCAAGGCGTCGATCATCACCCGCGGCCTGGTTGAGATGACCGACTTCGCCGTGGCCCAGGGCGCCCACGCGGAAACCCTGTCCGGCCTGGCCGGCCTCGGTGACCTGATCGCCACCTGCCAGAGCCCCCTCTCGCGCAACAACACCGCCGGACGCCTGCTCGGCCAGGGCTACTCGCTGGCCTCCGTGGTAAAGCAGATGCAGCAGACCGCCGAGGGCCTCGCCTCGGTCGCCCCGGTGCTGGAAATCGCCGCCGCGAGTGGCGTGGAAATGCCGATCGTGCAGCAGGTTAAGCGGGTCATTGAGGGCACCATGGACCCGCGCGACATCGCCCCGCACCTCACCACCGCCTCGGATGAGCCGCAGAGCGAGCACGGGGAAACCGGCGAGATTGCGCCGCTCGGCACGGGCTCGGTCAAGCCGGGCTCGGGACTCTGGCGTCGCCTGTTCGGTTCGGGGCGGTAGGTTTCTAGGGGCACCGTCTGCCCGGTTCGGGGCGGTAGGTCTCTAGTACCGCCGCCACTAGCTTTGAGGGCCGTGTTTTCGCGCTAGCGAACCTCGCTGACGTTCAGGCACTTGCTGACCTGGGGGAGACGCCCGATCGAGGAGCCGAGATCCGAGAGCACCGCGGTGCCCGAGACGCCACTCTTTTCGGGGTTGGAGCTGATAAACACCTCGACAGCGGGTACCCGACCGTAGGTGGTGAAGCGGAAGAGTTCTTCCTTTTCCTGGGAGTCGTCAAAGACCCAGTCCACGCCATCCACGGTGACGCAGCGGTCGGTGGTCGGGCCGGGAGGGGTCACCCCGCAGTGCAGCAGCACGGCCGCGGGATCGCCCCAGGCACCGGTGGCCTGCGCATTGGTGCGACGTTTGTCCAGGCCGGCCAGCTTATCCGGCAGGGTCACGGTGATATCGGCGCAGTGCGGGTTGTTGGCATCCGCGGCGGGCTCCATCGGGACCTCCTGCACGCAGCCGGTGAGGGTGAGCGCGGCAAGGCCCACGGCGAGTAGGGTGAGCACGGAGCGAGAGGCGACAGACATGGTCCCTCCAGGTTACCGTGGAACCTTCGCCGCGCCGTTCAGCTCGCCCGGCACGGACCCGATAGCGTTGGTGCATGCCCGAAACTCCCGCCTCCTCCGTTCCACGCCGCGTTCGCGATGCCAGTGAGGCCGAAATCCTTGACCGTCTGCTGCCGCGCTATGCCGCCGCACGGGGGGCCGAGGTGGGCCCCGGGGACGATGCCGCGGTCATGATTCAGCGCGGGGATCGTTACGTGGTCACCACGGACATGATGATCCACGGCCCGGATTTCCGCTGGGCCTGGCACACCCCGTTTGAGCTGGGATGGAAGGCCGCGGTCACCAACCTCGCCGATGTGTATGCGATGGGTGCGCGTCCCACCGGACTGGTGATTGCCCTGGCGGCCACCGCCGACACCGAGCTCACCGCCCTGGAGGAGCTCGCCGACGGGCTGACCGCGGCCTGTGCGCGGCTCGCGCCGGGCTGCGCCGTGGTGGGCGGGGATCTCTCGGTCTCGGACACGTTTACCATCGCCATCACCGCGTTTGGTGACCTGGAGGATCGCGCGCCGGTCCTGCGCTCGGGTGCTCGGGTCGGAGACGTCATTGCCCTGGCCGGAGATGCCGGGCGCGCCGCCCACGGGCTCGACCTCCTGTTTGCCGAGGGGGTGGATGCCGCTGGGGCCCCCAACGCGGAGGCGACCGCCGCGCTCCGTGCCCGGGAACCCGAGCTGGTCGCCGCCCAGCTCACGCCGAACCCGCCGATCCCTGCGGGTATCGAGGCGGCGCTGGCCGGTGCCACCTCGATGATGGACGTCTCCGACGGTCTGGCCCTGGATGCCTCCCGGATCGCCCGCGCCAGTGGCGTGGCCCTGGACCTGAACTCCGCCGCCTTCGCCGCCGAACCCAACCTGGAGCGGGCACTGCGCGGCGGTGAGGACCACGCACTGTTGGCCACATTCCCCGTCTCCTCGACCTTGCCCGAACCGTTCCGGGCGATCGGCGTGGTGCGGGCGGGCGCGGGGGTCCTGCGCGACGGTGCCCCGTTGACCGGGAAGCTCGGCTGGGACCCCTACACGGCCTGGGACGGACAGCTCGGCTAGGCATCGCCGTGAGCCGGTCCGGCTAGCCATCACACATTACATACGGTATTTTGGTGGAGATGACACCGGCCGCGCCGGACAATCGGCGGGACAGAATTCGGGGGAACATGTCCGCAACACGAATCATTGCCGCGAGCCTCATTGCGATGGTGTGTGGGGCCTGCCTGGGGGCCGTTCTGGTTGCGCTGCCCGATCCGGCCCGTCTGCTGACCCACTGGGATACCTCGGGTGGAGCCCTCGTGGGCGCGATTACCGGAATCGCCGCCTTCCTCGCCGGGTACGCCGCCTGGGCCTCGCTCCGACGGCATCGGATGGCTGTTCGGCGCGGAGTAGCGGCCGGCCTCTCGGCCCTGGTCGGCGGGATCGTGGTGACCTGTGCGGAAATGTCCACCCACGCCGTGCACCCGTTCATCCTGCCCGTGGTGGCCGCGGCACTGATTCTCTGCATGGCGAGTATCGGCGCGCGCACCCAGGGTGCACGATTTGATGCGCCCACGCGCGAACTGACCAGCGTCTAGTTCTCCGCGTTTCTCGCTCTCCGTGCGGGGCTTAGCGCGTGGGTTCGGCCCACCACACGGTGGTTTCGCCGTACTTCTTCTGCACGAAACGCTCAAGGCCCGCGGGCCAGGTGGGCTCGGGGGAGCGAGTGGAGCGCTCAACCACCACCAGGGCGTCCTCCCGGAGGCGGCGCGGCAGGGCGGCGAGCAGCGCGGTGAGCTCGTCCTCGGTGTAGTCATAGGGCGGGTCGATGAAGACCAGATCGTAGTCCTCGGAACCCTCATCCACGAATGGCTGGGCCCCGCGCACCACGACGCGGATGTCGGCCCGGCCGAGCGCCTGAGTCAGCGCCTTGGCATTCTGGGTGCAGATCTTGGCGGCCGAGGCGGCCTTTTCCACCAGCACCGCGCTCGCGGCCCCGCGACTGATCGACTCGAGCGCCAGCGCACCGGATCCGGCAAACAGGTCCAGGACGTGGGCATCCTCCAGGTAGCCGCGGGATTCCAGCGCCGAGAACAGAGCTTCGCGCACGCGGTCGCTGGTGGGACGGGTGCCCGCGGAGGGAACCTTGAGGGCCAGGGAGCCGGCGCGGCCGGAAACGATACGAGTCACCCGGCAAGTTTAGCGGTCCGGTGAGCCCGTCGTCCGTCGGTGTCGGCGGCTCGCCATAGACTGGGGTCATGAGTGTCTCCGCCGTTGACGCCCGCCTCGACGGGGTTCTGGGTGGCCGCACGGCCGCCGCGTTCGAGCGCGCCTTTGACGTGCACACCGTCTCGGACCTCCTCAGCCACTATCCGCGCCGCTACGCCAAGCGCGGCGAGCTGACCGCGATGGACAGCCTGCCGCTGGGCGAGTCGATCACCATCGTCGCCGATGTGGTGGAGGTGCGTGAGCGCACGATGCGGGCGCGTCGTGGGTCGATTCTTGAGGTCAAGATCACCGATGGGCGCGGCGTCCTGGTCCTCACCTTCTTCAACCAGGCCTGGCGGGCGAAAGACCTGGTGCCCGGTGCCCGCGGGATCTTCGCGGGTAAGGTCGGTGACTATCGCGGGACGCGTCAGCTCGCCCATCCCGACTATGAGCTCTTCGACCCGGCCGAGCGCGCCCTGGATGCCGGGGATGCCAGCGCGAACCGCTGGGCAAACCAGCCCATTCCGATCTATCCGGCCACCGCGACGGTGGCCAGCTGGCAGGTCGCCAAGGCCATCGAGGTGGTCCTGGACGCGCTACCGCCGCTCGAGGACGCGGTGCCCGCATCGGTGCGCGAGCGTGAACGGCTGCTCTCCTATCGCAAGGCCGTCGAGCTGATTCACCGTCCCGAACAGGACGCCGACTGGAAGCAGGCCCGGCACACACTGCGCTATCGTGAGGCGTTCCTGCTCCAGGCGGCGCTCCTCCAGCAGCGGGCTCGTGCCCGCGTGCACCCCACCACGATCCGCCAGGCGACCCCGGGCGGATACCGTGACCGGCTCGACGCGGGCCTGCCGTTCTCGCTCACCGAGGATCAGCAGACCGTCGCCGGGGAGATCGAACACGACCTCGCCCAGGTGGCCCCGATGAACCGTCTGGTGCAGGGTGAGGTGGGCTCCGGTAAGACCCTGGTGGCGCTGCGGGCGATGCTCGCGGTGGCCGATTCCGGGGGTCAGTCGGCCCTGCTGGCACCCACCGAGGTGCTGGCGGCGCAGCACCTGCGCTCGATCGTGAACTCACTCGGTCCCGATCTCTCGGCCGAGCTGATGCCCACACTGCTGACCGGGTCGATGCCGCAGTCCGAGCGGAAGAAGGCCCTGCTGCGGGTTGTGTCGGGGGCGGCCAAGATCGTCATCGGCACCCACGCGCTGCTCTCCGATAACGTGCACTTCTTTGACCTGGGCCTCGTGGTGGTGGACGAGCAGCACCGCTTCGGTGTGGATCAGCGCGAGACCCTGCGCGAGAAGGGCCATCGTCCGCCGCACACGCTGGTGCTGACCGCCACCCCGATCCCGCGCACGGTCGCGATGACCGTGTTTGGTGACCTCGACGTGTCCACGATCGCGCAGCTGCCCGCCGGACGGCAGCCGATCGAGTCGTTTGTGGTGCCGCTGGCGGATCGCCCGGGCTGGATGGGCCGGGTCTGGGAGCGGATGGGGGAGGAGGTCGCCCGCGGACGGCAGGCCTTTGTGGTGTGTCCGGCGATTGATCCCGATCCGGCCGCCGAACCCGCTCCCGCGCCCGAGACGGCCCCCGCCAAAACCGGTCGGCGCGCGCCGATGCGGGTGTCCGAGGACGTTCACGCGGTACCCACCACCGGCGGTCGCGGATCGCGGCAGAGCGCCGAACCCGAGCCGACCCCCGAGCCCGCCCCGGGCGAGGGACCGCCGCGTCCCCGCGCCGCGGTGGAGACCGTGCTCGCCGAGCTGCGCCAGACCCCGGCGCTCGCGGGCCTGCGCATCGAACCGCTGCACGGCCGAATGAGCGGCGATGAGAAGGACGCCACCATGCGGGCGTTCCAGGCGGGGGAGATCCACGTGCTGGTGGCCACCACGGTCATCGAGGTGGGTGTGGATGTGGCGAACGCCTCCACCATGGTCGTTCTTGATGCCGACCGTTTCGGCGTCTCCCAGCTGCACCAGCTGCGCGGACGCGTCGGCCGAGGCGGACTTCCCGGACTCTGCCTCCTGGTCACCGCCGCTCCGCAGGAAACCACGGCCCGCGAGCGGGTCGAGGCCGTGGCCTCCACTCAGGACGGCTTCGAGCTGGCCCGCATCGACCTCGAACTGCGCCGCGAGGGCGACGTGCTCGGCAGCGTGCAGTCGGGCGGCCGCTCCTCGCTCAAGCTGCTGCGCGTGGTGGATGATGCCGAGATTATTCAGCGCGCCCGCGAGGATGCCGACCTGCTGGTGGGCACCGATCCCGAGCTGACCGATCAGCCGCTGCTGCGCGAGGCGCTGGATCGCCAGGTGGATGCCGCGGCCCGCGCCGCCCTCGCCAAAAACTAGCCGTAACGGTTCGAGGCCCGAGGAAACACAGTGCGACATCTGAGAGTTCGCTGATGGTTACTGGTGTTTGGGGGAGGGGTGTTCGATAGGGTGAAGTCATGAAGCGGATTGCCGTTGTCCCCGGATCCTTTGACCCCGTTACCCTCGGGCACCTGGATGTGATTATCCGTGCGGCGGGCCTCTACGACGAGGTCCACGTGCTGGTTGTCCATAACCCTGGCAAGACGGCGCTGCTGCCGATCGCCCAGCGGGTGTCCCTGATTGAAACCTCGCTGGCCGAGGCCGGTGCCCCCACCAATATCGTGGTGGCGTCCTGGAGCATGGGCCTGTTGGTTGACTATGTGACCGATGTGGGCGCGCAGGTGCTGGTGAAGGGCATTCGCTCGCAGATCGACGTGGCCTATGAGACGCCGATGGCGATCGTCAACCGCAACCTTGCCGGGGTCGAAACCGTGTTTATGCTGCCCAACCCCGCGCACGCGCACGTGTCCAGCTCGCTGGTCCGGCAGGTCTCGGCCCTCGGGGGCGATATCGCGCCGTACGTGCCCGACGCCGTGGCGCGCTTCCTGACGGCCCCGCACGCGGTTGACGTCCGATAGCCGGAGGCCACGATGTCCGCCGCACTGACCCAGCTGGGATTCTCGGTTCCGATCGTTGCCGCGCCGATGGCCGGCGGCCCGAGTACCCCGGCGCTGGTGTCCGCGGTGGCCGATGCCGGTGGGCTGGGTTTTGTGGCCGCAGGTTACCTGAGCCCGGACGCGCTGAGTGCGCAGCTGGAACAGCTGGGCGGGCGCCGCTTCGGCATCAACATCTTCACCCCGAACGAGGCCGACCCGGGCATCGACCCGGCCGTCTATGCGGCCTACCGTGAACAGCTGTTGGCCGGGGGTGGGATCGATCCGGTCCTCCTGCCCGAGACCCCGCAGCGCTCCGACGATCACTACGCCGAGAAGGTCCGTATCGCCCTGGCCAGCGAGGCGGCGTTTGTGTCGTTCACGTTTGGATACCCGGATCCGGCGATCATCGAGCGCCTCCAATCGGCGGGCAAGCGGGTCGTGCTGGGGGCAACCTCACGCGAGGGCATCGATGCCGTGCGCGAGACCGGGGCGGATGTGCTGAGCATCCAGGGTCCGCGCGCGGGTGGGCATCGCGCCACCGTGCTCGGGATCGACGGGGAGGACGCCGACGATCAGGACCTGCGCGAGCTCATCCGCTATGCCCGGTCCCGGTCCGATCAGCCGATTTTTGCCGGCGGCGGGATCGCCGACGCCGCGGACGTGCGGGACATTCTGGCGGCCGGCGCGACCGCCGCTCAGGTCGGCACCCTGTTCCTGGGGGCGACCGAGGCGGGCACCAAGCCCGCCCACCTGGCGGCCCTACACGATCTGCGCCATCGCGCCACGGTCCTCACCCGCGCCTTTACCGGGCGAACGGCCCGTGCCGTGAGTAATCGTTTCACCGAGGCGTTTTCCGACCAGGCACCCACCATGTATCCGGCGCTGCACTTTCTCACCGCGGGGGTGCGTGCCCAGGCGGCGGCCCAGGCCGACCCCGAGCAGCTGCACCTGTGGGCCGGTGCGGGCTTCGAGGGCGTGCGGGTGGCTCCGGCGGCGGAGATCGTCTCCTCGTTGACTCGGGAGCTTCCAGCGAGCTCCTAGGAGCCGCTCGAGGTGGCCGCACGCCGCTCACTCGGGTTTCGGTGCGCATCGCACGGTCGCGACACGCCGAATGGGGGACGCGTCATCAAAATTCGCCGGGCACGGAGCGAGCCGTTCTAACATTCCGAGCATGGAGGTGCCGGATCCTTCATCCGTGACCCGGATCGGGCCGCGGAGGTCCGGCGGACACCGCATCCAGGAAGCCCGGGGCGAACCGGGATCCCATCGGGGGGTTCAGCCTGTAGACTTCCTGACGTGAGATACGTGAAAAAAGGACCGCTTGCGGTCAATGTTCGAGACCTTCACGGTCGTCCCGGAGAAATGCGGGAGCAGGAAATCACCCTCGCCCTACCGGAGCAGTTCGGTGAGGGTTTGATGGTGGTTCCGGCCGGGAAAGAGCTGAGTGTTCAGGTCCGACTCGAGTCCGTTCACGAGGGTATTTATGTGACGGCGCAGGTCGAAACCGAGGCCGTCGGCGAGTGCGGACGATGCCTGGATGAGTTCACTGAGCCTGTCGAAGTCGAATTTGCCGAGCTTTTCGCGTACTCTAGTGATGAAGCCTCCGAACATGAGGTTCACGATGACCACGTGGATCTTGAACCTCTGATCAGAGATGCAGTGGTTTTGTCACTGCCGTTTCAGCCGGTTTGCCGGCCAGACTGCCCCGGTCTCGATCCCGAGACTGGCGAGCGTCTGGCAGATATTCCGGACTATGAACCCCGTAAAATCGTTGACCCTCGTTGGGCCGCGCTCGCGGAGTTTTCCCCAGACCAGGGCGCCGGCACTCCGGACGCCGGAAACACAGAAGAGAGATAAGTCATGGCTGTTCCCAAGCGGAAGATGTCGCGCTCCAACACCAACTCCCGTCGTTCGCAGTGGAAGGCTCAGGCCCCCGCACTCGTGAAGACCGTTGAAAACGGCAAGGTTACCTACAGCCTGCCGCACCAGGCCAAGGTTGTCACCGACTCCGCCGGAACCCCGCTGTTCCTGGAGTACAAGGGCCGCAAGGTCGCCGACGTCTAAGCCGGTTTTTTGTGACTGACTCCGTGAAGGATTCAGGCTCTCGGGTACACCGAGGATCGCTCGAAGCGATCCTCGGTGTCTCGGTTAAGCCGGAGATTCTTGATCTTGCCCTGACCCACCGCTCGTACGCCTACGAGCACGGTGGTGCCCCGCATAACGAACGTCTGGAATTCCTGGGCGATTCGGTGCTGGGCCTGTCGATGACGGCCGAGCTGTACCGCGAGTACCCCGATCACTCCGAGGGGGAGCTCGCGAAGATGCGTTCGGCCGTGGTGTCCGAGGTCGCGCTGTCCAAGGTGGCGCGCGAGCTGGGCCTGGGGCGTTTCATCAAGCTGGGTCGCGGCGAGGAGCGCACCGGGGGTCGCGATAAATCCTCGATCCTTGCCGACACCATGGAGGCGATTTTTGGTGCCGTCTACCTGGATCAGGGCATCGAGGTGGCCGAGGCGCTCGTTCTGCGTCTGATCCGCCCGCTGCTGGCCGATCCCGAGCGGATGAGCGCCGCGCACGACCCGAAGACCGCGCTGCAGGAGATTGCCGCCGCGCGCCAGCAGGAACCACCGCGCTACGAGATGACCTCGACCGGTCCCGACCACAACCGCGTCTTCACCGCGACCGTGATCGTGGGCACCCTGGTCAGCGCAACCGGATCGGGCACCAGCAAGAAGCAGGCCGAGATGGCTGCGGCGCTGGAGGCCTGGACCAACCTGAACAAGGCGTAGCGTGCCCGAGCTGCCCGAGGTTGAGGTGGTGCGCGCGGGCCTGGAGCCCGCGGTGACCGGTGCGGTCATCTCCGGTGTGGAGGTGCTAGATCAGCGTGCGCTCAAGCGACACGATCCGGTCCGCGGCGACTTTGCCACCCTGCTCACCGGTGCCCGGCTTCGCGGTGCCGTGCGGCGCGGGAAATACCTGTGGTTCCCGCTGGCGGGATCCTCGACTGAAGCGGACGTGCCGGCCGATTCCTCGGTTGGCGGCGATGTCCTGTCCGGCGGTGATGTGCTGGCAGGCGGAGACGGGCTCGCAAGCGGGGACGTGCTCGCCGGTGGCGATGTCCTCGCCGCCCACCTCGGGATGAGCGGGCAGATGCTGCTGCGCGAGCCCGGACGCGACGATAAGCTCACCCGGATTCGGCTGACCCTGGAGCATCCCGAACACGGCGAGCTGTGGCTCAACTTCGTGGATCAGCGCCTGTTCGGCGGCATGATGATCGACTCGCTTGTTCCTACCGCGGACGCCCGGCCCGCGGGCTTCGGGGGAGCGCTTGAACCCGGTGCGTGGATTCCACGCACCGCGGCCCACATCGCCCGCGATCCGCTGGACCCACACTTCGATGACCGCGCCTTCTTCGCCGGCCTGGCCCGCCGCCGCACCGGTATCAAGCGCGCGCTGCTGGATCAGACGCTGATCAGCGGTATCGGAAACATTTACGCAGACGAGGCCCTGTGGGCTGCCCGTCTGCACTATGACCGCCAGGCCGCAGGCATCCCGCTCACGCGCCGCCGCGACCTCCTGGAGCAGGTACGCGGTGTGCTGCGCCGCGCCCTCGCCGAGGGCGGCACAAGCTTTGACGCGCAGTATGTAAACGTCAACGGCAACTCGGGCTACTTCGCCCACTCGCTGAACGCCTACGGCCAGCAGGGCAAGGCGTGCCCGCGCTGCGGCGGGGAGATCGTGCGGGAGAGCTTCATGAACCGGGGATCGCACTTCTGCCCGCGGTGCCAACGCGCTCGCTGACCTGAGTTCCTCGCGGGCGAGAGGTCTCTCGTCCCTGCGAGTGCTCGGTGCGTGAGCGTTCGTGATCTGTGGCGGTGGGCGCTCCAGCTCCCACTGTGGGCCTCTGTTGATCGCTTTCTCGGTTTCCGGGCGGACGCCGGGGCCATACCGGTGATGCGTGATAATCTCGGCTCATGAGTACGCGAGACCGTGCAGGCCGGACAATCGACGACACCGAAACGGAACTGCTCGATGCGATGCGAACGAGCGACCTTGTGGCGCTCGACCGGCTCATCTCCGACCAGTTGACGTTCATTGGCCCGGACGGTGCCATTCTGACCAAGCAGGCCGACCTTGAGGCCCACCGCACCGGGGCCACCTCGTTCGAGAAGATTGACGTGCTCAGCCGTGACGCAACGGAGACTGACGAGGGAGCACGCACAAAAACCGTCGCCAATGCGGTGCTTCGCGTTGGGGAGGAAACCGTAGGCGTGCGACTCACGTGGCATCGAGAGTGGCGAGTCGTCGATGGCCGCTGGCAGGTCGTTTCCGGAGCGGTCGAGGCACTGGCAGACCACTCCGGCTGAGGGAGCGAACTACCGCCTCCGGTGCGGCGCGCGAGGTGCTGCACCATGCCCGCGCTGCGGCGTACGGATCGTGCGGGAGCGCTTCATAAACTGTGGCGCGCGCTTCGGTCCGCGGCGTCAGCGGAAGTGCCGATCTTACGTTTGTCGCGGTGAGGACCGCAACGATATGACCCCTATACTGTGCTCATGATCACTGAGCCGCTGTTCGAAGTCGTCGTCATGGTTATTGAATTCATCGGTGTCTGTGTGGTGGTGGTCGGGTTCGTGATTGCCGCCGTGCTGGCCACGCGAGCACTGCGTCGTGGTGCCGGGGGTACGGCCGCCTTCCAGACGCTGCGCACCACGATCGGGGGATCGATCCTGCTGGGCCTCGAGGTTTTTGTGGCGGCGGATATCATCCACACGCTGTCCGCGCCGTCGCTTGAGGACGCGGCCGTGCTGGGCCTCATCGTGATCATCCGAACCATCCTGAGCATGTCGATCCAGATCGAGATCGAGGGAACCCTGCCGTGGCGGCGCGCGCTGCTGACCAGCGGTGGTGAGGTCGTGGCGAAGGAGATTTCACGCGAGGCGTCGGCGGCGAAATAGCAAAACCCGGCCGATGCGATCTCGTTCTTGCTGTCGCCCAGGGCAGTGGCCCTCTGCCTCGCGGTGCGGAGGAAGAGGGTAGTGAATCGGGGGTTTCAGCATGGCTAACGATCCCCGTAGTATTGCCCCATGCGATCGGACACGCATGATGCGCTGGCCAGATTCAAGATCGCCAGACTTGGTAATAAGCCGCACATCGAGGCCGCGCAGGAACTGGTTCGTGCCGACGAGCCTATCTTCTCTATAACGGGTACCAACGCGTCGATCGCGGAGGATGTCACGAGAGCAACCCAAAAGCTACTGGGGGCCCATTGTGCGTACGCCCGAGCGCGTCTTCTTTCGCTACAAGACTCTGCTGGAGCATCGCGTACTTGAGGCTCCACTCACGGAAATCCGGGCCATCTCGGCGAAAGGAAACGGGCTGACCGGTGGGCACGTGCACCTGCAAACGATGGTCACTACCATCGATATCCCCGTGAGCTGCGGGTGAGAGCGGGGCTCACCCAGGCGGAGCGTGCCTCGCGGATTGGGGTCGGTCAGCGCCAGGTGTCGAAGATTGAACATGGAGAGCTCGACAACGCCCGAGCCCGAACCATCCGCCGATATCTTGAAGCGGTCGGCAGAGAGTTCTCGGCGGAGTTCATCATTGGTGATGAGCATGTACGCGTTGCCTAGGCGCGTCCAGATCTGGTTCTGAGTCTTTTCTCGCGCACATCACGACACCTCGACAACCGCGCCGGTGGGTTGAACGAGACCGGTGAAGGTGAGCGGGAGTGCGCGCGCACTGAGGGGATCCGCGGAATCCATCGCCTGGAGGTGAAGGTGGGGTTCGGTGGAATTGCCGGAGTTTCCACACTCCGCGAGGCGATCGCCAACGCCCACGTGCTGTCCCGCTTTCACGGTGATGCTGCCGAGTCGTAGGTGACAGAGTGCGATCACGCCGTCGGCCGACTGGATCATGATGTGGTTCCCGGTGAGCGCATGCCACCCCTGGGATATGCGCCGTCGTTGAGAAAGTGCAAATCCCACTGAGGGAAATCCCCGGTACGCATCGTGATCGTCCTCGCCATCGTGCACGCTCACCACGGTACCCTCCACGGGGCTGAGAATCGCTCGGCCAAAACCGGGGAAGCGCGTCGCGGGTTCGGGCAAAAAGAGTGAGCGCAGCGAAAACCGTACCGTGCGGTGACCCGAGTAAACCGGAACAAAATCGATCGCGTGCGAGGTTGCAAAGAGTGCGGTGCCGTGGCTGGGAACGCGCGAGGTCGGGCTGTTGCGCACGAGCCACCGCCCGGTGAAGGGGTAGGCCAGATCGAGCGGTCGCATGGTAAGAGTCTGACATGGTCCTCGCGCTTGGGCCCCAACTGTCACCGGTGGGATCCTATGCTGGCAGCATGACCACGGGGACTTCCCGATTGCTTCCGCCGAGTGGGCCGGGTGGACCATCCCGGATGAGGTCCTGCGACCGGTTATCAGCCATCGAGATTCCTCGAAAACTCTCATACCCATCGCCGCGCTTGAGGAGAACCACCATCCCCGTGCCCGTTCTGTCCGAACCGGGGTGCTCTGGGCATGACAAAATACGAGGAGCCGAGTGTCATCGCCACGTTCCGCGCGCGGATCACTGATTGAGCCTCGTCCGACTCGGCAGGATAGGTTGGTGTGATGACATGGGGAACTGATCGCATTCTGGGGAACAAGTCGCGACGTCGAGATATCTTTTGGTGGCTCACCGGGATCCTTGCCGCATCGGGCATTGCCATGGCGTTTATCGCAGCATCCGGCGTATTCGATTCGGTCGGGTACTCACTCGTCTGGCGAGTGTTCACCGCCGACCTGTATCTGATCGCTTCCCTGGCTGCCCAACACGTCTGGCTGCGCCGATCAATCTGGGTAGGTACGGCCGCTACCCTGGCTATTGGCCTGATCAACACCTTTGCACATTATATTCCCGCCGGGGCACCGGCCCGTTTCGAGACCCGGAGTGATCGATGGTTTGGGGTTGAGCAAGACGTTGAGGTGGCGGCAAACATCATCGTTATCACCCTGATCGTGCTGGGGTTCATCTCGCTGGCATATCGGTGGTTGGCCGAGGACTCTGTGCTCCGTGGCACGTATGTTGCGACATTCTGTCTGATCGTTCTGGGAATGCTGCTCACGGTCATCGATATCATCGATTCTCCGAGCCGGTGGGGAATCTCCCAACATTTTGGTCAGATCCAGTCGGGCGTATTCATTTTGGCCTTCACCGGTGCCGCCATCGTCACCATCGGAGGCTTCTTCCTGCGTAAATCGGCCCTGGGTCGGATGCGCGACGAAAGCGTTCGAGCCGCCGCGCTCGCCGCCGCGAAAAAGCTCGTTCCCGTTCCCCCGTCAGACCCGGGCACTGTGGGAATCACCGCCGGGGAGGATGAATTGCGCGCACTCGTCCGTAAATATGTGGATGAGTACCTGGCCGAGCGCGAGCAGTTTCGTCACGAATAGAACCACGCCGAGTGGGGCTGGATAGGATTGCGCCATGAGACAGGATGCGGAAGTCGCGCTCAAGCGATTCAACGTTGTGACCTTTGGCAAAAAGAAGCACCTCGAGAGGGTGGAGGCTGAAATCAGCCCCGATGAGCGAATCATCTTCATCACGCCCAGTAACACAACCTTCAGCGACCACACCACTCGAAAGCGCGAGACACTTCCGGGGGTGTTTGTGCTGACATCCGAGCGCATCATCGTCGACTCCAAGGTCCTGCTTGATCAGAAGACGTTTACGATGCCACTGACCGAAATCCGATCGGTATCCGTTCGAGGAAACGGTCTCACCGGCGGCTACGTTCAGCTTCAGACTCAGGTGAACACCATCGAGACCCTGGTGACCTATAAGAAGGACGTTATTCGCGAGATTAGTGAGGCCTTCACCGAGGCAATCGAGGAGGCAAAACACGTTGCCCAGCGCACCTCAACTCCTCAGGCGTCTGCACCCATCGATCTCGCCGAGCAGATTGAAAAGCTCTGGAAACTCCTGCAAGCCGGAGTGCTCACCCAGGAGGAATTTGACCTGAAAAAGGCCGAGATGCTTGGTCGGCTCTAGGTTCAACGCATGTGGAGAAATGTGGTTTTCACCGCGACGCGAGATGGCGTGGCGGCTGGTGATCACGCCAGTGAGAACCCGATTCAGATGTCCATTGCGCCGGGAACGACGCTGAGTGAGCTCCTGGAACGGCGCTCTCCGGTCGGGATGATGGGACCGGAAGTGCCGTGGATGGCTGTTGCTGATGGGCGCGCGGTCGCGGTCTGTACCGGGGAGTTTGGCGTGTGGCTCCTGGTGGACGATTATCGCCTCACCCGACGCCGGCACATGGACCTCCTCGACTTCAAATACCTTCCCGGTGTTGACCCCCGATGGCTGTATGACCAATTGGCCGCGGGAGCCGCTCCCGAGCGAAACGAACTCCAGAGTGAGTATCGGGAGGCCCACTCCGCCACCGGGAACTCCGAACTGTCGTTGCGGGCAGAGCGCCGGGCACACGCGGGCAGGAGGATCGAGTATCTGGCTGATCAGCGTCCCGATACGGCACGGTTTGCGGACCAGCTCCTGGAGGACGGCAACCCCATCGTCGAGGTGATGGGGCCGGTGCAGATGGGAGTGTGGCACCTCGTTATTCAGTGCGGGCACTGGCAGGTGGCGTTCCATGGTGAGCGTGGGATTGCGGAGCGTGCACGGATCAAAAAATCGGATGCGACGCGCCCCACCTGGCACGATGACGTGGACCTAAGTCTGGCGATTCTCGCCTGGGCGAGGGCAACCGGAAACCCCTATCGGCTCGACCTTTTTGACAGGTTTGACTATCCTGCCAGGCCGCATGCCGATCTCGGCCTCGTCGAGTACGGTCGGCAGACGGTAGCGTGGCTGAACCAGGGTAACGAGGAAGTCTTCGCCCGGGTGGTTGCGGTGTGGAGGGACTACATTCACGCCTGTGGGCAGTCCGGCCGGGATGCGCGTGCGGCTCTGGTCGAGGAAACCCTGCGCCGGATGGAGGATGCGGCCACGCCGCGCTGATCGCCAGGCGACACCGCCCCGGATACGACAATCCGGGGCGTGCTGTGCTTAACTCGACTCATGAGTGAGATCCCCACCACGTTTAGCGCCGGTACGGCCGAGTTTGTTCGCATCGAGTCGCCCGAGGAGTTGGCCTTCTGGGTCGCTACGGTAAACGGTGCCGACGGGGAGCACGAGGTGAGCCTGATCATCGAGCCCGCCGCGGCCCCCGAGGCGGATGTGGTGGAGGTGGCTGCGGCCATCGTCGCCGACTTCGACGAGCTGGTTCGCGACGCCCTGGAATACCTGGACGAGGCGCTGCGCGGACCGGAGTGGGCGCTGTCGGACACGGATCTGGCAATTCTGGACGGTGCTGGTGCTGACGCTGCCTTTGGCGAGCCCGAGGCCGTGATCTGGGGCGACGGCACCTGGATGCTGCGCTTCCAGGAGTCCGCCGTCTCGATCGCCGAGGAGTTTGGAATCGGCGTCAACTTTGTGGGCCGTGTTCCGCAGAGCGTGGAAGATCTCTCGGACTCGGAAGAGCTCTAACCCGCCGTCCGGTCTTACGCCCGTGGTCGGTGAAGGCGACCTGGCCCACGTCATGTTGTGCACTAATCGGTAATCCCGGCCCGCCGCGGATAGTCTCGACAGCATGACAGACGACCGATCCGAGTCCGCACCTGCTCGGTGGGCGGCACCAATCGAACGCTTCGATATGCTGCCCACTCAGCCCTCGCTGCACCCACTCCGGCATCGCTCGGACCGGGCCGTGGTGCGGGTCACCCACGCCTCGGTGGGGGTGACGGATGTGATGGCCGCACGCGGGGACTACCTGCTGCATCCACGTCCCGGATTCATCCCCGGCTACGACCTGGTCGGGGAGATCGAGTCGCTACCTGCGGGAAGCAGCGGACTGCGAGTAGGACAGCGGGTCGCGGCGATTCTGCCGGGGATGGGCGCGCATACCACCCGGGTTACACTGCCGCCCTCGCTCTTGGTCCCGGTACCCGAAGCGCTGGACTCGGTGAGTGCGGCAACCGCACCACTGGATGCGGTCACCGCACACTTCGCACTTGCCGCGCTACCGCCGGGAAGCACAAGCGTGCTGATTCAGGGCATCGGGGGAGCGGTAGGGGCCTGGGCCGCGCAGCTGGCGCAGGCTCGTGGACTGCGGGTCTGGGGGACCGCGTCGTCACGCTCGCAGGCGTTTGCCGAGGGACTGGGCGCGCACATTCTGGACTATCGCGATCCGGACTGGATGAACACACTGAACATCCAGTCCGGCGGAGGCGTGGACGGCGTGATTGATGCCACCGGAAACCGGGACCTGCGCCGGGTGGTGGCACCGCGTGGGCGCATCGTCAGGCTCGCGTTTGGTGGGCCGATCGGCAGGCAGAAATCCGCCACCGCCCGCGGGTTTGTGCGCACCGGACTGCACCGGTTTGCCGACCCGAGCGAGCGGGTCTGCTCCGCGCCGATGATCGTGGCCCTGAGACGTGACGCCTATCGCCGAGTGCTGGCGGACATCCTGGCCGGCCTGGATACGGGGAGTCTGCGCGCACCCGAGCCGGTGATCTATCCACGTGATCGAGTTGCCGAGGCGTTTCCGGCGGCCGGATCAGCCGCGCCGGGCACCAAGGTTGTGCTGGGTCTCGGCTAGTGCGATCTCGCGAATTCGCCACACCCTAGATTCGCTCAAAACCCGCGCAATCACGGGCCGGGTCGCCGGTTCTTGGTACGGTAGTGCAGACGTATCTTCGAACCGGGAAAGGGGTGAGTGCGCGTGTATCTCAAAAGCCTCACCCTGAAAGGGTTCAAATCCTTCGCCCAGCCGACCACGTTTGCGTTTGAACCCGGGGTGACCTGCGTGGTTGGGCCCAACGGCTCCGGCAAGTCCAATGTGGTTGACGCGCTGGCCTGGGTGATGGGTGAGCAGGGCGCAAAAACCCTGCGCGGCGGCAAGATGGAGGACGTCATCTTTGCCGGGACCTCCACGCGGGGTCCGCTGGGCCGCGCCGAGGTCACGCTGACCATCGACAACTCCGACGGCGCGCTGCCCATCGACTACACCGAGGTCACGATCTCGCGCACGCTGTTCCGCAACGGCGGATCCGAGTACGCGATCAACGGTCAGAGCTCCCGCCTGCTTGACGTGCAGGAACTCCTCAGTGACTCGGGCCTGGGCCGTGAGATGCACGTGATCGTGGGGCAGGGCCAGCTGGACGCCGTGCTGCGGGCAACCCCCGAGGAGCGTCGCGGTTTCATCGAGGAGGCCGCCGGCATCCTCAAACACCGCCGGCGCAAGGAAAAGACCCTGCGCAAACTCGACGGGATGCAGGCCAACCTCACCCGGCTGAGCGACCTCGCCGGGGAGATCCGCCGGCAGCTCAAGCCCCTGGGCAAGCAGGCCGAGGTGGCCCGTGAGGCCCAGTCGATCCAGGCCATTGCCCGGGATGCGCGAGCCCGACTGGTCGCCGATGACATCGTCCGGCTCGATACCGACATCCTCGCCTTCTCCGGGACCGAATCCGACCGGCTGGCCGAGCGCGCGATCCTTCAGGAGCGCGCCGACCATACCCGCGCCCGCATCGCCCTGCTGGAGCAGGCGCAGATCGGGGACGCGGTGGATCGGGCGCGCACGGTGGTCTTCGACCTGGAGTCCGTCCGCCAGCGCCTCGACGCGCTGACCGGGCTGGCCACGCAGAAGGTTGCCCTGCTGGATGCGCAGGGGGAGCGGCCCGCGCCGGCTCCGGGGATCTCACCCGAGGCGATCGAACGGGCCGAGGCCGAGGTGACCCGACTGATCGAGGGGATCGATGCTGCCGAGGCAGGCTGGGAACGTGCACGGCAGACAGCCGCCGCGGCCCGGGCTTCCCTCGACGCGGTGGATACCGAACTAACCGTCCAGTCCGAACTCCTCTCCGCCCACGACCTGGAGGTCCAGGCGGCCACCGGCCGCGCCGAAACCGCCGCCTCGCGCCTGGCCGCGCTTGCCGCCGAGGCCGAGCGTCAGGAGCGGGCCGAGACCGCGGCCACCGAGCGCGCCGAGGAGGCTGCGCGGGCGCTCGCCGAAGCCGAGGCGGGGGCGGGCGTGATCGACGCCGACACCACCGGACTCAACGATGCCTACCGTGATCAGCAGGAACGAGTGCAGTCTGCCGAGACCGAAATTGAGCGCCTGCGCGAGCTCCTGCACGCCGCCGAACGCGAGCGCGATGCCCTCACCGCCCAGACCACCGCGCTGGCCCGCGCCCTCGACATTCGCGACGGTGCCGCCGAACTGCTGGCCCGTGAGCTCTCCGGTGTGAACGGTTTGGTTGCCGCCGGGATTCGCGTGGATTCCGGGTATGAGCAGGCGATTACCGCGGCACTGGGGCGCTTTGCCGACGGCGTGATCGTGGCCGACGCCGACGCCGCGCACGCCGCCTTGGATCGGGTCGAATCCGACACCCTGGGCCGGGTCGATCTGGTGATTGCCGCCGCCGGAGCCGCGAGTACCGCACCCGTGGCCGGGCTGATTCCCGCCGATTCCCTGGTTACCGGTCCCGACGGTGTGCGCGGATTGCTCGCCGGGGTGTTTGTGGCCGAGGACCGCGAGGCCGCACGCCGCGGACTGAACACCCTGCCCGCGGACATGCCGGTCACCATCGTCACGGTCACCGGAGACGTTCTCACCCGCTTCTCGATCAGCGGCGGCTCGGGGGAGGGGCGGGGCCGGATCGCGCTGCGCGCCGAACACGATACCGCCGCCGAACGCCTGGCCGAGGTCCACTCCTCGATCGACACACTCCGGGTGGATCTCAGCACCGCTCGCGCCGAGGGCCAGTCGGCCAAGCAGGCCTCGGCCGCGGCGCTGGCCGCGCGGCGTGAACTTGATGCGAGCCTCGCCGCCGAATCCGAACGCCTGCACCGAGCGCGGGGACAGCATGAGGCCGCCCAGGCCGAACGTGAGCGCCTGCAGACCGCCCGATCCGCCTCCGCCGCGGGTCTGCGCGAGGCCGAGGCTGCCTCCGCAGCTGCCGAACGCGCGGTGGAAACCGTGCGGGCGAAGCCGCGGCCCATCCTGGATGGGACCCTGCGCGAGAGCCTGTGGGCCGAGCTGGAAACCGCCCGTGAGGCCGAGGTTGAGGCGCGGTTGCGTGCCGAAACCGCGCGTGAGCGGGTCCGTACCGAACAGGATCGCCTCGCCTCGCTGCGTCGTCGTTACCGTGCCGAGCGCGACGCTGCCGAGGCCGAGGCCCGGCGCGCGGTGCTGCGCGCCCGGCAGCTGGAGGTGGCCCGCTCGGTGTTGACCGACCTGCCCGCCGTGCGCGAGGTCCTGGAACGCTCACTCGCCCAGGCATCGCTGGAACTGGCCCAGGCCGAGCACCAGCGCGGAGAACAGACCCGCGAACTACAGGAGCTGCGCGCCGAGGAATCCGGCGCTCGCACCCGGCTCGACGCCATCGCCGACTCGATGCGCGGCCTGGAAATGCAGATCTACGAGCGCCGAGTACAGCTCACCTCGCTGCTCGAGCGCGCACAGTCCGAGCTGGGCCTGGATCGGGACGCGCTGGTTGGTGAGTATGGCCCGACCACCGGGGTGCGCCTGACCGCGAGTGAGCAGGACGAGCTGACCCGCACCGGTCGGGTGTCCTGGCTTCGCGCGGGGGCGAGCCTCGATGCGCAGGCGTATGCAGGTGCAGGTGCAGGTGCAGATGCGTTTGCGGATGCGGATGTCGCGGCCGCCGACAGCGACCCCGCCGAGCCCACCCTGCCCTACGTCCGCGCCGAGCAGGAACGCCGGCACCAGGCCGCACAGCGCAAGCTCGGTCAGCTGGGGCGCGTCAATCCGCTCGCCCTGGAGGAGTTTGCCGCGCTGGAACAGCGCCACGCGTTCCTCACCGAGCAGCTGGCCGACCTCACCCGGACCCGCGCCGATCTGATGACGATCATCGAAGAGCTGGACACCAAGATGCAGACCATCTTCGGCGCCGCCTTCGCCGACACCCAGGCGCAGTTTGCCGAGGTCTTCCCGATCCTCTTCCCCGGCGGCACCGGCAGTATTTCGCTCACCGAACCTGAGAACCTGCTGACCACCGGTATCGAGGTGCGGGTCCGCCCGGCGGGCAAGAAGATCGAGCGCCTGTCGCTGCTCTCCGGCGGGGAGCGCTCGCTCGCCGCGGTCGCACTGCTGGTCGCGATCTTCCGCGCCCGTCCCAGCCCGTTCTACATCATGGACGAGGTCGAGGCAGCCCTGGATGACGCCAACCTCGGGCGCCTGCTGACCATTTTTGAGGGCCTGCGCGAAAACTCGCAGCTCATCGTGATCACCCATCAGAAGCGCACGATGGAGATCGCCGACGCCCTCTACGGTGTCTCGATGCGCCAGGATGGCGTTTCGGCGGTTGTGGGTCAGCGTGTGGTGGATCGGGCGGCGGTCGCCGAATAGACCCGGACGGCCGGTCGTGGACGCAAAACCGCTAGGCTAGGGGTATGGCAGAACGCAGCACATGGTCCCTCGGTGGTGCCCTTCGGGGACTGTTCCAGAAACCCACGATCGATGACAACACGTGGGATGATCTGGAGCACGCACTCATCACCGCCGACTTCGGAGCCGACGTCGCCGAGGACATGATCGAGGAGCTGCGCGCCAGCGTCGCCCGCTTCCACACCACCGATCCCCGCGACCTGCAACGGATGCTGCGTGAGAACGTCGAGGAGCGCCTGGCCAAGTACGATCCCACGCTGCACCTCAGTGAGCGTCCCGCGGTGGTCCTCGTGGTGGGCGTGAACGGTGTCGGAAAGACCACCACGATCGGAAAGTTCGCCAACTACGTGGGCACCTTCGGGCGCTCGGTTGTAGTGGGCGCCGCGGATACGTTCCGTGCGGCCGCCGTCGAACAGCTGGCCACCTGGGCCGAGCGTGGCGGGGCGCAGATCGTGCGTCCGCAGCACCACGGTCAGGACCCGGCCTCGGTTGCGTTCCAGACCGTCGAGTTTGCCAAGCGCAACGGCGTGGAAATCGCCCTGATCGACACCGCCGGACGGCTGCAGACCAAAAACGGTCTGATGGACGAGCTCTCCAAGATTCGCCGGGTGATCGAAAAACAGGCCCCGATCTCCGAGGTACTGCTGGTCCTGGACGCCACCACCGGACAGAACGGCCTGGCACAGGCTGAGGCCTTTATCCAGCATGCCGGGGTCACCGGCCTGGTGCTGACCAAGCTGGACGGCTCTGCCAAGGGCGGGTTTGTCCTGGCCGTGCAGGAACGCACGGGCATCCCGATCAAGCTGATCGGGCAGGGCGAGAGCATCGGGGACCTGACCGGTTTCACCCCGCACGCCTTCGCACAGAAACTGGTGGGCTAGCCGAACATGCTCGATCTGGACTTCACCCCGCACGCCTTCGCACAGAAACTGGTGGGCTAACCATGGCACTCGAACACGACTTCTTTGGCCTGCTCTCCACCGGCGGACCCGGCGGAATCTACTGGTCCGAAACCGTGGAGTTTGGCGACCAGGCGGTGGGCGTCTCGCTCAGCGCCGAGGACGCCCAGAACGTCACCGAGGAATCCCTCGAGGTGGCCGCCGCGATGATCTCCTCCCTGGAGGAACTCGATCTGCGCGCCCGCGAGGCGATGATCGCCGAAATCTCGTCCCGGCACACCGCGGTGAGCAAGTTCATCGCGCTGCTGGAAGACGAGCACGGGGAGGACCTGGAGGACTACTTCAGCCACATTTCCGGCGACCGCGACATCGATCTGCTGCGTGCCATCGCGGTGATCGGGGTGCGCTTTAGCCCCTCCCACGCCGGCGAGGACAACACGTTTGTGGTCTTCGAGTACGCGCTCAGCATGGACGAGTCCGACGACGTCCTGCTGGTGTCGCTGAATAACCGCGGCGAAGCCGTTTCGATCGAACAGGACTAGCAACACGTCATGAGCATCACCCTCGTCCGCACCCACTGGTCAGATCCGGTGGGACGGGAACTTCGCAGCGCCCAGCAGGCAGACCTCACGGTTCGCTACGGTCCCTGGCAGGGCGGTCCGATCCCGGACCTGAACCCGGCCGAGGTGGAGGCCTTCATCGTCGCCTTCGAGGACGGAAAGCCGATCGGCTGCGGCGCGATCCGCCGCGAAAGCGCCGACATCATGGAGATGAAGCGCATCTTTGTGGTGCCCGAGGCGCGCGGTCGTCGCCTGGCCGGAATCATCCTGGAGGCGCTGGAGCGCGAGGCCGTGGCCCTGGGAGCCCGCTACATGCGCCTGGAAACCGGCACCCAGCAGCCCGAGTCGGTGCGCCTGTACGAGCGCTACGACTACCGTCCGATCGACGCGTTTGGATACTTCGCCGACGGAGATGACACCCTGTTTTACGGCCGCGATCTGGACACGGTGGCTGCCCGCCCGGCCCAGCCCGCCGTCCGCCGGATCCACGGTGTGCTGCACGAGGTCGATGGTGCGCTGATCCCCAGCGAGAGCGCCGGCGTGATGATCGCGGACCTTGCCGGGGGATATGCGATCCGCCGCGCGAGCAGCACAGACGTGCCCGCCCTGCTGCGTCTGCTCGCCGACGACGACGTGGCCCATGCCCGCGGCGATGCCCCGGACACCGATCCCGCCGCCGACATCAGCGCCTTCGAGCGTGCGTTCTCCCGAATCGACCGCGATCCCGCACACCTCCTGGTCATCGTGGATTCCCCGGCCGGCGAGGCCGTGGGCACGATGCAGCTGACGGTGCTGCCGGGCCTGGGTCGTGGCGGCGTGAACCGCCTGCAGATCGAGTCGGTCCACGTAGCCACGTCCGAGCGTGGGGCCGGGGTTGGCTCGGCGATGATCCGCTGGGCCCTGGCCGAGGGCGTTCGCCGCGGTGCCGCGATCACCCAGCTCACCTCGGACCTTCGCCGCACCCGCGCGCACGAGTTCTACGAGCGCCTGGGCTTCGCCCGCTCGCACGCGGGGTTCAAGCACCTGGGTTAGCGGAGCTCGTGCGCTATCCGGCATGCACCGCCTGCGGCGCGCTGGACGCGCGATCCAGGTGGGCGAGGGACTCGGGGATCGGGCGGCACTGGGCGCGCATGGTTTCGGCCCAGAGCCGGCCGGCCCGATAGGAGGAGCGCACCAGGGGACCGGCGAGGACCCCCGAGAAGCCGATTTCCCGGGCGGCGACCTCGAGGTCGAGGAACTCCTCGGGACGCACCCAGCGGGCAACCGGGAGGTGGCGCGGGCTCGGGCGCAGGTACTGGGTGATGGTGATGATGTCGGTGCCCGCGGCCTGCAGGTCCTCAAGCGCGGTCAGGACCTCGGCGGGTTCCTCACCCATGCCGAGAATCAGGTTGGACTTGGTGACCAGGCCCGCATCCCGCGCCCGGGTAATCACGCCCAGGGAGCGCTCGTAGCGGAACGCCGGGCGGATGCGCTTGAACAGCCGAGGCACGGTTTCCACGTTGTGCGCAAACACCTCGGGCCGCGAGGCGAACACGGTGTCCAGCAGCTCGGGATCCCCGGAAAAGTCCGTTGCCAGGATTTCCACGCCGGTTTCGGGATTGGCCTCGTGAATCGCGCGCACGGTTTCCGCGTGCAGCCAGGCCCCCTCATCGTCGAGGTCATCGCGGGCAACGCCGGTGACGGTGGCGTAGCGCAGCGCCATCCGTAAAACTGAATCGGCAACCCGGCGCGGCTCATCGCGGTCATACGCCGAGGGCTTGCCGGTGTCGATCTGACAGAAATCACAACGCCGGGTGCACTGCGCGCCGCCGATCAGGAACGTGGCCTCGCGATCCTCCCAGCACTCAAAAATGTTGGGGCATCCGGCCTCCTGACACACGGTGTGCAGGTTCTCGGTCTTGACAAGCTGCTGGAGCCCGCGATACTCCGGGCCCATTTTCGCGCGGGTCTTGATCCAGGAGGGTTTGTGCTCGATCGGGGTCTGCGTGTTGCGGGTCTCGATCCGCAGCATCTTGCGTCCCTCGGGTGCGGCCAGCGGTTCGCCGGCTACCGTCGGGAGCAGGGTGGCGCCGGGTCCTGTTGCGCCGGGCGGCTCGGCCATCAGCAGGCCCAGGGACGCGGGAATCATCGGGGCCGAGGATTCCACGGCTGTGGCTTCCGGAGGAGTGCCGATCGAGCCGAGGTTGCGTGCGCTCATTTTTTCCCGCCCACGGTGTGTGCGAGGGCCGGACTGCTTTCGGGTTCGGGGGAGTAGTACCAGTCATCGAAGTGGGCGGCGATGAGGATCGCCGCATCCGCCGTGGTGATGGGGTGCCCGGCGGCGGCGCTGAGCGAGCTCACCCCGGCATCCCGGATCCCACAGGGCACAATCTGGGCAAACCCGGCCAGGTCTCCCGAACAGTTCAGGGCGAAGCCGTGCAGGCTGGCCCCGCGCTCGACCCGAATCCCAATTGCCCCAATCTTGGCCTGTCCCGCGCCATCCTCGACCCAGACCCCGCTGCGTCCGGGAACTCGAAACGCGTGCACCCCGAGGGCCGCGGCTGTGTTGATCAGAACGCGTTCGAGGCTGCGGACGTGCCCCACCACATCCACCAGGTTGGAATCCTCGCCGATTGGCTCCAGCCGCATGATGGGATACCCGACCAGCTGACCGGGACCGTGCCAGGTGACCCGCCCCCCACGGGTCACCGGGACTACCGGGGTCCCATCCGCCGGATACTCATCGGGACGGGCCGATCGTCCCGCGGTATACACGGACGGATGCTCGCACAGCAGCAGGGTGTCGTCGGTGGTTCCGGCGACCACACCCTCATGCAGGGTGCGCTGGTGGGTCCACCCCACTCGATAGTCGAGGTATTCGGGGGCCAGTCCCAGCTGTGCGATGCGTACCATGCGCCCAATGTAGCATTAATGTACGCGGTCCAATAATTAAATCGAGGGGCCTGCGCGTATGCCCGGCCGGGCGCACCCATCGCGTCCGGGAAATTGGTAAACTGGCATCAAATGGCTACTTTTGGAAATCTCTCAGATCGGCTCGCCGATACCTTCAAGAACCTTCGGAAGAAGGGAACCCTGTCGGCTTCCGACGTGGACGGCACCGTCCGCGAGATTCGCCGCGCACTGATCCAGGCCGACGTCGCGTTCGACGTCGTGAAGGAGTTCACCGGCCGTGTGCGCGAGCGCGCCCTGGGCGATGAGGTCAACAAGGCCCTGAACCCCGCCCAGCAGGTGGTCCAGATCGTGAACGACGAACTGGTGCAGATCCTCGGTGGCGAGCAGCGTCGCCTGGAGTTTGCCAAGACCGGAACCACGATCATCATGCTCGCGGGTCTGCAGGGTGCCGGTAAGACCACCCTGGCCGGAAAGCTGTCGAAGTGGCTGATCAAGGAGGGGCACACCCCGCTCCTGGTCGCCGCCGACCTTCAGCGTCCCAACGCCGTCACCCAGCTCGGCGTCGTGGCCGAGCAGGCCGGCGCGGCCATCTATGCGCCCGAGCCGGGTAATGGTGTCGGCGACCCGGTCAAGGTTGCCAAGGACGGTGTGGCTTACGCCGAGCGTAACCAGCACGACGTCGTGATCGTGGACACCGCGGGTCGCCTCGGTATCGACGAGGAGATGATGAAGCAGGCGTCGAAGATTCGCGCCGCCATTAACCCGCACGAGGTCCTGTTTGTGATCGACGCGATGATCGGTCAGGACGCCGTCAACACCGCCAAGGCCTTCCAGGAGGGTGTGGACTTCACCGGTGTGGTGCTGTCCAAGCTCGACGGTGACGCCCGCGGTGGTGCCGCACTCTCGGTGGCCTCGGTCACCGGACGCCCGATCATCTTCGCCTCCACCGGCGAGAACCTCGACGACTTCGAGCCCTTCTACCCCGACCGGATGGCCAGCCGCATCCTCGACCTCGGTGACATCCTCACCCTGATCGAGCAGGCGCAGTCGGCCTTCGACGAGGAAGAGGCGATGAAGCTCGCGGAGAAGTTCGCGACCGACACCTTCACTCTCGATGACTTCCTGAAGCAGATGCAGCAGCTGCGCAACATGGGCTCGATCAAGAAGATGATGGGCATGCTCCCGGGCATGGGCCAGATGAAGGAGCAGCTGGACAACTTCGACGAGTCCGAGCTGAACCGCACCGAGGCCATCATCCAGTCGATGACCCGCGCCGAGCGGCAGAACTCCAAGCTGCTCAACGGCTCGCGTCGCCTGCGGATCGCCCGCGGTTCGGGATCCACCGTGACCGAGGTCAACCAGCTGGTGAACCGCTTCGAGCAGGCCGCCAAGATGATGAAGACCATGGCCAAGGGTGGCATGCCGCAGATCCCGGGCATGGGCCCGATCCCCGGCGGACGTCCGAAGATGCCCAAGAAGAACGCCAAGAAGAAGGGTGGCTCGCGCTCGGGCAACCCGGCGAAGCGCGCGGCCGAGGCCAAGGGCATCACCGCGGCACCCGCGGCGCCCACCGGCGGCGGTTTCGGCCTGGGTAAGGGCGGTGCCAAGGGTCAGCCCAGCGAGGATGACATGGCGACGATCCAGCGCATGCTGGGCGGCCAGGGCTAGTCAGGCTCACTCTCACAAAACGGCGGCGGTGGACATCAGGTCCACCGCCGCCGTTTTGTGTCCGGAGACAAACGCCGCGAGATCAGTACCCGTAATCGACGTATGGAAGCCCGGGAAACAGCTCGTCGATGGCCTGGGAGAACACCCGTTGGATCGCGGTGAAACGCGCCTGGTCATCGGCGGCATCGACGAAGAAATCGCCAAACCGGGTCTCGGTGCCGGTGGTGGAGATTCCCGCAAGGTCGAGTCGGGGCCGCACCGTTTCGAGGAGGACCGCATCGATCTGTGGTGGGTTCTGCTTGAGGTACTCCTCCTGGACAAAGCCCAGCTCACCCGGGTTGCAGTCGACCGCCTTTTCGTTGACGGCCTCGACATCCGTCTGGCCCGGGGCAAGGGTCTGCTCGGCGAGATAGGTGCGGCCATCCATCGGGTTGAGGATCGGTTCGCCCACCACATACCCCGCATCCTCGGTGCAGCGCACGTAGTTGGCGAAGGCCTCCTTGTACTCGTCAAACCCGATCTGTTCGCGGGAGAGAATGTCGCGCTGCGCCGGGGACGCCACCGAGGGATATTTCTGCGCTTCCGGGTCCTCGGACGAGCACCCGGTCAGTCCCGCGATGAGGACGGCCCCGAGTGCCGTGGTGATCGCAAAACTCCTGCGCATGGATCCCCTTTCGATCGCGTGATGGCGAAGGCCAGGCTAGCGTGTGCGATCCTCGCGGCGGCGTGCGCCGAGCCCTGGTGTGCCCAGAACTGCCCCGATCTGGGGGTGCGTCAGTACCCGTAGCCCCAGGTGGTGACCTCGGGGTAGAGCGCCCGGGCTGCGTCGAGGAGGACGGCGTCGACCGCGGCGGTGCGTGCGGCGTCCTCGTTGCCGTTGGGGAAGAAATCGCCGTAGTTGGTTTCGGTGCCGGTGTAGCTGACCCCGGCGCGTTCCAGACCGGCAAACACCCGGTTTAGCAGCGCCGGGTCCATCCGCTGTGGGTTTTGCCGCACATATTCGCTATCCACGTGGACCAGCTCGGAGACCTGGCAGTTTTGCATGGCGTCATTGTCGAATTGAGCACCCGGGATGACGTCGAGATCCCAGTTATAGCGGCGGCCGCTGATGGGGTCGAGGGTCGGGTTGGTTGCCCGATACCCCGAGTCGCTGTTGACCAGGCACTGGGCGTAGTTTGACCACGCCTCCTTGTACTCGTCAAACCCGATGGTGTCGCGATCGAGGAGGGCCTGTTGGGCGGCGGAGATACCGGATTCCGTGGTGCGCCCGTCCGCGTGTTCCGCCGTGGGTGTGCAGCCGGTCAGCACCAGCGCAAGACCAAGCATCGTTACAACGGAGATACCCCTGAACACTGATTGCCCCCAATTCACGGCGCACGTCGGCGACGCCTGGACCCATGGTATCGGGAGTGGGGAGCCGGCGGCCCCTCCACAACGAGTGTTATCAAATTGACCCGGGAGGGGGCAGCCGCTACCTTGAGACCGTGCCCGCGCGGGAGCGGCACGCAACCGGGTGTGCGATCCCCGGAAATTTTGGGGCGCAGCTGCGCCGAACAGGGGGACGTCATGGCCACGCGCCGCTCGATCGGAAAATCCGTGCTGCTCTGGGTGGGTGCCGGTGCCTGGGTTGTGCTGCCGTTTGGGTTGATCGCGGCGATCGTGTTGTGGAGCGGGCAGGTACGTTTCACCGAACCGGTCGAAACCTGGACGCCGGTGGAAACCGGGCAGGCGAACACCGATACCCCGATGGACCTGGCGCTCGGCTGGGAACAGGGTCCGGTGCTGCGCGCCCCGGCCTGGTCCGGTCTGATCACCGCCGTGCGCCCGCAGGTCACCTCGATTGGGCCGGGCGATGTGGTGGTCACCATCGACGGCATCGATCGCCTCGCCGCCCGCACCCCCGGTCCCTTCTGGCGTGCGATTGGACCCGAGACCACCGCCGGCAGCGACATCGGCTGGCTCAACACCCTGCTGGGAGACCTGGGACTTGCCCGCGGTACCGGCAACACGTTTAGCGCCTCCACCGCCCGGGGCATCACCCAGCTGGCCAAGAAGATCGGGGCCGAGGGGGAGACCTTCGACCCGTCCTGGGTGGTACACCTGGCCGAACCTCGGATCACCGTGGGTGCCCCCGCGTTCTCGGTGGGTCAGCCCGCGCCCGCGGCCGGCGAGGCACTGTTTGCGCCGCGTCCGCGGATCACTGCGGCGCTGCTTACCGGCGAGGGCCTGGCCCCGATCGCCCCCGGACCCCAGGGCGGAGATAAGACGGAGCTACCGGTCCTCGACCAGGAGCGCATCGTTCGTTTGCCCGTGCCCGCCGATGCGGTCTTGAAGCTGGGCACCACCGAGCTTCCCCTCACCGAGACGCGTGATGCGATTACCCCGGACGGCCTCATCGCCCTGACCGAAACCACGGCGGCGGGGGAGCCGATGGTGCGCACCCTGATCGCCCAGACCGTGCAGACCTCGGGATGGCGCATTCCCGCGGCCGCCGTCTTCCAGGTGGGAGCGAATAGCTGCGTGCTGACCAAAACCGGCCCGGTCGCGGTGCAGGTGGGCGCGGGCGAGGGTGGATCCGTGGTGGTCACCGGCGAGCTTGATACAACCGACCGCGTGCTGCTCTCGGTGCCCGCGGAGCGGCGCGAATGCCGGTAGTCGCGCGAGATATCTCGGTCGCGTTCGGGGAGCGCCGGGTCCTGACCGATTTCACCGCCGAGTTTGTGGAGGGCAGCATGACCGCGCTGCGCGCCCCCTCGGGCTTTGGGAAGTCCACGCTGCTCGCGGTCATCGCCGGACACCAAAAACCCGATGAGGGCACGGTGGCCTTCACCGCGGCCGACGGGACCGAGCACGCCCCTCAAATTTCCTGGATCGACCAGTCTTCACCGGTGTTCCCACACCGCACGGCTGCCCACAACGTGGCGATCGGCGCGCTCTCGCGCGGGACCACCTGGGAGGACGCGCTCCTGATCGCCGACGGACATCTCGAACGCCTCGGACTCGATGAGGTGCGTGATCGACTCGGCAAGCGCCTCTCCGGGGGCGAACGGCAGCGGGTCGCGGTTGCGCGTTCGATGGCCGCCGAGACTCCGATCATCCTCGCCGATGAGCCCACCGCCTCCCTCGATGCCGCCGCCCGCGGACTGGTCATCGGGGCGCTGCGCGCCGCGGCCGACGCCGGGGCGATTGTGATCATTGCGACCCACGACGATATCGTGGCCGAGCGTGCCGACCGCATCATCCGGATGGACCGGCTGGTGCCCGCATGAGTCACGGGTTTCGCACCGGAGAGTTCGTCCGCGAACACGCCCGCGGGCTGCGAGCCCGGCCGTGGCGTGCCCTGCTGATTGCGCTCTGTGCGGCGCTGATCGGCATCGCCGTGCCGCTGGTTTCGCTGATCGAAACCGGTGGCCTGCGCGAGTCCTGGGAGCAGCAGCGCGCCGCCGGGCGCTTTGTCCAGGTGATTCGGGCGGGGACGATCGAGGGATTCCCGGTCTCGTACTGTGAGAACATCGCGCGCACCGAGGGGGTGATCGCGGCCGGGGCGATCCTGCACCGCGAGCAGATCCAGCTGGCGACCTTCCCCGGGCAGAATCGTGAGCTGCTGCGGGTGAGCCCGGGCATGATCGCGATCGCCTGGCCCGGACTGGTGGTCTCGGGATCGGGCATCGTGGCCGGCAAGGACCTGGCGGCCCAGACCGGTTTGGTGCCGGACACCACGGTGAACCTGACCCGTGGGGGCACGAGCGAGGCCCGCGACATTGTGAGCATCGCGGGGGAGCGTTCCCGGGTGGACGGCCTCAACACGGCCCTCCTGGAGCCGGACGTTCGCTCCGATCAGTACACCCGCGAGTGCTTTGTCGAGATGTCACCGGGTGCGGCCAGCGCGGTGATTCCCACGCTGACCGAGGCCGTACCGCCCGTGTATCAGGCGAACCCTGGGCCGTATCTGGCCAAAAATGCGCTGGTGGTGGACCCGGAAAAGAACCTGCCGCTGCGTGCGAGCGCGTGGGGCTGGGCCGTCGGGGCCGGGGTCCTGTTCCTCCTTCTCGGTGTGCTCTGGTGGTCGGGGCGCGCGGAGATGGCGCTGTATCGAGCCTTCGGGGCGCGTCCGGCGCAGATCACGCTGGCGCTCGCGGTCGAGGTAATCGCCACGGTCCTGGTGCCGGTCGCGATCGGGGCGAGCGTGGTCATCGCGGTGGCCGGATTCACCGGCGGCATCGGCACACAGGAGTACCTGCTGGCCGGCGCCGATATCACCCGACTGCTACTTGCGTTGCTGCCGCTTCCGCTGCTGGGGGCCGCGCTGGCGCACGCGATCTCACCCTCGGCGGTGTTCAAGGGGGCCTAGGACCTACGGCCTATAACGTTCAGCCCTACGCTCTACGCGGGTTCCCGCTCGCCGAGGTCCCAGTCCACCGAGACGGGCAGGCGCAGGCGGGGGATTTCGCCGCCGGGGGTCGCATCGAGGCGGGCAAGCAGAGTGTCCATCGCCTGGCGGCCCAGCTCCAGGCCGTCCACCTCGAGGACGGGCACATTGGCCGATCCCAGCGCGTCGGCGATGCCGCGATCAGCGCTCACCACGAGGTTGGTGATCCCGCGGGACTGGAGTCCAAACATGATGCCGGTGGACAGCGAGGAGGAGTAGGAGATGACCGCGGTGGCACCGGAGGTCAGAATTTCACCCACCACGCCCACCCCCGCGGCGAAGGTCGAGCGGTGCGGTCCGAGCACGGTCAGGGCGGCCTTGCCACGCAGGGCCTCGATCACGTGGGCCACGCGGCGGAGGTTCTGCCAGGAGCGGCCGGGGCCACCCACCAGTGCGATGTGTCGGTGCCCCTGCTCCACCATGCGAAGCGCCAACTCGGCAAAGCCGGTGGCCGAGTCGGCGACCACCGAGGGCACCCCGTCGATCTCGCGGTCGATCAGGACCGTGGGCTTGAGCTTGCACGCGGGCTCCACAAACTGGTCCTTACCGCGCGGGGCGGCCAGCAGGAAGCCGTCCACCTGCGGGGCGAGCCGGGCGAACTGGTCCACGTCCTTGTCTTCGAGAAACGCGGTGGCGGCGACGGTCAGCAGGTAGCCGGCGGCATCCGCGCGGTCCTGGGCTCCCTGGATGATCGGGGTGAAGAACTGGTTTTCCAGGGTGGGAACCACCATCGCGATGACCCCGGTGCGTCCACTGGCCAGCGCGGTTGCCGTGCGCGAGGGCGCAAAATGCAGTTCCTGGGCGGCACGCTGAACCCGCTCGATGGTCGCGGCGGCGACCAGTTCGGGCTTGCTGAGGGCGCGCGAGGCCGTGGCCTTGGATACCCCGGCGAGACGCGCGACGTCCTCAAGTGTGCTCACGGAGCCTCCGATTTATGCGGGTGTGCGAGGTAAACGGGCTCGCAAGGGGATGGGCGTGACGGCGAATTGCGGCGTCGTCGGGGGAGAAAAAGAAGTGTTTGTTTCTTCGATAGAACTTAGCGTATAGTGTGTGAAACCGGTTGTGCAACCGGTTTCATTGCCCGTTTCGGCGTTTTGCGTCGAAATCGCCCGCCCGTGCGTGGGGATCCCCGTCCCGCACCCACACCACCGCCAATGGGGGCACACATGTCTCGAAAACCAGCCTGGCTGTTGCTGCCCGGTCTGGTGTTTATCCTGCTCGGATTCGCCATTCCCTCGGTCGCGATGCTTATCGCGCCGCCCGGGGTCAGCACCGGAGACGTCTTCGCGCGTCTCGGCCAGATGCTCACCGACCCCTACTCGCTCGGCATCATCGGCCGCACCCTCGGCCTCGGACTGATTACCACCGCGACCTGCCTGGTGCTCGGCTTCCCGATCGCCTACCTGCTGGCCCGCTCGACCTCGCGCTTTGCCGGCATGTGGCTCGCGCTGGCGATCTTCCCGCTGCTGCTGAGCAACGTCGTGCGCACCTTCGGATGGATCGTGCTGCTGGGTAGCCAGGGCGCGATCGGCCAGCTCATCACCGGCCTGGGTCTCGCCTCCGAGGCCCCGCAGCTGCTCTACACCGAGCTCGCCGTGGTCCTCGGTATGACACAGCTGTTCCTGCCGCTGGCGATCATCTCCTGCTACTCGGCCGTCGCCCAGGTGGATCCCGGACTCGATGACGCCGCCCGCGGACTCGGCGCCAGCCGCACCCGGACCCTCTGGACCGTGGTGCTGCCGCTGTCCGCCCCGGGCCTCGTGGTTGCCACGACCCTGGTCTTCGCCGGTGCCGCAACCGCCTATACGACCCCCTACCTGCTGGGTGGATCCAGTCAGCGGATGCTCGCCACCGAGCTCTACAACTACTCCAACGTGACCGTGGACTGGGCCTCGGCCTCGGCCACCGCGCTGATCATGACGCTGCTGGTGTTCCTGGTTTCGGGCCTGAGTTCGCTGCTGTCGCGGGGAAAGAGCGTGCAGTCATGAGCATGATCAAAACTAATAACGCCCGCCCGGTGCTCGGTACCCTGGCCGTGCTCGGCTACATCATCATGATCGTCCCGATCCTGTTTGTGGTGAGCACCGCGTTCTCCACCGGACGCACCGTATCCTTCCCGCCAAAGGGTTTCACCCTGGACTGGTTTGGCGCGGCCCTCGGCAACAACACGTTCATGTCCTCGCTGGGGCAGAGCCTGCAGCTCGCGCTGATCGCGACCGTGATCGCGCTGGCCATCGGAGTCCCGGCCACCATCGCGATGCACCGGGGCAAGATCCCCGGCAAGTCCCTGGTTCAGGGCCTGTTCCTCTCCCCGCTCGTGGTTCCCGAGCTGGTGGTGGGCCTCGCGCTCTACCAGCAGATCATGGTGGTGCTGGGGCAGTCGAACTCGATCGCCCTGCTGATCGGACACACCGCGATCCTGCTGCCCTATGCGGTGCGGGTGACCGGAGCGTCCCTCGCCCTGGCGGATCCGGCGATCGAGGAGGCCGCGCGCGGCCTCGGTGCCTCGCCGCTGCGCGCATTCTTCACGGTGACCCTGCCGCTGCTGCGTCCCGGGATCTTCTCCGCCGCGCTGCTGAGCTTTGTGACCTCGTTCAACAACGTGCCGCTGTCCCTGCTGCTGCAGGACCGCAGCTTCCGCACGCTCCCGGTCACGATGCTCGACTACATTCAGCAGAACTATGACCCGACCATCGCAGCAATGTCGACCCTGCTGCTCGCCGCAACCGTCGTGGTTGCCATCATCGCCGAGCGCACGGTCGGCTTCGCCAAGATCTTTGGAGGTATCAACAAGTGATTCCCGCAGCCGAATTTGTCGGAGTAACCCAGGCGTACGGTGACTTCCTCGCCGTGGACAACCTGGACCTCACCATCGAAGAGGGAAAGCTGACTACCCTCCTGGGCCCCAGTGGATGTGGCAAGACCACCTCGCTGCGGATGCTCGCCGGTTATGCCCGCCCCACCGCGGGCAAGATCCTGATCGGCGGCGAGGATGCCACCGCCCTGCCGCCGGAAAAGCGCGGCCTGGGCATGGTGTTCCAGTCTTATGCGCTGTTCCCGCACCTCACCGTCGCCGACAACGTGGGCTACGGACTCAAGCTGCGTAAGGCGCCCACCGCCGAGCGTAAGGCTCGCGTGGCCGAGGCACTCGAGCTCGTGGGTCTCGGTCACCTGGCCGCCCGCAAGCCCAAGGCCCTCTCGGGTGGACAGCAGCAGCGCGTGGCGCTGGCGCGGGCCATCGCGATCCGCCCCAAGCTTTTGCTCCTGGATGAGCCGCTCTCCAACCTCGACGCCCGCCTGCGGGTGCAGATGCGTGCCGAGATTCGTCGCATCCAGGCCGAAACCGGCCTCACCGTTGTGCTCGTCACCCACGATCAGGACGAGGCCCTGGAAATGAGTGACACCATGGTGCTCATGCGCGCCGGCAAGGTCATGCAGACCGGTGCCCCGGATGAGGTCTTCCCCGCCCCGGCCAACCGCTTTGTGGCCGAGTTCCTGGGCTATGAGAACTTCATCCCCACCGCCGAGGGCCTGTTCACCGTGCGTCCCGAGCAGCTGCAGATTGCCTCCGCGGCCGCCACCACACCGGGCCTGAACCTCGACGGCGTGATCACCAGCAGCGCCTACCGCGGCGTCGACCTGGTGGTCGGCGTGGATGCCGCGGCTCCGGGTGGCGAAACCGTGCCGCTGATCTCGGTGCTGCGTCGCGACGCCCTGCCCGCCGGACACACCGGGTTCACCCCGGGGGAGCGGATCTCGGTAACCGCACCGGCACCCGCGCTCGTCCACCTGCCCGAATAGCCCGCGGTCGGCACCTGCACCCGTACCCGCACTCGGGCCCTGATGCACCTGCCCGAATAGCCCCGACCGGCCCCACACACTCCCCACCACATCCCTTTCACAGTAAGGACCCCTCCGATGAGTTCCCGTATCCCCGTTCGCGCCCTGGCGACCGCCGCGGCTCTGCTCACCTCGACCGCTCTGCTGGTCGGCTGCTCCGCCACCCCCGGTGGCAACACCGGCGGCGACGACAACAAGACCATCGTGGTCAGCACCTTCCCGTTCGGTGTTGACGAGTTCACCAAGGCCATCATCGACCCGTTCGAGAAGGCCACCGGCTACAAGGTTGAGGTGGATACCGGATCGAACTCCGAGCGTCTGTCCAAGCTGGAACTCAACGGCAAGCGCGCCGGCGCCGACGTCATGCTGATCTCGGACTATTACGCCGCCCTCGGCCAGTCCAAGAAGCTCTTCCAGAAGGTGGATGACGCCCAGCTCCCCAACCTGGCCAAGATCGCCGACTTCGCCAAGGAGAAGCAGTACGACGGTCCCGCCTACAGCTTCCAGCTCAACGGCATGCTGTACCGCACCGACAAGCTGGATCAGGCCACCGCGGCCAAGTGGGACACCTTCGGGGACGCCGCCTATAAGGGCAAGCTCGCCCTGCCCGACTTCAGCGTGACCGCCGGTCAGCTGACCGTATCCGGTGTGGCCGAGTCCGTGGGCAAGGACCCCTACGACGTGGATGCCGCGTTCAAGACCCTGGGCGAATGGTCCCCGGGAGTGCTGCAGTTCTACAAGTCCTCCACCGAGGTCACCAACCTGCTGCTGCAGGGTGAGATCGTCAACGCCCCGGCGCTGAGCGGCTTTGCCACCAGCCTGGTTGAGGCCGGCGAGCCGATCGCCTGGACTCCGCCGGCCACCGGCAAGTTTATGGCCACTAACCGCGCCATGATCCCCGCCAACGCTGAGAACGTGAAGGGCGCACACGCGTTCATCAACTACCTGCTGGGTGCCGAGGCCCAGACCAGCTCCGCCAAGATCGTCGGCGACCTGCCGGTCAACCCCGAGGCCACCGTGCCGGAGAACCTGAAGAAGATCGTCGGCGAGGCCGCCACCGATCCGATCGCCGCCGGTTACAAGACCCTGGACATCTCGGTCATCGTGAAGAACCGCACCGAGTGGACCGACCGGTTCGCCCGCGAGGTTGCCAGCCGCTAACACCCGCCTCGCCCGGACCCCGCCGCAGGGGTCCGGGCGATGCCCGTTTTTGATTTTCGTTTTACCCGAGGGGACCTGACCATCACCGTGTCAACCGATGCGACCGCCGAGTTTCTGCGCCGCGCACCCAAAACCGACCTGCACTGCCACCTGATCGGCACCGTGCGTGCCTCGACCTTCGCCGAGCTGGCTCGCCGTGAAAAGCTTGAGCTGCCGGCGGATCCCGAGCTGATCTTCCGCGACATCAACTCGCTGCCGCCGGACCCCGCGCTCTACCGCGACACCCACATCCCGGTGCCGCAGGGGCGCTCGGCCGATGAGCCGGAAACCTCCTACTCCCTCTTTAAAGCGTCGGAGTGGGTCGTCGAGGTGCTGCGCAGCCCCGAGGACCTGATCCGGGTGACCTATGAGGCATTCGAGGCCGCGCACCGCACCAGCGCGACCCGTCACCTTGAGCTGTTCTTCGATGACCTGCCGCCGCACCTGGAAAAGCTCGGGTACCGGGGCCAGGTCGAGGCCTATGCCGAGGGTATTCGCATGGCCGAGCGCGACTTCGGAATGACCGGACGGATGATCGCCGGCATCGACCGCAGCAAGTCCGGGGAGCACGCGCTGGCGATGGTGCGCCGGATCGTGGACAACCCCAATGAGTACGTGGTGGGAATCGGCCTGGACAACCTGGAGACCGCGGGTCCGCCCGAGCGCTTCGCCGATGCTTATCGGCTCGCAGGGGAGGCGGGGCTGTTCCGTACCGCCCACTCCTCCGAGCACGCACCGGTGGCCGTGAACACGATCACCTGCCTGGACCTGCTGGGCTGCGACCGCATCGATCACGGCTACTTCGTGCTGGAGGACCCGGCGGTGGTGGAGCGTGTGCGCGAGCAGCAGACCGCCTTTACCGTGGTGTCCACGACCTCGCGTCGGTCCTGGCGTCCGTGGCGTCGCGCGTCGATCGCCGCGATGCTTGAGGCCGGCCTGAACGTCATCCCCGCCTCCGATGACCCCGGGATGTTCCCCACGACCCTGGCCGAGGAATATGCGATCCTCAGCGAGCAGCTCGGCGTGGACCGTCACAAGCTGCGCGCGATGTCCCTGGCCGGGGTGGAGGCCAGCTGGGTTCCCGAGCCCGAGAAGCAGGCGATGCGCGAGCGCTTCACCGCCGAGTTCGACGCCCTGGAAGCGGAGCTTTTCCCGACCGTCTAGGCCCATCGCGGTCCCCGAACCCGTCACCATTCGAATTCGAATGGTGGCGGGTTTTGTCTGTCTGGGTGTCGGATCGCGGAGACCGGCCGAAAAGTGTCGATCGATGTCCCGGCGAGCCATGTTGACCGTTCGGTTCGGAATTTTGTCCCCCGGACCAGGGGGAACCCTTGTCGTGCGCCTGGAGAACTGCTAAACAGGGGGCACAGAACGCGGATGTTCATTCTGCTTTTGGCGCGCAAACCAGGGGGAATCATGACCGGCGAAGCACTCTCGTACGCGAACTCGACGCGGCTGGGGCGGGTGGCGCGTCGGGGGCTTCTCGCGGCCGCGCTTGCGGTGGGACTGATCATCCCGGCCCTGGTGCCGACCGCCGCCTTCGCGGCCTCGGTCAGCGCGACGCCGGGTTCGGTGGGGCAGGCCGACGGGATCGTGACCGTGCAGATCAGTACCCGCGGATCTCAGCTGACCCTCACTCCGCCCCCCGGCGTGCTCTTGCAGCGGCCTCCGACCTCCTTTAGCTGTTATGACATGGGAGCGGGTGGTGCCCTCATCCCCCCGGGGAGTACCGGGCTGTTCACCGCCATTTACTGTGGCTACACCGATAACACCGTCGGCGATTTTGGAACGTATCAGGTCCCCTTCAAGGTGGCCGATGATATCGCCCCCGGGAGTTCGCTCGGTGACTTTCAGTACTCCTTCCGTATCCCAGGGAGCCCGACGCTGAGCGGTGCCACGACGCTCACGGTGAAGGACCTGAGCGTTCCGACCATCGCCACTCCGACCGCCGGGCAGCTGACAAACAATCCACGCCCGGTGATCGGCGGCACCGCCGACAGCCTTCCCGGAACCACCCACTCGGTGACCATCACCGATACAACCAGCGGCACTGTGCTTGCCACCGTCCCGGTCACCAACGGAACCTGGACCTATACCCCCACCACCAACCGTCCCGAGGGCACCAACACCATTTCGGTCACGGCCTCCCTGAATGGCAGGACCACCACCGCGGCCACCCGTTCATTCGTGGTAGATACGATCCCGCCGACGGTCCCCGTGCTCACGTCTCCGGCGGCCGGATCCGCGACCGCGAATACCACCCCGACCGTGAGCGGAACCGGAGAAACCGGGTCCCGGGTCGAGGTGCGTGATGACGGCGGTGCGGTGCTCTGTGAGGCGACCGTTGTTGCGGGGACCTGGTCCTGTGTGGTGGCACCCGCCCTCGCCGAAGGCTCGCACACGCTGACCCCGGTCGCGCTGGATGAGGCCGGAAACACGGCACCCGGCACCGCGGTCACCTTCTCGGTACTCACGACCCCGCCCGCGGCCCCGGTGATCACCTCGCCCGCCAGCGGAACCATCACCAACGACAAGAACCCGATGATCAGCGGGACCGCGGAGAGCGGGACCACCGTCGAGATCCGTAACGCCGCCGACCAGGTGCTCTGCAGGGGAGATGTTCCCGAGGGCGAGTTTGAGTGTGTGGTGGCCCCGGCCCTGGTTGATGGCTCCCACACGCTGACCCCGATTTCCGTTGACGCGGCGGGAAACCGGACGCCGGGTACCCCCATCACCATCATCGTGGATACCGTTCCGCCGGCCGCCCCGGTCATTTCCTCACCGGTTACCGGCAGCGTTACCAATAACGTCCAGCCCACCTTCACCGGAACCGGTGAGACCGGTTCCCGGGTCGAAATTCATGGTGCGCAGGGGCAGATCCTGTGTACGGCCGTGGTCACCGCGGGGGCGTGGAGCTGCCAGCCGGCCACGCCGTTGGGGGAGGGCGATCATGCTCTGACCGCTATCGCCGTGGATGTGGCGGGAAACCGGACCACCGGTACCTCGATCACCATCACCATCGACACGGTAGCCCCGACCACCCCGGTGATTACCGCCCCGGCCGATGGCACGCTGACAAACAACGCCACCCCAACCATCACCGGAACCGGCGAAAACGGTTCGGTGATCGAGGTGCGGGGAGCGGCGAACGAGCTGCTGTGCACCGCGACCGTGGCGAACGGCACCTGGTCCTGTGAGCCCACGACGGCGCTGGGCGAGGGGGAGCACACCCTCACCCCGACTGCCCGGGATGCCGCCGGGAACACCGCTCCCGGCACCGCGGTCACGATCACGATCGACACGACCCCGCCCGCCGCCCCGGTGATCACCTCACCCGGTGATGGTGCGCTACTCAACACCGATGAACCCACCATCACCGGAACCGGCGAGAACGGTTCCACGGTGGAGATTCGTGGTGGCAATGATGAGGTCCTGTGCTCGGTCGTGGTCACCGCGGGGGCCTGGTCCTGCCAGATCAGTCCGGCTCTCGGACAGGGGGATCATTCACTCACCCCGGTCGCCGTGGATGCCGCGGGTAACAGCACCCCGGGCGCGGCCATCACCATTACCGTCGACACGGTCCCGCCCGCGGTTCCGGTCATCACCGCACCGCAGAACGGAACGATCACCAATGACCCGACGCCCACCGTGTCGGGTACCGGGGAAACCGGGTCCACCGTAGAGGTGCGCGATGGGGACGGCATCGTGCTGTGCACCAGCGTGGTGACCGCGGGCACCTGGTCCTGCGCCCTGGCGGAATCGCTGCCCGAGGGCGATCATCCGCTGTTCCCGGTGGCCCTGGACGCCGCGGGGAACGAGGCCTATGGGGTCGCGGTCACCATTACGATTGACCTCACCCCGCCCGCAGCACCGGTGGTAACCGCGCCGCTCACCGGCACCGCGACCAACGTCACCACACCGGTCTTTACCGGAACCGGAGAAAACGGCTCAACCGTCGAGATCCGGGCGGCCGGCGGAACGGTGCTGTGTTCGGCCCCGGTGGTGGACGGTGCCTGGTCCTGCACGACCGCTCCCGCGCTGGATGAGGGGATGTACATTCTCAGCGCCGTCGCGGTCGACACCGCGGGCAATGAAACCCCGGGTACGATCGTCGCGCTGACCATCGACACCACGCCGCCGGGCGTCCCGGCGATCACCTCGCCGGTGAGCGGGACGATCACCAACGACACCACGCCCACGCTCTCGGGGTCCGGGGAATCCGGCTCGACCGTGGAGAATCAGGACGTCGCCGGAGAGGTTTTGTGTACGGTCGTGGTGACCGCCGGCACCTGGACCTGTGACATCGCCCCGGCCCTGACCGAGGGCGACCACGTTCTCACCCCGGTGGCGAAGGATGCCGCGGGCAATGAGACCTTCGGTCTTCCGATCACGATCACCGTGGATCTCACGCCGCCGGCGGCACCGGTGATTACCTCGCCGGTGGACGGGTTCGTGACCAACGACACCACCCCGACTCTCTCGGGGACCGGGGAGACCGGTTCGACGGTGGAGATCCGCAATGCGGCCGAAGAGGTTCTGTGCTCGGCCGTGGTCACCGCCGGTGCCTGGACCTGTGACATCACGACGGCGCTCGCCGAGGGCGATCACGCCCTCACTCCGGTGGCCACGGATGCCGCGGGCAACGAAACCCCGGGTACCGCGATCACGATCATCGTGGATGTGACCCCGCCGGCAGCGCCGGTGATTACCTCGCCGGTGGATGGGTTCGTGACCAACGACACCACTCCGACCCTCTCGGGGACCGGGGAGACCGGCTCGACCGTGGAGATCCGTAATGCGGGTGGACAGGTCCTGTGTTCGGCCGTGGTCACCGCCGGTGCCTGGAGCTGTGAGGTCGCTCCCGCCCTGGGCGACGGAAACCACGTGCTGACCCCGGTCGCGACGGATGCCGCCGGAAACGAAACCCCGGGTACCGCGATCACCATCGAGGTCATCACCGAGCTCCCCGGGGCACCGATCGTGACCTCGCCCACCAGCGGGACGATCACCAAGGACGCCACCCCCACGCTGACCGGTACCGGAGAAAACGGCACCACCGTCGAGGTGCGTAACACCGCCGGAGTGGTGCTGTGTTCGGCACCGGTGACCAACGGTGCCTGGAGCTGTGTGGTGGCCCCGGCGCTGGAGGACGGCGATCACGAACTGGTTGCGGTCGCGGTGGATGCCGCGACCAACGAGACCCCCGGCATTCCGCTGACCATCACCGTGGACACCGTGCCGCCCGCGATTCCGGTGATCACCACCCCGGTGGATGGCACCGTCACCAGTGTGGTGTCCCCGACCCTCACCGGAACCGGGGAGAACGGCTCGACCGTGGAGATCCACAATGCCGCCGGCGAGGTGCTGTGTTCGACCGTGGTGACCGCCGGAGCATGGAGCTGCGAGCTCAGCCCGGCGCTCACCGAGGGCGACCATGTGCTCACTCCGGTGGCCAAGGACGCCGCCGGAAACGAGGCCGAGGGCATCTCGATCACGATCACCGTGGACGTGACCCCGCCGACCGCTCCCGTCATCACCTCACCGGTGGACGGGGCCGTGACCAACGACACCACCCCGACCCTCACGGGAACCGGCGAGAATGGCTCGTCCGTGGAGATCCGCAATGCTGCCGGAGAGGTTCTGTGTTCGGCCGTGGTGAGCGCAGGGGCCTGGTCCTGTGATATTTCGACGGCGCTGGCCGAGGGCGACCATGTGCTCACTCCGGTGGCCAAGGATGCCGCCGGAAACGAGGCCGAGGGCGTCGCGATCACGATCACCGTGGACGTGACCCCGCCGACCGCTCCGGTGATTACCTCACCGGTGGACGGGTTCGTGACCAACGACACCACTCCGACCCTCTCGGGTACGGGGGAGAACGGTTCGACCGTCGAGGTGCGTAACTCGGCCGGGAACGTCCTGTGTTCGGCCGTGGTGACCGCGGGGGCGTGGTCCTGTGACATCACGACCGCGCTGGTCGAGGGCAATCACGTGCTGACCTCGGTGGCCAAGGATGCCGCGGGCAATGAGACCCCGGGTACCGCGATCACGATCACCGTGGACCTGACCCCGCCGGCCGCCCCGGCTATCACTTCGCCTGCCGATGGCACCCTCACTAACGAGACCACCCCGACCCTCACGGGCACCGGGGAGAACGGCTCGACCGTGACCGTGCGTGACGCCGATGACGTGGTGCTGTGTTCGGCCGTGGTGACCGACGGGACCTGGTCCTGCGTGGTGTCCCCGGCGCTCGCCGAGGGCGATCACGTACTGACTCCGACCGCCGAGGATGCGGCCGGAAACCAGGCCGAGGGTGCACCCATTGGAATCACCGTGGATGTCACACCGCCGACCGTTCCCGTCATCACCTCGCCCGTGGACGGGGCCGTAACCAACGACACCACCCCGACCCTCACGGGAACCGGTGAGAACGGTTCGACCGTGGAGATCCATAATGCTGCCGGCGAGGTGCTGTGCTCGGCCGTGGTGACCGCGGGGGCGTGGTCCTGTGATGTTTCGACGGCGCTGGCCGAGGGCGACCATGTGCTCACCCCGGTGGCCAAGGACGCCGCCGGGAACGAGGCCGAGGGCGTCGCGATCACGATCACGGTGGATGTCACGCCGCCGACGGTCCCCGTCATCACCTCGCCCGCCGATGGTCTGGTGACCAACGACACCACCCCGACCCTCACGGGCACCGGCGAGAACGGCTCGACCGTCGAGGTGCGTAACGCCGCGGACGAGGTTCTGTGTTCGGCCGTGGTGAGCGGGGGCACCTGGTCCTGCACACTCGATTCGGCGCTCACCGAGGGCAGCCACGCCCTGACCCCGGTGGCCACCGACGTCGCCGGAAACGTGTCCACTGGCACCGCCATCACGATCACCGTGGACACCACGGCCCCGAGTGCCCCGGTGATTGCGACCCCGAGCGCCAACATCGTCACCAACAACACCACACCGACCCTGGCGGGAACGGGTGAAACCGGCTCAACCGTCGAGATTCGCGATGCCGCCGGAGAGGTGCTGTGCTCGGCCGTGGTCGTGGATGGTGCCTGGTCCTGCGTGGTGTCCCCGGCACTGGCAGACGGCGAGTATCCGCTGACCGCGGTGGCCGTGGACGCCGCCGGGAACGAAACCGAGGGCTCCTCTGTGACCATCACCGTGAAAACCACGCTGCCGGCCGCGCCGGTGATCACCTCGCCGGACAACGGCAGCGTGGGCAATGACACCACCCCGACCATTTCCGGCACCGGCGAGAACGGCACCACCGTCGAGGTGCGTGGCCCCGGCGGCGAGGTCCTGTGCTCGGCCACGGTGACCAACGGAGCCTGGTCCTGTGAGCCACCGACCGCGCTCACCGAGGGTGACCACACGCTGACCCCGGTGGCCGTGGACGTCGCCGGAAACGAAACCCCCGGCACCCCGATCACCCTGACCGTGGACACCACCCCGCCCACCCCCACCACCGATGTGGTCTGCTCGGTGAACCAGCTGGGTCAGGTGACCTGTGAGGGTACCGCAACCGAGGGGGACACCATCGTGGTCACCGACGGCGATGGCAAGGAAATCTGCACCGTCGAGGTTCCTGCCGGTGGGCACTGGACCTGCACCGGCGGGCCGGTAACCTCCTTCCCGATCACCGTGGAAACGGTGGATCCGGCGGGGAACTCCGGCGGGGTGCTCACCCTGCCCGCGCCGCCGATCATCACCAGCCCGAACACGGGCAGCGTGCTGGGGGAGTCGCGTCCGACCCTCACCGGAACGGGCACCGCGGGAACCACCGTGGAGCTGCGGGATGCCGAGGGCACCGTCCTCTGCTCCACCACGGTGACACCCGAGGGAACCTGCTCCTGCACGCTGGCGGATGAGCTGGCCGATGGATCCGCGACGCTGACCCCGGTGGCCATCGACGCGGACGGCAACGCCATCACCGGCATCTCGATCACCCTGAACATCGACACCGTCGCCCCGGCCCCGCCCACCGGCGTCGAGTGCTCGGCCAACGCCGATGGCACGGTGACCTGCTCGGGGACCGCCGAACCGGACTCCACGGTGGAGATCACCGACCCCGAGGGCAACCTCATCTGTGAGGTCACCGTGGGGGACGACGGCACCTGGACCTGCACCTCCGAGGGTGTGGTGGACGCCGGTGAGCTGATCATCACGGTCATCGATCCGGCCGGGAACCGCTCACCCTCGATCGCGATCGGCGTGACCCCACTGCCGGGAACTCCCGGACCCGGCACCACCGATCCAGGCACCCCGGGACCCGGGACTCCGGGCCCCGGAACGGCCGGCCCGGGCTCGGGTGGCGGCAGCCTGGTGACCACCGGTGCCGACGCGGTCGGCATGGGGGCGCTGGCCCTTGCCGCGATGCTCCTGCTGGGCAGCGGGGTCTTCCTCCGCTCGCGCCGAACCAGCGGCACCATGCGCGGCGAAGACTAGCCGATCCGCCCCGCGAACACCCCGTTCATCCGATTGGATGGGCGGGGTGTTCGCGTTGTGCCGGTGTCCCGGCCTCTGCGGGGGATCGACCCGGCGTGCCCGTCGAACAGCTAGCGGGCGGTGAAGTTTGTGAGGAGCTCGGTGAGGTGGGCGCGGCTGAGGGTGCGCGCAAGATCGGCGTCCCGCGCCACAATCGCCTCGATCAGTCCGCTGTGTCCGGAAGGATCGGTGGCGGCGGGTTTGGGCTGGGCCTTCAGCATCGCGATCATGGCCTGCCGGATGCGTGGCACAAACGTGTCAAAGAGTTCGCCGAGCACCGGATTGTGGGCGGCGGCAATCACCGCCCGGTGAAACTCGGTGTCGGTGTCCACATAGGCTTCGACGCTGTCGCGGGACGCCTCGCGCACCTCCAGGGTTTTGCGCAGCAGCCGGATATCGGCGGCCGTGCGGCGCGTGGCGGCGAGGTGGGCGGCCTCGGTTTCGACGGCGATCCGCGCCTCGATCACCGCGGTGACCTCGGCATCGCGGACCACGTCCTCAAGCCCCTGCTCCACATCGAGCGCGGTCACAAAAACCCCGGCCCCCTGGCGACTGGTCAGCACCCCCTTGCCGGCGAGCTCGCGGATCGCCTCGCGCAGGCTGGAGCGCCCCACGCCGAGCTGAGCGGCCAGCGTGGTCTCACCGGGGAGGCGGTGCCCGAGGGGCCACTCGCCGGCACGGATACGTCCCAGAAGCTCCTCGGCCACCCGCGCCGCAAGCGGCTGTTGTGAAATCTGCGAAATCATCGTAACCTGTCTACTTGTCTGAGGGGTTGCGGTGCCCCAACACTATCCCGCTGCAACCGGGATGTCCACGCTACAAAAGGAAAAACATGCAAAACAGAGCAGGTCTGTGGGTGCTGACGGCCACCCACGCCGCCAACGATTTCTATGCCGGTGCCGTGTCCGCCCTGCTGCCGTTCCTCATCCTGGAGCGTCACTACGATTATGCCGTGGTGGCCGGCATAACCCTGGCTGCCACGAGCCTCTCGAGTGTCGCCCAGCCCGCGTTTGGCCTGCTGGCCGACCGGTTCCGGATGCGCTGGCTGGTGCTTGCCGGCCTGCTCACCGCGGGCGTGGGCATCGCCGTGAGTGGACTCTTTGCCGACAGCTATGCGGCGACCTGGATTGCGATCGCCATCTCGGGGATCGGCGTGGCCGCCTACCACCCCTCCGGCACCGTGCTGGCCCGCGAGTACGGGGGCGGGACCAACCGCTCGCTGAGCATTTTCTCGGTGGGTGGCAATGTGGGGGCGGCGCTCGCACCCACCGGCGTCCTGCTGACCGTGGGCGTGTGGGGCCTCTCGGCGACCCCGCTGCTGATGATCCCGGCCGCGGTCATGGGGGCCGCGTTCCTGCTGCGTCCGCGCGGGGCCGAACCCGCGGCGAAAACCGCGTCCGCGGACGCGCACGCTCCCGTGGCACAGGATGACTGGCGCGGCTTTGGTGTGCTGGTCGCGGTCCTGGCCTGCTGGTCCGTTGCCTATATCGGCACCAGCTCGTTCATCACCCTGTATGGCATCCAGCGCTTCGGGATTTCCACCGCCGAGGCCTCGATCGCGCTGACGGTGTTCCCCGCCGCCGGGGCCGCGGGCACCCTGATCGGCGGCTTCCTCGCCGACCGGTTTGGCCGCCTGCGGGTGGTGCGCGCCGGGTATGCGCTGGCCGTGCTTGCGATGGTGGGCATCGTGCTGGCCCCGAGCGCCCCGGTCGCCGTGATCGCGACCGCGGTCCTCGGCATCGCCCTGTTCCTGCCGTTCTCGCCGCAGGTCACGCTCTCGCACGCGTTCCTGCCCAATCGGATCGGCCTGGCCAGCGGCGTCACCCTGGGGCTCACGCTGTCCTTCGGCGGGCTGATGGGTCCCGCGCTCGGCGCGATCGCCGACGCCAGCAGCGTGCGGGTGAGCTTTGTGGTGATGCTGGTGCTCCTGGTCATCGCGCTGATGGTCGCCCTGGTGCTGCGCGATCCGGCAAGGCGCGAGGTCGAGCGCGTCCTGGCTGCTTAGCCGCGCAGCTCCGCCGCCAGGTTCGCCACCACCGCCCGCAGGTCGCCGTCGTTTTCGGCGGCGACCTGCAGCTGGCGCTGGTAGCTTCCCCCGGCATCCAGGATCCCGGGGATCGAGGCCAGCTCGGCGGCGCAGCCCAGGCGCTCGGCCACGGGAGCGAGGTCGGTGACCAGTTCGCGCAGGTGATCGGTGACCAGACGCTCGTCGCCCTCGGCGTTGATAATCAGCTCGGCCTCCAGCCCGTAGCGGGCCGCGCGCCACTTGTTCTCGCGCACAAACCAGGGCTGGAGGACCGTGAGTTCCTCGCCGGCGTCGAGCCGGGTGGTCAGGACATCGCTCAGGCAGTGGGCGAGGGCGGCAATCGCCCCGAACTCGGTGAGGGTGGACGCGGCATCGCAGGAGCGCAGCTCGATCGTGCCCCAACGCGGGGAGGGGCGTAGATCCCAGCGCACCTCGCTGTGGTCCTCGATGATGCCGGTGCGGGTCATATCGGCCACATAGGCCTCAAACTCCGACCAGTGGGTGAACTGCTGGGGGATCCCGGCGGTGGGCAGCTGCTGGAACATCAGCGAGCGGTTGGAGGCATAGCCGGTGTCCACCCCGGCCCAGAACGGGCTCGACGCCGAGAGCGCCTGAAGGTGGGGGGAGTAGGTGAGGAGCCCGTCGAGCAGGGGGAGTGCACGCTCGGCATCCTCGACGCCCACGTGCACGTGCACACCCCAGATCATCATGTTGCGCCCCCACCACCGGGTGCGGTCGATCAGCTTCTCGTACCTCGGTTTGGGGGTGATTGGTTGATCCTGCCACTGCGCAAACGGGTGCGAGCCGGAGGCGATCAGGTCGATTCCCAGGGAGTCACAGACCACACGCAGCTCATCCAGCTGGCCGCGCAGATCATCAATAGCCGCGGGCACGGTGGTGTGGACATCACTCACCAGCTCAACCGTGTTGAGCAGCAGCTCGCCGGTAATAAAGGAGTGTGGGGTTCCATCCGGCGCGGCGAGGGCCGCCAGCACCTCGGGGGCCCGGGATACCGGGGCACCGGTGACCGGATCAACCAGGGTCAATTCCCATTCCAATCCCACGGTTCCGCGTGCCGACCGGGCAAAGGGAATCGCGGGAACCGCGGGTGATACCGCGGCGGAGGCCACCTCGGGCGACGGTGCAAACTCAGTGGGCACGGGCATCGATTCTTTCTGCGCGGGCGGGGGACGGGGTTCAATTCTGACACGCGTGTGAGATGGATTACCCGGATGCGTCGATTTCTGACAGAATAGGTGTTTGAGTCCGTGTGTGGCCGACCCTCTATCCGCCCACTCAGACCCCATTAGAGCTTTCGCCGCGTGTGCACCCCACGCGCTCGGCACCAGTTCACCACACTAAACACACAGGAGAATTGTGGCTGTCAAGATTCGTCTCAAGCGCATGGGTAAGATCCGTGCACCCTACTACCGTGTCGTCGTTGCCGACTCGCGCACCAAGCGCGACGGTCGCGTGATCGAGGAGATCGGTAAGTACCACCCCACCGAAGAGCCCTCGTTCATCGAGATCGACTCGGACCGTGCCCAGTACTGGCTCTCCGTTGGCGCACAGCCGACCGAGCAGGTTGCCGCTCTGCTGAAGCTGACCGGTGACTGGGGCAAGTTCAAGGGCGACAAGGACGCCGTCTCGACCGTCAAGGTCAAGGAAGCCAAGGCTCCCTACGTCTTCGACGCAAAGAAGAAGCCGGTCCTGAAGCCCAAGACCGAGAAGGCACCTGCCAAGGTCGAGGAGACCGAGGCTGCTGCTGAGACTGCAACCGAAGAAGAAACGGCGTAACTTTGCTCTCCACCGCTCTGGAACACCTCGTTAAGGGGATCGTTGACCACCCGGAAGACGTCCAGGTCGCGGCGAAGAGCACGACGCGCGGCGAGATCCTCGAGGTTCGTGTGAACCCCGAGGATCTCGGCCGCGTGATCGGCCGCTCGGGTCGCACCGCGAAGTCGTTGCGCACCCTGGTAAATTCTCTCGCCGGTGACTCCCGGGTACGGGTTGACGTTGTCGACACCGCTGCCTGAGATGAATCGCGGAGTAAAGCCGAAGAGTAATCAGCTGCGTGTCGGCCGGCTGACGAAGGCACATGGGCTCAAGGGAGCCCTCAAGGTAGAGCTGTACACCGACGATCCCGCACACCGGTTTACCCCCGGAGCCGTGTTCACCCTGCAGGTGCCCACCGGTTCGAAGTGGCACGGCAAGACGATTGAGCTTGCCGAGCTGCGCTGGTACAACGGTCATGCGGTTGCATTCTTAAAGGGTGTTGAGGACCGCAACGAGGCGGAAACCCTGGTCAAGGCGATCCTCTGGATCGACGCCGACGAGGCACCCGATAACGACGAACCCGACGCCTGGTACGACCACCAGCTCGCCGGTCTGCGCGTGATGCGCGACGGCGTGGAGGTCGGGACCATCGCCCGGATTGAGCACATGCCCGCCCAGGATCTGCTGATCGTGAAGGCGGCCTCGGGCGAGGTCATGGTTCCGTTTGTCTCGGCGATTGTGCCCGAGGTCAACGTGGAGCAGGGCTTTATCGTGGTGACCCCGCCGATGGGACTGTTCGAGGACCTGGCCGAGATCGCGGCCGAGGAGGCTTCTGCTGAGGAGGCTCCTGCCGAGGTAGCGGCCGATGACGAGTCGGCAGCCGAGGTGTCCGTGGACGACGCTTCTGAGCAGCCGGTTTCCGGCGAGGAAGCCGTCGCTGAGACGTCCAAAGACGACGCTTCGGACGGTTCCGAATCGCCCGTAACCCCCGCGGAGTAGCGCCGTGAAGATCGATATCGTCTCCATCTTCCCGGAGTACTTTGACGTGCTCAACGTCTCGCTGCTGGGCAAGGCCCGCCAGTCGGGGCTGATCGACATGAACGTGCACAACCTGCGCGATCACGCCCACGATCGGCACCGTACCGTGGACGACACCCCCTACGGTGGTGGCGCCGGTATGGTCATGAAGCCCGAGCCCTGGGGCGAAGCGCTGGACACCATTCTGGGTGCCGATGCCGTTGCCTCCGAGGATTCGCCACTGGTGATCTTCCCTTCGCCCGCGGGTGAGGTCTTCGATCAGAAGATGGCGCGTGAACTGAGCCTGGAGCCCGCGCTGGTGTTCGGCTGCGGACGCTATGAGGGCATCGACCAGCGTGTGTTCGACCACACCGCAACCCAGGCGCGCGTGCGTTTGGTGAGCCTCGGCGATTACGTGCTGAACGGCGGCGAGGTCGCCGTGCTGGCGATGATCGAGGCTATCGGTCGCCTGATCCCCGGCATGGTGGGTAACCCCGAATCGCTGGTCGAGGAGTCCCACGAGGACGGCCTGCTGGAATACCCCAGCTACACCAAGCCCTCGGTCTGGCGCGAGCGTGAGGTGCCGCCGGTGCTGCTCTCGGGCAACCACGGCGCGGTAGATAAGTGGCGTCACGAGCAGCAGGTGGAGCGCACCCGTCGTGTGCGCCCCGATCTGCTCCCGCCCGAGCAGCGCTAGAACGTACTCAAAGTCCCCGACACCCAGCGGTGTCGGGGACTTTTGTATTGACGGCTACGCCAGCCGATCCAGGTGGGTCGGGGCGAACAGTCCGAGCACCGTGGGCACCACGATTACCCGCGGGCCCGGGGCCGCCAGGGCCACCTCGATCGCCCCGGCCAGGTTTTCCGGCTGTACGAGCTCGGCGGGGATCCCAAACGCCTCGGCGAGGGCCACATAGTCGGGCCGGGCCAGTTCGGTGGCGGTGGCCGCGCCGAAGGCACCGGTCATATACTCGCGCAGGATCCCGTATCCTCCGTCGTCGATGATCAGCCAGGTGACGTTGAGGTCGTGTTGCTTGAGCGTGGCCAGCTCGGCGATCCCGTAGAGCGCCCCGCCGTCGCCGGAGACCGCGAGCACGGGCGCGTCGGTGCCGTCGACCCGGTGCCCAAACGCCGCCCCGATTGCCGCCGGGAACCCGTAGCCCAGGCCACCGGATCCCTGCGCGCTGGCAAACTCCCCGCCGCGCGGATCCCAGGCCGACCACGCCCAGTAGGCGAGGATCGTCATGTCCCAGTACGTGTTCACATGGTCGGGCACCGCGCGGCGCAGCGCATCGATTAGTGCGCGTTCGGCGCCGAGGTCCTGGGCATCGAGGCGGGCGAGCACGGTGTCCAGCAGCCCGTCGATCCGGCCACGCACTCGTTCTTCGCGCACCGAGCGCGAGGTGATCTCTTGGGTACCCAGCGCCGTCGCCAGCGCCCTCAGCGCGAGTTTTGCATCGGCGTGGATGCCCAGCCCCGCGTGATTGGAGGTGACCTTACCAAGATCGGCCTCGATGTGGATCACCTGGCCGCCGGGGGCAAACGTGTGATAGTTGCTCGAGGTTTCCCCGAGCCCGCTGCCCACCACCAGGAGAACGTCGGCGGCCTCAAGGAACTCGGTCACCGCGATGTCTTCCAGCCAGGATCGCGCCGACAGCGGGTGCGCCCAGTCGAAGGCGTTTTTGCCGCCGAAGGTTGTGACCACCGGGGCCTGCAGCGCCTCGGCCACCGCGCGCAGCTCGTGTCGTGCCCCGGCTCGGACTACGCCGCCGCCGGCGAGGATCACCGGGTAGTGGGCACCGGCCAGGGCGTCGGCCGCGGCCTCGACTAGCTCGGGACGCGGTGCATGGGCGCGCACCTGCGGCGCGATCGCCCGCACCGGGGGCACCAGATCGGCGGCATCGGCGAGCAGAATGTCCTCGGGAATCTCGACCATGGTTGGGCCCGCGGGGGCCTCCAGCGCGAGCTCCCAGGCGGCGGTGAGCGCCGAGGGAATCTGTGCCAGGGTCCGCACGGTAAAGGTGGACTTCACGACCCCGCGGAACGAGGCCGACTGATCGGGCAGCTCGTGCAGGTAGCCGTGCCGCCCGCCGCCGAGTCCGGCCACGGGGATCTGCGCGGAGATCGCCAGCACCGGAATCGAGGAGGCCGCGGCCTCCTGCAGGGCCGCGAGCGAGGTGAGCGCGCCGGGTCCGGTGGAGAGCAGCAGCGGGGCGACCGATCCCGAAACCCGGGCCAGCCCGTCGGCCATGAAGCCCGCGTTATTCTCGACCCGGGAGCTCAGATAGTGCAGGTCGCTGCGACGCAGCGCGTCAAACAGGCCCAGCGCGTGCTGGCCGGGCAGGCCCACCACCGCGCGGGCACCGAGCGCGCGCAGCGTTTCCAGGGTCACATCCCCGCCGATCCGCGGGCGGCCGGCGTCCCGTGTGTCGGCGCGGGGTTCCGGGGCCGCGCCGGGTCCTTGGGATTCGGGGGTGCTCATCGGGTTCCCTTTCCGCCGTCGCGCAGCGCGAGCAGCGACACCAGATCATACGCCACGTGGGAGGTGGCGACCCCGGTAATGTCGGCGTGGTCATAGGCGGGGGCGACCTCCACCACGTCGGCCCCGACGATGTTCAGCCCGGCCAGGCCGCGCAGAATCTCCAGCAGCTCGCGGCTGGTGAGCCCGCCCGCCTCGGGCGTTCCGGTACCGGGCGCATGGGCGGGGTCCAGTACGTCGATGTCGATCGAGACGTACAGCGGCCGGTTCCCCACGCGCTCGCGCAGCCGGGCCACAATCTCGTCCACGCCCTGGCGGAAGACGTCGGCGGAGGTGAGGATCCCGAAGCCGAAGCGGCGGTCCTCCTCAAGGTCACGGTGTCCGTAGAGCGGACCGCGGGTGCCCACATGGCAGATGGCCTCGGTGTCCACGATGCCCTCCTCGACCGCCCGCCGGAACGGGGTGCCGTGGGTGTATTCGGCCCCGAAGTAGGTGTCCCAGGTGTCCAGGTGGGCATCGAAGTGCAGCAGCGCGACCGGGCCGTGAACGGCGGCCACCGAGCGCAGCAGCGGGAGGGCCAGCGTGTGGTCCCCGCCCAGGGTCACCAGCGAGGTACCGCCGCGCACCAGCGAGGTTGCGGTGTCCTGGAGCACGCCGAGTGCCTCGGGGATGTTGAACGGGTTGAGCGCCACATCCCCGGCGTCCACAACCTGCATTCCGGCAAACGGCGACACATCCAGGGCCGGGTTATAGGGACGCAGCAGTCGGCTGGCCGAACGAATGTGCTCGGGACCAAACCGCGCCCCCGAGCGGAACGAAACCCCCGCATCCCAGGGGGCACCGAGGATCGCCACATCGGCGTGCTCGACGGTCTCGATGCCCGGCAGCAGGGCGAAGGTCGCCGGGCCGCTGTAGCGGGGAACCAGGGCGGAGTTCACCGGTCCGGTGAAGCCGTTTTCCACCACGCGCGCGGCGTTGGCGCTCAGTGATGCGGGAAGGTGCGGGTGTGCAGACATGGTGTGTCCTTTCGCGGGTGTTGCGGAGGTGCAAGAAACGAGGAATTAGTGGGCGTGTGGGTCGAAGCGGATGGTCGCCGTCTCCGGGTGGGACACGTTGATGTCCTCACTGTCGCTCGCCGAGAGTCGGCGCGACCACTCGGTCATAATCTCGGGCTCGGTGGGCTTGGTCAGCAGGCTGACGACCACGTAGGTGACCAGGCTGGTACCCAGGCCGAAGTAGATCGGCTCATTGGCCAGAATGTCGGTGGCAAACATCGTGATCACAACCGCGACCGTGCCGGTCAGGATGCTGGCCCAGGCGCCGAGCCGGGTGCCGCGCTTCCAGATCAGGCCGCCGAGGATCGAGACAAAAAGCCCGCCCACCAGGATGTTGTAGGCGATGGTGAGCGCGGCCACCACGCTGTCCACGGCCGAGGCGATGCCCACGGTGCCGATCCCGAGCACCAGGATCGCGACCCGGTAGACCACGAGCGATCCGGTCTGCGAGAAGCTCTGGGTGCCAGGGCGGAAGATCGCCCGCAGTCGCGGGAAGATATCCGAGGTGAGCACGGTGGCCGAGGCGATCAGCGCCCCGCTCGCGGTGGACATCATCGCCGCCAGGGCCGCGGCCAGCACGAGTCCGCGCACTCCCGGGGGCAGGGCGTCCTGGACGATCGTGGCAAACGCCGCGTCGGGGGATTCCAGGTGGGGGTAGAGCACCCGGGTCGCCATGCCGATCAGTGCACCGGCGATGCCGTAGATCAGGCAGTAGATACCCGAGGCCAGTCCGCCTCGGGTTGCGATCTTCGGGGTGCGGGCGGTGAACACACGCTGCCAGATGTCCTGACCGATCAGCAGGCCCAGGGTGTACACCACGATGTAGGTGATGATCGTGGCCCCGCCGATGGACCAGGGGGAGAAGAAGGAGTCGGCCAGGCGCTCGCCCATCCCGCTGAATCCGCCGGCGTGAGCCAGGGAGATCGGCAGCAGCAGGAAGAGGATGCCGACGGTCTTGATCACAAACTGAACGACGTCGGTCAGCGTGATCGACCACATCCCGCCCATCACCGAGTAGGCGATCACCACGGTGCCACCGATTGCGATGCCGGCGATGTTGCGGATCCCGAACAGCACGTGGAAGATCGTGGCGTAGGCGAGGGTCGAGGTCACCGTGAGCATGAGCGTGTAGAGGAACATCACCACGCCGGAGATCAGGCCCGAGTTGCCGCCGTAGCGCAGGTCCAGCATCTCGGTGACCGTGTAGACCTTGAGCTTGACGATCCGCTTGGCAAAGAATGCGCTGAGCACCAGGATGCCCAGGCCAATGGCCACCACGAGCCAGGCACCGGAGAGTCCGTGGGTGTAGCCGAGGCCGATGCCACCCACCGTCGAGGCCCCACCCAGCACGATGGCCGAGAGGGCACCCGAGTACATGAAGGTGCCCAGGCGGCGTCCGGCCACCAGGTAGTCGCTCTTGGTTTTGGAGCGGCGCAGGCCCCAGTAGCCGACGCCGAGGATCACGATCATATAGACCGCGATCACGATATAGTCCAGGACCACGTTGTCCTCCCGAAAGTGTGTGGGGGAACGCGGCCCGGGGGTGGTGCCGCGTCATTGCTTATCGGTCAGGCTAGCCAGGAAATCCCGGCCGGTATGTGTGTAAACTATCCCGAATTAGGGATAGATAAGATGATTTATCCCGCGAGGAGGGCTCATGTCGCCAGATTTCCCGTCCACCGGTACCGCGCGTCCGGCGGGAGCACCGCCGCGGCCCACCGGTGTGTCGCTGGGCACGCTGCTCGCCGCACCCGAGCTGGGACTCACGCTGCTGGTACCCGGCGACACGGACCCCGCGGATATCGTGATCACCCACTGCGCGGTCGTGGAGCTCGAGGAGCCCGGCACATACCTCTCCGGGTATGAATTGCTGCTGATCACCGGACTCGGACTCCCGCAGACCGAGAGCACCCTCGATACCTATGTGGGCAGGTTGCGGGAGAGCGGGATCTCGGCGCTGGGCTTCGGGGTCGAGCCGGTGTATCGCGAGGTGCCCGAGCCGCTGATCGACGCGTGTCATCGGATCGGATTGCCGCTGGTGCGGGTGGATCGCGCGGTCCCGTTTGTGCAGGTCACCGCCCACTTTGCCGCCGAGCTGGAGCGGCTGCGGGTGCGCGGATTGCAGACCGTCAGCACGCTCGCGCGCCGGCTCACGGCGGCCGTGCTGCGGGCACAGCCCGAGCGACGGGTGATCGAGGTGCTAGCCGCCGAAACCGGTTCCCGCGTGCTGCTGCGCGAGGGGACGGACGTGCTCTCGGCGGGTGGGACCGATCCCGATGCGCCGCTGTTTGCCCAGGCCGATGCGCTGCTGGATGCCGGCGAGGGCATGGTTTTTGGGGTGACCGAGGATGGGCGTGAGCTGGTGGCCCGGCGAATTACCGAGGAGGGGCAGCGTGCGGTGCGAGACACCGTGCTGGTACTGGTTAAGGACCACGTGCTGAGCGAGGACCGCACCGGCTTCTCGCTCGCCGCCGATCTGATTCGGGTGGCCAAGGGGCTGCCGCGTTCACAGACCATCGCCCTGGATCAGCTGATGATGCTACTTCTGGTGGACGGCGTCCCGATCGACCCGGCGGGTGTGGAGCGCTGGGCACGCCTGGTCGCCACCGCGCTGAACGCGGGGTCCTCCCGCCGTGTCCACACGGTGGTCGCGGTGGCCAAAAACGGCGAGCCCGCGCGCCCCGCCGACCTCCTCTGGTGGCGGCTGGCGCTGGACACCCCGTTTGTGGATGAGCGTGCGGGATCCCTGCGCGCGCTGGTCGCCGAGGTGCCCGGTACCGAGGTGCTGCGGGCACTTGAGCGTCGCGGATGGATCGCGGGGATCAGCGCCGGGTATCCGGTGCAGGAGGTCGCGACCGCGGTGCGTGAGGCCGAGTTGCTGCTGCCGCGGGCCCGGGAGGCCGAGCGATCGATCGTGGCGGGGGAGGAGCTGCGCAGTCTGGGTGCGCTGATCCCCGCCGAGCTCTCCGACCGGTTCGCCCACGCGGTGCTCGAACCGCTGCTGGAGGCCCCAGACTCCGCCGAGCTGATCGGCACCCTCTATACGTGGCTACTTAATAATGGCGGCTGGGATCGCGCAGCCCGCGCCCTGCACCTGCATCGGAACGCGGTGCGGCGTCAGATCCAGCGGGTCGAGTCGCTGCTCGGCCGAGACCTGGAGGATGCCCACGCCCGCGCGGATCTGCTCTTCGCGCTGCGCCACCACGTAGATGATGGCGGGGCCCTCGCGCGGGCGCGCCGCGGGTAGGTTCATTCGCACGCGGAACGCCCCGGCTGTGCACGCACAGGCCGGGGCGTCTGGAGGGTCCGCTAGTCGCGGGCGGTGAGGATGATCGGACCGTCGGCGGTGATCGCCACGGTGTGCTCCTGGTGCGCGCCGCGCGAGCCGTCGGCCGAGCGCAGGGTCCAGCCATCGGCGTCGGTGATCAGCTTGTCGGTGGTGTGCAGGAACCACGGCTCGATCGCGATGACCAGGCCCTCGCGCAGCGGGAATCCGCGGTTAGGGCGGCCCTTATTGGGAACGTGCGGCTCGCCGTGCATGGTGCGACCCACGCCGTGGCCGCCGAAGTCGGTGTTGATCTTCAGCCCGGCGACGGTGGCAACCGCGCCGATCGCGTTGGAGATGTCACCCATCTTGTTGCCCACCACTGCCTGGGCGATGCCGGCCTCCAGGGCGTTCTGGGTGATTTCGATCAGGTGGCGATCCTCGGGACGCTCGGTCCCGACGATCAGCGACAGCGCCGAGTCGGATACCCAGCCGTTCACCGAGGCGGCGAAGTCCACGCTCAGCAGGTCCCCGTCCTGGAGCACGTAGTCGTGGGGAAGGCCGTGCAGCACGGCGTCGTTCACCGAGGTGCACAGTACCTTGCCAAACGGGCTGGCGCCGAAGGAGGGGTGATAGTCGATGTAGCAGGACTCGGCACCGCGGTCCCGGATCATCTTGTGAGCCAGCTCGTCCAGCTCCAGCAGGTTCACACCCACCGCGGCCTTCTCCTCCAGGGCGGTCAGGACCTCGGCCACGAAGCGTCCGGCCGGACGCATCTGCTCGATCTCTTCGGGGGTGCGCAGTTCAATCATGCATCTATTCTCGCAGGATCCACCGCACTCACGCATATGGCCGCGCGGAAACCGCGATCCACGGTCGGGGGTGAGTTACACCACCGGTTCAAACACCCGGCGCTGGGCGCTGGGTGAACCCACCGCGTCGGCCGCGCGGCGCAGCGCCAGAACACCGGCAGTGAGGTCGGCGTTAGTGTAGCCGAAGGGCAGGCGGAGGTAGTTGTCAAAGGCCCCGTCCACCCCGAAGCGGGTCCCGGGGATGATCGCCAGTCCCTCGGCTCGGGCGGCATCGGCGAGGGCCAGGGTCGAGATGGTTCCGGTGTGCTGCCACAGCGACATGCCGCCGTTGACCACGTGCGTGTTCCACTCGGGGAAGTGCTCGTTCAGCAGCCCTACCAGGTGATCGCGGCTGTCGCGCAGCTGGGTGCGACGGAAGCCCAGGACGCTATCGATATCGCGCAGGGCGAGACTCGCGACGATCTGTTCCAGGATCGCGGTGCCCAGATCCACCCCGGATCGAACCGCGAGAATCCGGTCCACGAGCGGCCGGGGCGCACGAATCCAGCCGATCCGCATCGCGCCCCACACCACCTTGCCCAGCGAGCCGAGGGTCACCACATCGCGGGAGAGCGCGGCGAGGCCGGTGCGTTCACCCCGGTCGATGTCAAGCCAGGATGTGGTTTCATCCACGATCAGGGTGGTGCCCGCCTGCGCGGCTGCCCGCACGAGGGCGAGGCGATCCTCCTCGGCCAGGCTCGCCCCGCTGGGGTTTTGGAAGTCCGGCATGATGTACGCGGCGCTCGGACGGGCGCGGCGCAGGAGCTCGGTCGCGGCCGCGACGTCCCACCCCTCGGGTTCGATCGGGAGGGGGAGCAGGCGTGCACCCCCGGCGGCCAGGGTGTCGAACGCGTGTGCATAGCTGGGATGCTCGATCAGGACCCGTTCGCCGGGCCGAATCAGCGCGTGGGTCACCAGGTGCAGCGCGTGCTGGGCACCGCTGGTCACGATGATCTGCTCGGGGGTGGTGGGGATGCCACGCCCCACATAGTGCGCGGCGATCGCCTCGCGCAGCAGAGGGAGGCCGTGGATGTCATAGCCGGACTCGTTGATGTGATCGGGGATCCGCTCGACCGCCTCGGCATACAGATCGGTGATGCCGGGGTAGGCGGTGAAGGTGGCGCGTCGAAAGTCGATGGCGCTGGTGCGCAGGAGGTCGCTCTCGCCGCGTTCGCCACCGGGCAGGCACAGCCGCGAGCCCGATCCGCGCACGCTGGTCAGATACCCGGCCTCGCGCAGGGCCGAATAGGCCGCGGCAATCGTGTTGCGGCTGAGGCACAGCCGCGTTCCCAGATCGCGTTCCGCGGGTAGGCGGGTGTCCGCGGCGAGGCGTCCATCCAGCAGCAGGAGTCGGATGCGCGCGGCCAGGGCCCGATAGGTGGGCTGGTCCGGGCGCTGCCAGTCGCCGAGCGCGCGGACGAGCCTGCTGGGGGAGACCGGGGGTGGCGTGGCTGGTGACATGGTGCCACTTTATCGGATGTGGCACTGTCGAGGGGTGCCAATTTGGCGGACGATGGGATTCTCCCCGGGCGCCTGCCCGGGCATCTCGTTAAAGAAGGACCCCATGCATCACCTCCTCACCGGCACCCATCCGCTCCTGCGCACCACCCGACTCCTGGTTGGCCTGGCCGGTTACGGCATCGCGATCGCCCTGTTTGTCCGCGCGGACCTCGGCCTCTCGCCCTGGGATGTGCTCTCGCAGGGCTTCTCGGTGCGCACGGGCATCGAGTTCGGGCTCAGCGTGCTCATTCTCAGTTTCCTGATCATGCTGCTGTGGATTCCGCTGCGCCAAAAGCCCGGAATCGGGACACTGGTCAACGCGCTGACGGTGGGCCCGGTCGCCGGTTTCACCCTGACCCTGCTCCCGCCGATCGAATCGTTCCCGGTGCGGATCGCCCTGTTTATCGCCGCGATGGTACTCCTTGCCCTCTCCAGTGCCCTCTATATCGGGGCGGGGCTGGGTCCCGGCCCCCGCGACGGCCTGATGACCGGGGTTACCGCCCGCACCGGCTGGAAGATCTGGAAGGTGCGCGGCTCCATCGAGGTGATCGTGGCCCTGGGGGGCTGGGCTCTGGGTGGCGGGCTCGGGGTGGGCACGGTGATCTTCGCCCTGGGTATCGGGCCGATGATTCAGTATTCCCTTCGCCTGCTCCGGGTCCGGCTGGCCGGAACCGAGTCGAATGCACCCGAGCGCGCTGGTCGTCCCGCCGGATCAGAAACCGCCGCCGAGCCCGGTGTTCATCGCAACCCCGGAACCGAACCCATCGTCCTGCCCGAGCCGGTGGCATAGCCCGCTACGCCCCTCGCGAAATCATCCTCGGGAACGATGTCCGGGCATATCCTCCACGGGGCGAACACCGTATTCTGGAGGTATGTTCGTTCGTCGTGTTTTCCTTCGCTGGATGTTCCTGGCCGTGGTGGTTCTCCCGCTGTGGCCACTACTGGGCTGGGTGATTTTCGACGGCAACAACAATGGCTGGGATTTCCTGGGGCTCCTGTTCGCGATGCCCATCCTCTTTATCGCGCTGCTCGCGGTGACCCTGCTGATTTACGGCCGGGCCCAGGTGCGACGACAGCGCGCGCTGGAGTGGGGTGATGTGGCCGTGCTGGCCATCTGGCACGCAACCATCATCGGCTTCGGAATCTTCGGCTCCTCGATGGCCCTGTTTGGTGTGCTCGGGGTGATCGCCGGTCTGGGGGCCCTCTGGTATTCCATCTGGCGGCTGTTCCGTGAGGCCGCCGTGCGCACCCGAGAAGCGATGGCCGAGTTTGAACGTCTCGCTCAGCAGCAGCCCGGTGTGCCCGGTCAGCCCGGGACGAGCGCCCCGCGGTTCGAGGATGACGGTGAATATATCGTGATCGAGGAGCGTCCGCGCGACTCCTAGCGTGCGCCCGGTCAAGTTGAGGGTGCGCCCGGAAGTATGACATAATTACCCCTTGTGCCGCGGCCACGCTCTGCCACAGGGGAGCCGGCATCTATGCGGACACACACCTACATCAAAATTCTATTTTCGTAGTCGACCTGTGGCGGGTACAGAGAGCGAACAAAAATGCATATCCTCGACGCAGTCGATGCAGCATCGCTGAAGTCGGACATCCCGGCATTCCGCGCCGGTGACACCGTCAAGGTTCACGTAAACATCATCGAGGGCACCCGCTCTCGTGTCCAGGTCTTCCAGGGCGCGGTTATCCGTCGCCAGGGTGACGGCGTTCGCGAGACCTTCACGGTCCGCAAGGTCAGCTTCCAGGTTGGCGTGGAGCGTACCTTCCCGGTGCACTCCCCGGTGATCGAGAAGCTCGAGGTTGTCACCCGCGGTGACGTCCGTCGCGCCAAGCTGTACTACCTGCGCGAGCTGCGCGGTAAGAAGGCGAAGATCAAGGAGAAGCGCGACTTCTAAGCGCTGCTTCATATCTCTCACGGCAAGCCGTCAGAATAACCGAGCTCCCCACCGCTATGCTGGTGGGGAGCTCGGGCGGTTAAATGACAGATAGCATTCTGGCGGGGGAGAATCTACCCTCGCGACGTAATAAGCGCGCTACCAAAAAGCGCGGTGGATGGTACTTCGTCCGTGACATCGCGGTCATTGTGGTCATCGCGATTCTTGCATCCTTCCTCGTGAAGACCTTCCTGGTGCGCTCGTTCTACATCCCCTCGGGGTCGATGGAAAACACGCTGCAGGTCAACGACCGCATCCTGGTGAACGAGCTGGTTCCCAATGTGGTCCCGCTTCAGCACGGTGATGTTGTGGTCTTCCGTGATCCGGGTGGATGGCTGCCGGTCACCCCCAAGCAGCAGCCCGCCAACGCCCTGGTGGGTGCCGGTGAGTGGTTCCTGTCGCTGGTGGGCCTGGCCTCACCCGACAACAACGATCACCTGATTAAGCGCGTGATCGGTCTTCCGGGCGATGTGATCGAGTGCTGTAACGCACTGGGACAGATGACCGTCAACGGCGTTCCGCTGGATGAGCCGTACGTCAAACTCAACGGAAACCAGAGTGTTTCCGGCGTGAACTTCAAGGTCACCGTGCCCCCGGACAGCCTGTGGGTCATGGGAGACAACCGCTACGACTCGCTGGATTCCCGCTTTAACCAGGATGGCCCCACCAAGGGGTTCGTTCCGATCAAAAACGTCGTGGGTCGAGCCTTCGTGATCACCTGGCCCTTTGACCGCTGGAGCGGTCTGGGCAACTATCCCGAAGTGTTCAACGGCGTAGAAAAGAAGTAATGCCCGCAGTATTGCCCACCGATGAGGTGGAAACGCAGTTTTTGGCGACCGGTTCGCGCCTGATTATCGGATGCGATGAGGTAGGACGCGGCGCAATCGCCGGGCCCGTTGCCGTGGGGATGGCCGTGTTTGTTCCGGGGTTGGGATCACCTCCCGAGGGCCTGCGCGATTCCAAGCTGGTGAGCGAAAAGAAGCGCACGGTGCTGGAACCCCTGGTGCGTGCCTGGGCGCCACTGCATGCGGTAGGTATGGCGAGTGCCGCCGAGGTGGACCAGATCGGGATCGTGCCCGCCCTGGCCCTCGCCGGCAAGCGTGCCCTGGGGATCCTGCACGCGGCCGGTGCCGATGTCGCCGGGGCCACGATCCTGCTGGATGGATCCCACGACTGGCTCTCGCCGGGGCTGGCATCCCCGCTGGATGTGCGCACCCGGGTGAAGGCCGACCGCGACTGCGTCTCGGTGGCCGCGGCTTCGATTATCGCCAAGGTGGAGCGCGACACCCTGATGCAGGAACATGACGCCTCCCATCCCGAATACGGATGGTCCGGGAACAAGGGGTACGGATCGCCCGCTCACCTCACCGCCGTTCGTGAACACGGCCTGACCGCGCAACACCGAGCCACCTGGCTCGGCGCATACACAACACCCGAAAGCGTCTAGGATAGAGACACCATGGATGATGACGAGATTGAGGACTACGACCGTGAGGTCGAACTCGCCCTGTACCGCGAGTATCGCGATGTGGTTTCCCAGTTCAAGTATGTGATCGAGACCGAACGCCGGTTCTACCTCGCCAATGAGGTAACCCTGGTGCGTCAGGACACCGAGCACGATTTCTATTTTGAGATCACGATGAACGACGTCTGGGTGTGGGACATTTACCGGTCGGACCGTTTTGTGAAGTCCGTGCGGGTCCTGACCTTTAAGGACGTCAACGTCGAGGAGCTCAATCCGAGCGATTTCGAGATTCCCAAGGATCTCTCGCTCGGAAAGTAACATCCCCGCCTCGGAGTGGGCGCGAGCGGCCAGTGCGGACTTTTGTCCACGCTGGCCGCTTTCGTGTTTTCACCCGCGGTTTCGACTAAGCTCGGGTCTCGATGCGTACCAGTACTCGAATTCAGATTGCCGTTGTCGCCCTCCTCCTAATCGCGGCGGGGGTGGTGTATCTGGTGATTGCAAAGCCGTTCGAGAAAAAGGAAGTGGCGTCTCCCTCCGCCTCCAACGGGGTCTCGGTGGTGGCAGAAAACAGTCACCGACTCGATGATGCTGGTCCCGATGCCGTCGTCCTGACCGAGTTCCTCGACTTCGAGTGTGAGGCCTGCGCGGCCGTGCACCCGTATATGGAGCAGGTCCGGAAGGACTATGCGGGCAAGATCACCTTTGTGCTGCGCTATTTCCCGCTGAACGGGCACCCGAACTCCGGTCCCGCCGCCCTCGCCGCCGAGGCCGCGGCCCGCCAGGGCAAGCTTGAGGTGATGTACAACAAGCTGTTCGAAACCCAGGAGGAGTGGAGCCACAAGGCGGACTCCCAGGCCGATGTTTTCCGCGGCTATGCCGAGGGACTGGGCTTGGATATGGCGGCCTATGACGCGGCCATCGCGGACCCGGCCACCGAGGCGCGGGTGAGGGAAGACCTGGATGCTGCCACCCGATTCGGGCTGCAGGGCACACCGTCGATCTTTGTGGACAATGAGCCGCTGCAGCTGACGCGACTCGACGACATCCGCACGGCCCTGGACAAGGCCCTGGCCGAAAAGAGCTAGATCACCGCGCGTGACGCGACATCCGGGTACCTCAACGGTGCCCGGATGTCGCGTTTTCGGCGCTAGGCGCCGGGTCGGAGCACCCAGACGGCGACGAGGGCGAGGAGCGCGATCAGCACCCACGAGGCCAGGGCCAAAAGCGCGGTGCGTGCGCCGCCGCGGCGCAACTCACCCACGCGTACGCCGGCCCCGAGGGAGAACAGGGCCAGGGCGAGCAGCCAGTCCTGCGCCTGGGCGGCGACATCCAGGACGCCGGGGGCCACCAGATCGAAACTGCGCAGCACAATCATCAGCAAAAAGCCGGCCACAAACAGGGGCAGGATCGGGGGCAGGGTCGCGGAGACCGGGGTCTCCTGGGACGCCGAGTTTCGACGTTCCCGGGCCCGGACCACCAGCGCCGTACCGGTCACCATTGGGGCCAGCAGAACCACCCGGGTCAGCTTCACCACCACCGCGATGGCCAGTGCTCCCGCGCCCGCGGTCTGAGCGGTTGCCACCACCTGGCCAACATCGTGGACGCTTGCTCCGACCCAGAAGCCAAACTCGGCCGGGCCGAGGCCCAGCAGGTGACCAGCCAGCGGGAGCACCGCTATCGCCAGGGTACCGCACAGGGTGACCATCGCAACCGGGGCGACCGCATCCTTATTCTTGGCGCCGGTGGCCGCACTCATCGCACCGATCGCCGAGGCGCCGCAGATCGCAAAACCGGCGGCCATCAGGAGTGGCTGATCGCCGGGCAGGCGCAGGAGCTTGCCGCCATACAGGGTTCCCATGAACGTGATGAGGACGATCCCGATCACCACCAGCAGGGTGGGCCAGCCCAGACCCGCCACGTCCACCAGGCTGAGTTTCAGGCCGAGTAACACGATGCCCAGTCGCATGAGTTTTTTGGCGGCAAAGGCGATGCCGGGAGCGGCGAAGCCGCGCAGAATACGGGCCGTCGCGGGTATATTGGCGGCGAGAATTCCCAGCAGCACGGCCCAGGTGAGTGCGGGGATCGCCGGGGTGAGGAGATGAATGCCCTGGGCCGCCACCGCGGCGATCAGGGCAATGCCCAGGCCGGGCAGAACCGTGCGGATGCGGGTCATCGGTGGGGTGGAGGTGCTCACACGGAATCCTTTGCCTGGGGAGGGTCACCGCGCGATGCCTCGCCGAGGCGACACACGCGCAGGCTCTACGCTAGCGCGGAATGGGGTGCCGCGCGTGATTGCCCGAGCACCCCGTTTGGTGCATCAGATCCGGGTTAGAGGGTGAACATTCGCATGACCTGTTCGATCAGGATGCCCAGACCAACACCGATCATCGCAATGCCCGCTCCCCGGGTCACCAGCATCGTGGCACGCGGGCGCGAGCGCAGGAGTCGCCGGGCCAGCACGGCCACGATCGAGTAGACCACGATGCCGTTGATCACATGCAATCCGCCCAGAACCAGCATCTGGTCGGCCGCCGGCCATCCCGTCGGGGAGAGGAACTGGGGGAGTAGGGCGAGGAGTAACAGTAACCCCTTGGGGTTGAGTCCGCTGACCGCGATGCCGCGGAAAAACTGGTGTGCCGACCGGGTATCCAGCGCCTGTTCGCTGGGCGCGAGTGGGCCGGCGCGCTGCACCAGTGTGCTGGTGCCCAGAAAGATCAGGTAGGCCGATCCGGCGAGTGAGAGCAGGGTGAGCGTGATCGGTTCCGCGGTGACCAGTGCACCGACACCCAGCGCCAGCACCACCACGATGATTGTGTAGGCGCAGGCCATCCCCAGGATCGCCGGGGCGATGGTGCGTGCGCGCAGTCCGGCCGAAATCGCATAGGCCCAATCGGCACCCGGGGTGAGCACGAGGAGCACTGCCACCAGCCAAAACTGTGTCATCAGCGCGAGGTCCATTGCGCCTCCGTTCCATCTCTCGTCGAAGATTCTATGAAGAATTTCGCGAGAGGTGCTCCGCAATGATGCGCGACTTGCGGGGATTGCTGGAAGAATGGGTGCTATGGACGCTATTAACCGGGAGATTCTTTCACTGTTGCAGGACGATGGGCGGATGAGTGCCACCGATCTGGCCACCCGGGTGGGACTGAGCCTCTCCTCCTGCCACCGTCGCCTGCGGGAGCTTGAAGCCTCCGGCGCGATTGAACGCTACCGCGCCGTAGTGGCTCGCGAGGCCGTGGGACTCACCTTCGAAGCCCTCATCTTTGTGACCATGAGCCACACCGATCTGCACACGATTACCGCGTTTGAGGAGGCGGTGGTCGCGATTCCCAACGTGGTGGATGCGCAGCGCCTCTTCGGCGAGCCCGACTACATGATGCGGGTCCTGACCCGTGACATTGCCGCGTATCAGGAGCTCTACGACACCGAACTCGGTGCGCTGCCCGGCGTCCAGCGCCTCACCTCCACCATGGTGATGAAGCGGCTCGGGGCCGAGGGTACGGTGCCGCTGGGATAACACGGAGTCAGCGCGGCGTGCACTCGTGGACGTGCGTGGGGCCTAGGGGCGCGGGCGATGCCAGGGGCGCCGCAGCGTGCGCGCACCCGTGAGCGGGAGGTCTGCGGCCGTGGTGCGTTCGCGGTGTAGGTGCCAGACGGTCTTGTCGAGCCACAGGTCAACGAGACCACCCACGTGGATGCCGATACACAGGCTCAGGAACGAGGTGAGCGCGGCCATGACTGCTCCCTGACTCTGCGTGGCCAGGGAAACCAGGGCCACGGTTCCCGGGACAAAGAGCAAAAAGGCGGGGAAAAATGTGACCGCGGCGGGCAGAGCCGGATGTAACCGTTCCAGGGTTTTTGCGGCGAGAAACACCACGCCGGCCGCGGCACCAATGGCTACGGCGGCACCAAGGACCGGGGTGAACAACAGCGCGGCGGCATAGGCGGCGCACATGATCAGGGCCGAGGCGAGACTCAGCTTGGTTCCCGCCTGGAAGATAATGCTGACACCCGCGGCCAATCCGATCACCCCGAGCCAGACGGCCCACAGCGGTGGCGTGGATTCCCATCCGCCGTGCTGAGTGGGACGCGTAATCTCTCCCACCAGGGATGAGGTCGTCGGGTCAACGGCCAGACCGGTGAGCACGGAACCCGCGGCAATTCCCGCGAGCATAAATCCCATCATCATGAGACCGCCCACCATACGTGCGGCTCCGGAGATCACATCCGCGGAGGTCACCTCCAGGAGCGCCTTGGCAATCACCGAGCCCGGTACGAGCACAACAACCGGTGCGACGACGGCAAACAGCGAGATATTGGGGAAGGAAAACCAGGTCGAGGCGAGCCCGATCAGGACGGTGGAAATGAATGAAACCACGAAAGGCTGCAGGGCCACCCCGGGACGGGAGCGTTCAAATACGCCCATGATCATTCCCACGATCACGCCCACCACGAGGGCTGTCAGGATCGCCCACCAGGGGCTCTGGAACAGGGTGGCAAATGATGCGGCGGTGACCGCGTTTCCCAGGACCGTTCGCCAAAACGAGCGCGGTTTTGAGCGTGATCGCATGCTGTGCGCCAGTTCGGGTACCTGATCCAGGCGTACCTGCCCGCGGCGCAGCTGCGAGGGAAGCTGATTGGCGACCGCCGCCTCCCGGAAGGTGAGCTCGGTGCGAGCCGTCACGCTCACCGTGGCCCCGGTGTGCGATTCGGTTACCAGTACCAGGGTGGGAAACACCGAGTATTCCAGCGTCCTGAGCTCCAGCGCGGTGCGAACCTCCTGGAGGGAGGCACCCACGGTGGTGACCGATTCGCCGGCCTCCAGCAGGATGGCCCCGAGGGTCGCAAAATCGCGCGCATGCGCGGGTTCAAAAGTGGTGATCGACACGGAAACCTCATCGTCAGTCGGTGACGAATGTAAGCGTATATCGAATTGATTGGGCCGATGTTTCGGTGTGTCGACGGGCGCGGGGTGCTGGACACAGAACATCCCGAATCGCCGGGGATTCCGTGGGTGTTTCATCGTCCTCCACAGGTGGCGTGATTGGTGCCGTTCTCCACAGGCTGCGGCGGGCATCGGGCGAGAACGGAGGGCGCGCGCAGGATGGGGGCAAGGAGGTGCACCCATGACACAACGACGGGGCCGATACAACAACCAGCGGGTAGGCCGTGAGGGCGAGACGATTGCCGCACATTTTTTATGCGAGCTTGGCTTCAGCATCACCCGGCAGAACTGGCGCTGCCAATACGGCGAGGTCGATATTATCGCCCGAGACCGCGCGGGCACCCTGATTTTTGTGGAGGTGAAGACTCGGCGATCACGCGGTGCGGGAGACCCATTGGAGGCCATCACGCCGCTCAAACTCAGCCGTATGAACGCGGTCGCCCAGGAGTGGCGTCGCCAGCATCGGTTTGCCGGCCGGATTCGCCTCGATGCCATCGGCATCACCCTGGGGATTCCCGGAGGGCCCCGAATCGAGCACCTGCGCGGTGTCTCATGAGTGTCGGACGAACCTGGGCGGTCTCGCTGCTGGGGATTCACGGCGCAATGGTCGAGGTCGAGGCCGATATCTCACAGAGCCTTCCTCGGCTCGTGATTATCGGCCTGGCGGATCGTTCCCTGGGGGAGGCCGAGGGAAGGGTACGTCAGGCCGCATTCAACTCGGGGTGCAAACTCCCCACCGGACGAATCACCGTAAACCTTTCCCCCGCGGGTTTGCCCAAGGCCGGTGCCGGATTCGACCTCGCCATCGCGCTGGCCTGTCTCGCGGCGGACGCCCGCTTATCCCGAGACTCGGTCGCCGAGGTGGTCCATCTGGGGGAGTTGGGCCTGGACGGGAGGCTACGCGCCACCCGGGGGATCCTTCCGGCCGTCCTCGCCGCACGCGATGCGGGCTTTATGCGCGTGATGGTTCCGGCCGCCAACGGGCCAGAGGCAGGGCTGGTGCCCGACATCGAGACGATCCCGATTGAGTCGTTGCGGGCCGCCGCGATCTGGCACGGGGCCGATGTGGAACCCGCACCCGAGACTGCCTCATCGCGCGGTGCTCGCGCAGGTGTCGGGTCTCCGTCCACGGGCAGCGCACCGAACTCACTCACGGCTGTCTCCGGCATGTCCGGAGTCCCGAGGCTGGGCGGAGAATCTGTAGAGCAGGCCGACCTTGAATTCACCGGAGCATCGAGTCGCCGAGCCGGCGCGTATTTAGGGTCCGAGCCCTCGCTGGCCGAGGTGATCGGCCAGGATGTGGCCGTGGATGCGCTGATCACCGCCGCCGCGGGTGGACACCACTTGGGGATGATGGGGCCACCCGGTAGTGGAAAATCCATGCTGGCAGCCCGACTCCCGGCTCTCCTGCCGGAGCTCTCCCCGGAGGCCGCACTCGAGGTGGCCGCGGTGCGTTCGTTAAATGGAGACTCATTGGACGCGGGGATTCCCACGCGTCCGCCCTGGGAGGCCCCGCATCACAGTGCGTCCGTTATCTCCCTCATCGGTGGCGGGAGCGGGCTCATCCGTCCCGGTGCCGCCGCCCGCGCCGCACACGGAGTTCTCTTTCTCGATGAGGCGGCCGAGTTTCCCAGTCACGTCCTCGATGCCCTGCGACAGCCCCTGGAAACCGGAGAAATCATTATTCATCGTGCGATTGGGGCCGCCTCGTTTCCCGGTCGGTTCCAATTGGTGCTCGCGGCCAACCCCTGCCCGTGCGGATACTACGACGAGAAGGAGATGCGGTGCCGATGCCCGGCACAAAACGTGCGGCGGTATCAGGCCCGTCTATCCGGCCCCCTTCTGGACCGTATCGACATCAAGGTCCGGGTACATCCGCTGACTCTCGCCCAGCTGCGGTTTGCTCGCGATTCGCCCCATCGCGATCACGAGGCCATCCGACTCCGGATCCAGCAGGCCCGGGACCGGGCTCGACATCGGTTGCGTGATACCCCCTGGGGTCGAGCGGCCGAGGTGCCCGGGAGCTGGCTGAGGGAGGGGCCGATCGCAATTCCCACAGCCACTCTGAGCGCCCTCGATGACAGCCTTGCTCGTGGACGGCTCAGCATGCGCGGTTATGACCGCGTTTTACGTGTCGCCTGGACGGTTGCGGACCTAGCCGGGCATGCCCTGCCCACCGCCGAGGACGTCTCGCATGCGCTTGATCTGCGTGAGGGATTCCCCATGTAGCCCCGATCACCATGCTGTGACACCTGCGATGTCTACCTCGAAACCAAGGAACCGAAATGCCTCACTCAATGCTGTTTGGACTCCCGCGGGCGCGCGTGCTCGACACTGCCGCGGCCGTGCGCCGCACCGCCGAAGGCCTGCCGATTAGATCCGAGCGCACGCCCGCGGCAGCTGGTGGGCACACGAGGGATGCTGAGACCGAATATATCGAGACCTTTGCCCGCGCGGCCTGGTCCGCCATTGTTGAACCGGGGGATTCGGCGGCACACGAACTGATCACCCTCCTCGGTGCCCCCGCGGCGCTCACGGCGCTGGTACGCGATGAGCCCGTGGCGTATTGGTCCGCAGTCCTGCTCAATCATCACGAGGAAGATCGTGATCCCACGGCCACCCGGGAACATGTCGAGCGGGCGCTGGGGCGGTGGCGGCCCCGAATTGCTGCCGATCGAGTCCTGGATATTCTGGATCGTGCGGATCGCACCGACACCGTCATCATCGGGCCGACAGACCCCCAGTGGCCGCTAGCGCTCAACGATCTGGGTGCCCACGCGCCGCTGTGTCTGTGGGTGCGCGGAAACCTGGACACGCTTGGTGCCAGCGCAAACTCGGTCTCCCTGGTGGGCGCGCGAGCGTCCTCCCGCTACGGAGAAAACGTCACGCTGGAGATTGCATCCGGGCTGGTGGACCGCGGCTACGCGATCGTGTCGGGGGCAGCCTATGGGATCGACGCGGTTGCCCATCGCGCTACGCTGGCCAGTCATGGTCAGACGGTGGCGGTGCTCGCGGGCGGGGCTGATCGGCCCTATCCCGCCGGACATACCGCGCTGCTGTCGCGGATCTTTCGTGACGGTGTCGTGATTTCCGAGGTTCCCAACGGCACCTCACCCACCCGCTGGCGGTTTCTGCAACGCAACCGCTTGATTGCGGCCCTGTCCCGGGGCACCGTGGTGATGGAGGCCGGATGGCGTTCCGGATCGCTCAATACCGCGGGACATGCGGCCACACTCGGTCGACCGTTGGGAGCGGTTCCGGGTCCGGTGACAAATGCCTCCTCGGCCGGGTGCCATCGTCTCGTGCGAGAGTACGGGGCCCAGCTCATCACCGATGTTGACACGGTGGTTGAACTCATCGAGCCCCTGACGGCCTCACCGCCAGTGGGCCCGGATCTCGGCGCACCCGACCCGCTGGACGTCTCGTCTCCGGCCAGATATCCCGCCCACGGCGCGACACCCGCGAAAACGCGTACGCTAACGGCCCCCGCACGTGACCTCCGGGACGAAACTGGCACCGCTGATCGTCCCGGACCCGTTGCCCCCGCCGAACCCGTTATTGCCGAATCCGCTATAGCCGAATCCGTTATCGCCGAACCCGTTATCGTCGAGGCCGTCGACCCGAGCGTCGGTGGAGGCCTCAGCGGTGGCCTTGGCTCCGGGTTCGATGTACGTTCTCACCGCGATATCGATCCGAGCAGTGATGCCGATCCGAGCAGCGATGCCGACTCGAACAGCGATGCCGACTCGAACAGCGGCGCCGGCCCGACCATCGATGCTGGTCTGAACAGCGCTGTGGATCCGAATAGCGGTATCAGCCCTGACAAATCGCGGGCTCAGACGCGGCTGGCGGTCGAGGCGTCAAAGTTCTACGCAGATGATGATGGCTATCTGGAGCCCGACCCGGGTGAGGAACCGACATCGGCGACGAAGGAATCACCGCGCGGAGACCCACATGACGGAGACGGCGAATCGTCCCTGCCAAGCGAGAGCCCGATCTTTCTGGACACCTCGATGTCCCATCCGAGCACATATTCCGTGCCGGTCCCATTCACGGCGGCCCCCGACCCGGGGATGGTGCGGCCCGCCCAGAAAATTAGCCACCCATCGCTTCCGGTAGCCGGTGAACTCGGCGGGTCATCCCGCGTGGGATATCCGAAGATCGTGGGGGCGGGTGAGCGTCGGCTTTCGCCTGGGGCGGAAAGCTCGGAGATCGCGCGAGTACGCGACTGCCTCAGCCATCGTCGCCCGCGCCAGACTCGCGATATCGCGATCGAGGCGGGCCTGTCGCTGGCAACAGTCCGAGCCGCACTGGGCGTTCTGGCACTCCATGAGGAGGTGTTCGACAACGGAGACGGTTGGCTCCTCAAGGTACAACCTCGGTAATCATGCTCTACGGCTCTACGGCTCTACGGCTCTACGGCTCTATGGCTCTATGGAGAGTGAACGACGTGTGGGGCGCGGGGAGTCAATCCGTATGACAGCATGGGGACATGCAGATTCCTTTAGCTATCGAGGAGTACCTCGATGTGCTGCACTCCGAGCGGCAGTATTCGCCGGCGACCGTGCGTGCATATGGTGCCGATCTGCAGGCGCTCGCCGAATTTGCCTCACGGCGAAACGTCGCCACCGTGGACGGTCTTGACTTGGAACTGCTGCGGGACTGGCTTTGGGACCTAAGTCAGCGCGGGTTGGTCGCCAGTAGTCTTGCCCGGCACGCTGCGGCGGTTCGAGGATGGACAAGCTGGCTAGCTCGCACCAACCGGGTGCCCATCGACCCGGCTGCGCGATTGCGGGCACCACGTGCCGGGCGAAGCCTCCCCAAGGTCGTTGCGCAGGAGCCGTTGCGTGACCTGCTCGATAGTGTTCGGGCGAGCGCTGCCGAGGGCGATCCCATCGAGCTGCGAGACAGCGCAGTGCTGGAGCTCCTGTATGCAACCGGCATTCGAGTAGCCGAACTCTGCGCCTTGACCCACCAGGATATTGACTTCCAGCGTCTCACCATTCGTGTGTGGGGAAAGGGCGGAAAGGAACGGGTTGTGCCCTTTGGCGCGCCGGCGCGCTCGGCTCTTGAGGCATATCTTGTTCGTGCCCGCCCGGTCCTCCAGCGAAACGAGCTCGACCGTGTGTTCCTTGGGGCGCGCGGTGGAGCGCTGGGCACCCGTGCGGCCTATACTCTCGTCACCAAATATTTGGGGACGCTGCCCGGCACTGCCGCATCGGGACCGCACGCGTTACGACACAGCGCTGCGACTCACCTCCTTGATGGCGGGGCTGACCTGCGCACCGTCCAGGAGATGCTGGGGCACTCCTCACTGGGCACCACCCAGATTTACACCCACGTATCGACCGAGCGACTGCGGGATGCCTATCGAATCGCGCATCCCCGGGCGTAGTAAACGTTCGCTAAAAGTCAGGGATAACGCACAACCCCTCTGGTGCGGAGTCAGTCCGGAGCCAGGGGACGACGGATAACCCCTGCGGCGCAGGGGCGGGGACTAACGCCGTTTTGGTCTCAGTTCCCAGGTCTCAGGTCTCAGGTCTCAGTTCCCAGCCCGCAGTCCTCAGCTCTCAACGTCAGTTGCGCATGAAAAATTGCGCGTGACGTGTGGAACCATGCAACAGCAACAGCAACAGCAACAGCAACAGCAACAGCAACAGCAACAGCAACAGCAAACGCCATGGCTCTGGCCAGCGCCTAGTGCTGAGGGAATTCAGGCGCTCGTTCGTGTCGAAGAGGAACGTGTGGTCGCCGGGTTCCAAAGACTTCCGTAGGGGCAATTCCCCGGCAACCGCAGCTGCCCGCCGAGGTAGTGGCGGGCAGCCTGTTGCGGTCTTGCCAGGATGCGTTGCGTCCGTTTGCGAAAACGGCGACCGGATCACTATCGGGCGATAGCTGAACCTGATCCGTTCGTGTTGATAATCTATTGGCAAACATTAGGTTAGGCAAGCCTTATGTACATTTTTGCCAATTTTGTCGGTAAGTTTTCATGCGCGTGGGGAAATGACCGTGCTCGGGGCGCTTGAGCGGCCCTATTTAGCCCGCCAGGAGAGTGGGCCGGATTGGGCACTGCGAGATTCGGGATCTTGGGGAAAGCATCACCCGAACGATCCCGCACGCGGGTCCCGAAAAGTGATTGCAAAGCTTGGCCAACGCGACTGATGCGACCTAGGGCGGAAGGAGGCGGATCCGTGCCCTGCTGCCAAAGTACAGTCGTGGATTGACGTATTCGTCGCCCGAACGCACACCGATGTGAAGGCACATTTGTGGGCATACCCCGCCGGCGGACACGGTGCCGAGCGGATCGCCAGCCTGTACCAAATCTCCGGTTTTCAGGATGGAATCGAGCGGTTCATAGCTGGTTCGAAGGCCGCCCGCGTGTTCAAGTGTGAGCACCGGACGATCCACGACAACGCCCACAAACGTCACCGTACCCTCGGTGGGTGCGCGTACGACGGATCCGGGTACCGCCGCCAGAGAAATTCCGCGTCGGCCGGAGCTCCAGGGGTTGAGTGGTGCGCGGAACTCCTCGAACACGGTTAGCGGCGGGGGAATTGGCCATGGCCATCGTGCCACTCGGGGCGCAGGGTGGGTCTCATTGGCCGCCGCAACCCCGGGTGGTGTCACACGCAACAAGGGTGCCGGAGGTGCACCTACGGGTGCCGAAATCGCCCCGCGCACCGAGCCAGCTCCGCGCACCGAGCCAGCTCCGCGCACCGAGTCGACCCCGGATACCGAGTCAGCCCCGGATGCTGAGCTGGCCCTGGACACCGAACCAGACCGCGGCACCGGACTGGACTCGGACACAGCGGGCGTCGGCACCGCAGACTTGGATAGGACGGACGTGGACGCATCGAAGGTGGACAGGGCGGACGTGGATGCATCGGACGTGGGCCAGGTGGACGTGGACACTGCAGGCATGGACACCGTGGACGTGGAATCAGCAGTCGAAGACACGCTGGTAGCGGACCTAGGGGACCTAGAGGGCCTAGGGGACGAGAACTCGGGCGACGGACGCAAAACCATTGGGGGTGAAAGCGATGGCGCCGTCGTCCTCGGGAGAAAGCCCACCGGGGAAGAAATCGGTGAAGGGGTAGACGTGCGAGACGCATACGCCGCTGGGATTGAGGATGGCAGCGCCTGGAGAACAGGCGTCACACCGATGCCCACAAGTGGGAGTATCGTCGCGAGTATGACGCCACCCGCAATGGAACGGGGACGCCAGGGACGTCGTGCACGTCGGAGATGCTGGGGATGCCCGCGACGCCCGCGAAGCCGGGGATGCCAGCGATGCCAGCGATGCCGGGAACTCCGGGGTTGCACGGGCCCCATGAGCTGTGCCGAACTCGGATGGGGAGGTGCGGGTTCACCTCCGATGCCGGGTCCGTTGGAGCACCCGGGCTCGACTATGGGATCTCGAGTGTCCGAGTTGCGTGCGGTAGTCGAGATCGGCGCAATGGGTGGCGAAGGCGAAGGCGTAGGCGTGGCGGTGTTCATGCCATCGAGTCTTCATGACGGCAGGGGAGGCATGAATCGGAGCGTGGGAACTGTGGAGAACTCGCAGGTGGGTGCGTGTTGTGGAGGAGGGGATGCGGCCCGTGCCCGTGCTTCGAAAATGGCGGGCACACCCCGCGTCAGTCTCGGTGCCGCTCGAAACCGGCACCGCGCACCCTGGATCAGTACCGGCTGAGCTCGCGGCGGGGGCGGACGGCAACGTCGGTAAGGTGCACGTCGGCGGGCGCGTCCACCACAAATCTCACGGCCTGGGCAACGGATTCGGGACGAATGTAGCGTTCCGGCCGATACTCCGCGGCATCGATCAGGCCACGCAGCATTTCGGTGTCGGTTTGGCCCGGAGCAACCGTGGCGACGCGAACCCGGTGGGACTCTTCCTCAATTCGGAGTGAGTCGGCGAGACCGCGCAGGGCATGTTTGCTGGCCGCGTAGACGGAGCTGCCGGGGACGGGATTGGTGCCGGCGCCCGACCCGACGAAGATAATGGTGCCTTCGCGCTCCCGCAACGTCGGCAGCAGGATGCGGGTGAGTTCGGATGCGGCGACAACATTGACGGTGAGCTGGGTAAGCCAGTCCGAGGGGCTCGCCGTTTCGACGGAGAACTGGTCGCCGATTGCCGCCGCGTGCACCACAACATCCACGGGGCCCAGGTCTCCCAGCGCGGCGGCGAGCCGGTCCGGGTGGGTGAGATCCACGCTCCGGGTGGTCACTCCGATGATCGATTCCAGCTCGGCCAGGCGCGTGGCCGAGCGGCCCAGAGCGGTGACGTCGTGGGTGCGTGCCAGCTCCCGAACAATTTCGAGGCCCATGCCTCCGGTGGCCCCGGTCACGACCGCGCGGGGCCGGGCGGCGGACGCGGCAACCACGGTGAGCGCGCCCTCGACCGCGGCTTCGATCGAGTCCGCGCTGTCGCCGGCCTCGGCACTGCGTGTTCCGGAGGATTCCGATGCCGCCGTATTGGTGGCGATCACGGTGTCCACAACGGAACCAAGCGCGGTCGTGTCGGTTTCGGGAGAGGTCTCGGGCAAGGCATCGGGCGTGGTCATCGGGGGTCCTTCCGAGGGGCTGCGGGTGAATCGTTGTGCTCCACGCTACCGTGCCACGCCGCGACCGCGCCGAAAAATGCCACGAGGTGACGCGGGGTCGTAGGGCCGACCCTAGTGACGCGCTCCGGGGTGCGCACCCCGGGATGTCGTCGAGCGACGCATGAGGTCATAGTTTGTCATGCCCTCCAAACCGGGTCGGATGCGCCACTACTGTCGGGGTTACGTTTCACCCACCCGATCACAGTTTTGCGGTCGAGCCCGCTCGTTCCGCCCCGCGCCAGGAGAACCACCTATGCCCTCACCGAGACGTCTTATCGCCGGTCTTGCGACCGCGACCGTGCTTGCGCTTGCGCTTGCCGGCTGCTCCGCAAACGCCAGCGCACCCGGTTCCGGGTCGAGCAGCGAGACGGGAAAACCGGTCACCGGCGGCACCCTTGTCTACCTCGAGCACCAGGCCATTACCGGCCTGTACCCGCCGGGGGCCGGGTTCTACCCCAACGGCGGAATCGTCAACAACATTGCCGATCGCCTCGTCTACCAGGACCCCAAGACCCTGGAGTTCGAGCCGTGGATCGCCACCAAGTGGGAATCCAACGCCGACGCAACCGAGTACACCTTCACCATTCGTGACGGCGTGACCTTCTCCGATGGCACCCCGCTGGATGCCGCAGTTGTCGCGAAGAACTTCGACCTGTACGGTCTCGGTGACGCGGCCCGAGGCCTGACGGTTTCGGAGGCGATCAACAACTATCAAAGTAGCGAGGTGGTGGATAAGAACACCGTCAAGTTCCACTTCTCGGCACCGTCGCCCGGTTTCCTGCAGGCGACCTCGACCATCAACTCGGGCCTGCTGTCGTCCAAGACACTCGATCTTCCGTTTGAAAAGTTCGGCCCCGGAAATGCGGCCAACATCATCGGATCGGGTCCCTTCACCGTGGACAACGAGAAGATCGGTACCGGCCTCGACCTGGTCGCCCGCAAGGACTATAAGTGGGCACCGAAGTCCTGGTCGAATCAGGGACGTCCGTACCTGGACAAGATTCAGATCACCGTGACCCCCGAGGCGAGCGTCCGTGTGGGTGCCCTGCTCTCGGGCCAGGCCGGCCTGATTCGCGACGTCGAGGCTCAGGACGAAAAGCAAGTCACAGACGCCGGATTCCAGGTGTATGCCGCGCAGACCAATGGCGTGAACAACGGCCTGAGCCTGCGCTTCCGCAACGAGAAGCTCTCCGACATCCGGGTACGCCAGGCGCTGATCGCCGGGATCGACCGGGAGGAGCTGGTCAAGACCATCTACACCAAGAACTACCCGCTGGCCACCTCGGTGCTGAGCAAGACCGCGCTCGGTTACGTGGACACCAAGGACGCTTTCGGCTACGACCCCAAGAAGGCGGCGACCCTGCTGGATGAGGCCGGATGGAAGCTCGGTAGCAACGGCATTCGTGAAAAGGACGGTCAGCCGCTGACCCTGGTTGTGAACGAGGCTGCCCCGCAGCCGCGCTCCTTTGATGCCCTCACTCTGGTGAGTCAGCAGCTCAAGAAGATCGGCGTGGATCTGCAGATCCTCAAGGCCGATGCCGGTACCTATGCCAAGGCGATCCAGGATGCCAACCAGGTGCAGATCTACCATTCGATGGTGGGACGTGCGGACCTCGATGTGATCAAGAGCCAGTTCTACTCCAAGAACCGCAACACCCTGCTCAACCGTGACAACGCCGATCAGTCCATCGGCGACCAGAAGCTTGAGGAACTGCTTGAGGCAGTGGCCTCCACCGCGGACCCCAAGGCTCGGATCGAGGCCAGTCAGACCGTGCAGAAGTATCTGGCCGACCAGGCCTATGTGATCCCGTTCTTTGAGGAGCCGCAGGTGTTTGCCACCGCTAACTTCGTGCACGGCTTCTCCTCGGAATCCGTGGGACGGCCCAGCTTTGACGCCGTCTGGGTAGACAAGCAGTAGCCCCCGCCGTCCGGATCGCCTCGACCGAGGCGATCCGGACGTCCGTGGTTTCCCCGTTGAAAGGATCCCCATGAAGTACGTTCTGGGCCGGCTCGGCCAGGCGGCGGCCGTGCTGCTGGCCGCGTTCACGGTCGCGTTTGTGCTGCTCCAGGCGATGCCCGGCGACGCGCTAATGATCAAGTTTGAAAACCCCGAGCTGGGGCTCTCTCCGGATCAGATCGCCGCGCTGCGGGTTGCCTATGGTGCCGATACGCCGCTGCCGATTCAATACGTGCACTCGTTGCTGGGTTTTCTCGGGGGTGACTTTGGCTATTCGATCCAGAGTGGGACGCCGGTGAAACAGCTTCTGGCCGAGGTGGTGCCGGGTACGCTGCTGCTCGCCTCACTCGGGTTTGTGGCGGCCGTGCTGTTGGCGGTGGGCATCACAATCCTGGCCAACCTTCCCGGGCTGCGTAAGATTGCCGACGTTTTCCGCGCTCTGCCCTCGCTGTTTGTGGCGGTGCCGGTGTTCTGGTTGGGCATCGTGCTGATCCAGGTGTTCTCCTTCCAGCTCCGACTCATTCCGGTGGTGAATCCGGGACCGGTTGAGGGACTGATCCTGCCGGTCCTCACGCTGGCGGTTCCGATTTCGGCACCGCTTGCTCAGATCCTGATTCGCTCGGTGGATGATGTGCTGGGCTACCCCTTCGTTGCGGTGGTGCGCGCGCGGGGCGCGGATCCCTGGTGGATCTTGTCCAAAAACGTCGCCCGGAACGCCGTATTGCCGGCCTTCACGATGGCCGGTGTGCTCTTTGGTGAGCTGATCGGCGGGGCCGTGGTCACCGAGACCGTCTTCGGTCGCGCGGGGGTGGGCCGGCTGACCGAGCAGGCCGTGAGCCAGCAGGATACGCCGATTCTTTTGGCCGTGGTGCTGCTTTCAGCCACCGTCTTTGTGGTGATCAACCTCGTGGTGGACCTGCTCTATCCGATACTCGATCCACGCCTGAGTACTCGCACGCGTGGCGGTGCCCGGCTTGCCCGGGAGAGAAAGGTGGTCGCGGTATGAGTATCGACGAGCGCAGAACGCAGACTTCGAGCCTGCCCGATCCGTTTGTTCCCACACGGCTGAGCCTGCGCGAGCGGCTCGGACGCCCGAAAATCTCGGTGATTCTCTCGGTGGTGTGGCTACTGATCGTCATCGCCTGGGCGATCATCCCGCAGGCATTCACCCCGCTGGACCCGATCGCCGGCAACGCCACCCAGGCGCAGCAGCCGCCGAGCCTGGACCACCTATTCGGGACCGATGCGACCGGTCGTGACATGTTTACCCGGGTGGTGTACGGGGCGATCAACTCCCTGTCCGGCGCGCTGATCGCGGTGAGCGTGGGCTTTGTTATCGGGACCGCGATCGGGGTCATTGCCGGGTCCTCCCGTCGCCTCGTGGACGATATCCTGATGCGCATCGTCGACGTGTTCCTGGCGATCCCCTCGCTGCTCCTCTCGCTCTCGATCATCATCCTGCTGGGCTTTGGTACCGCGCAGGCCGCCATCGCGGTCGGTTTCACCAGTGTCGCAGCGTTTGCCCGGCTCTCCCGTTCGGAGGTCGTGCGGGTGCGCGGATCGGACTACGTGGAGGCCGCGTTTGCCAGCGGTGGCCGGTTCTTTGTGGTGCTGTGGCGCCACGTACTGCCCAACTCACTGACCGCGGTGTTGGCCTTGGCCGCCCTGCAGTTCGGCACCGCGGTGCTCTCGATCTCGACCCTCGGCTTCCTCGGCTACGGCGCACCGCCGCCCACGCCCGAATGGGGCCTGATGATCGCCGAGGGACGCAACTACATCGCCACCGCCTGGTGGCTCACCACACTGCCCGGGGCGGTGGTGGTTCTGGTGGTTCTTGCCGCCAATCGACTGAGCGCGGCGATCGCCGCAAAGGGACGGATCCGATGAGCACCCTCACCATCGACAATTTGCAGGTGTCCTACACCGTGGGACGCGAGCGCCTGGATGTGGTGCGCGGCGTCTCCCTCGAGATTGAGCCCGGGCAGTTGCTCGCGGTGGTGGGGGAGTCTGGATCCGGGAAAACCACGACCGCCCAGGCGGCGACCGGACTGCTGGCGAGTAATGGATCGATTACCGGCGGCCGGGTGCTGATCGGCGAGAGCGACGTGACCGGGTGGAGCGAGAAACGCTTCCGAGATCTGCGCGGCCGCGCGATCGGCTGGATCCCGCAGGACCCGAACAACTCGCTGAACCCCGTGAAGAAGGTGGGGGAATCCGTGGCCGAGGTGCTGCGCATCCACCGCTGGAAGGATCGGGCCGCACGTCGTGCCCGGGTCATCGAACTGCTGGACTATGTGGGCATCCCCAACCCCGAGCTGCGGGCGAGTCAGTATCCGCACGAGCTGTCGGGAGGGATGAAACAGCGGGTGTTGATCGCCGGGGCGATCGCGCTTGAACCGGCCCTGCTGATTGCCGATGAGGCGACCAGCGCGCTGGATGTGACCGTGCAGGCCACGATCCTCGACCTCATCGATACGCTGCGCCGTGACTCGGGCACCGCGGTGCTCATGGTCACCCACGACCTCGCCGTGGCCGCCGACCGTTCCGACCGTCTGGTGGTCCTGCGCGACGGCAGCGTGCAGGAAGCCGGAGACACCGAGCGTGTGTTGGCCCACCCCGAAAGCGCCTACACTCGTCGGCTGCTGCGGGATGCGCCGTCCTTTGCCACCCTCTCGCTGGGGGAGGGCCTCCAGTTGCCCGCGGGGGTTTCCGAAAACCCCGATACCGCAAGGGGGGAGCGTGCCCTCCGAGTGGTGCAGCGTTCCGTGGCTGATGCCGCCTCGGGTGGCGTGAACGAGGCCGCCGGATTTGCCGCTCCGGTTGTTGTCGCTCGCAATCTGGTGCAGGACTTTGGCCGCACGGGATCGGCGCAGCGTGCGGTGAATAATGTGTCCTTCGGGATCGCCCCAGGCAGTACTCACGCGATCGTCGGCGAGTCAGGATCGGGTAAAACCACCACCGCGCGAATCGTGCTGGGTTTCCAAAAGCCCACCTCGGGGACCGTTCATATTCACGGGCAGGAGATCACCGGGCTGCGCGGAGCGGGGCTGCGGGAACTGCGTCGCCGGGTGCAGATGGTGTACCAAAACCCGTTCGGTTCACTGGATCCTCGCCAGTCGATTGGCGACATCGTGACCGAGCCGCTGCGCAACTTCGGTATCGGGGACGCGGCCGAGCGCCGAACCCGGGTGGCCCAGATCATCGACCGGGTCGCGCTGCCGGCGACCGTTCTCACCAGACGTCCGCATGAACTTTCCGGCGGTCAGCGCCAGCGCGTGGCGATTGCGCGTGCCCTGGTGCCCGGTCCCGACGTGGTGGTCCTCGATGAGGCGGTCTCGGCGCTCGATGTGACCGTGCAGGCGCGCATCCTCGAGCTGCTCGGCGAACTCCAGCGCGACCTCGGCGTCAGCTACCTCTTTATCTCGCACGACCTAGCGGTGGTGCGCCAGCTCGCCCATACGGTTTCGGTACTGCGCGGCGGTGAGCTTGTGGAGGAGGGGGCAACCGCCCGCGTGTTTGATCATCCCGAGCACGAGTACACTCGCCAGCTGATCGCGGCGATTCCTGGGCGTCGTGCCGCCGCGGCCGGCGCGCTGGCCAGCGCCTAAACGCCGTTCTCATCCCCAAACGAAAGAGATCTCCGCTTCATGCCCGAACTCGCCTTCTTTACCCGAGTCCTCGACGACGTATCCGCCCCCGAACGCTACCGGTTGGCGATCGAACAGATCCGGGAGGCCGAGCGCCTGGGCTTCGATAGCGCCTGGGTAGCCCAGCATCACTTCCACCGCGATGAGGGCGGATTGCCCTCGCCGCTGGTGCTGCTGGCCGCCGCGGCCGCGCAGACCCGTCGCATTCGGCTGGGTACCGGGATCATCACCCTGGGGATGGAAAATGCCGTGCGGACGGCCGAGGATGCGGCGGTCCTGGACGCGATTTCGGGGGAGCGACTCGAGCTGGGCTTCGGCTCGGGCGGCACCCCCGGTTCGTTCCCAGCCTTCGGGCTGGAGTTTGCGGATCGTCATCGCGCCTTCGATGACAACTTCCAGACGCTGCGCAGCGCGCTGCGCGGGGCGAAGTTTGGCGCGACCGAAAACCTCCTGTATCCGCCGGCACCCACGCTGGCGGAGCGACTCTGGTTCGCGACATTCACGCCGCCGCTGGCCGGGCGGGCCGGGCGGGAGGGGTTGGGTCTTCAGCTCTCTCGATCGCAGCCACGCTCACCGGAGAACCCCGAGGCGAGCCTGGCCGATCTGCAGCACCCGATCATCGACGCGTATGAGGCGGCGTTACCCGAAGGTGCCCCGCGTCGGGTGTCGGTTGCCCGCAGCGTGTTCGTCGCCGACGATAACGAGGCCGCGCGTGCCCTGGCCGAGCGCCGCTATCGGGCGGCACCGCTGGCTCGGGTGGTCCTCGGCGATCAGGTGGATACCCTGGAGCGCGATGATCTCCTGCGCAAACTTGACGTGCACGTGGGGGATGTGGACACCGTGGTGGCCTCGCTCGGGGCGGATTCGGTACTGAATCGCGCGACCCAGCTGTCCTTCCAGGTGCACTCGATGGACCCCGAACACGCGCTGATTCTGCGCTCACTGGAGCTCCTGATCGGCGAGGTGGCCCCGCGCCTGGGCTGGCGCTAAGTCGGGAGCGATGGGGGTGATCCGGTCGGGGCGACAGGGTTTCGGTCGATAGCGGCCAGTGGGGATGGTGCCGTGCGCGTGGGCTGGCGCTAAGTCGGGAGCGATGGGGGTGATCCGGTCGGGGCGACAGGGTTTCGGTCGATAGCGGCCAGTGGGGATGGTGCCGTGCGCGTG